>JAFQOH010000003.1:0-34089 GCA_017403345.1 Thermoguttaceae bacterium
ACCAACACCAAAACCAAAACCAAAGCATTTCCGCCCCGTCGGACTTGAAAAAACCATGAAGTACAGATCCCCTGCACAAAATGAAAATTCGCTGGAACTCCAGATGACGCCGATGATCGACGTGATCTTTCAGCTCTTGATCTTCTTCATCTGTACCTCGACGTTCCAGATGCCGGAGAAACTGCTTCCGACGCCGATCCAGGCACTTTTCGGGAATCAGCCGTCTGAGCAGATGCAGACGTTCGAGCTTCCGCCGGAGCTCCAGGATTTTGAGGAGATCGTCGTTCTGATCCACTACGAGGAGGCTCCATGGTGGGAGATCTACGGTAATCGGATCGAGGCGTTTTCTCAGCTTGACGCCATGCTGCGTGCGCTTGCGGAAGAATGTGCCGACGTACCTTTGATCCTCGACATCGACCCGAATGTTCCGCTGGAAAACGTCATCCAGCTCTACTCGGCAGGCAAACGGAACGGGTTTGAGAAGATCCAGTTCGCCATTGAGAAACCGGAAAAAGTTTGAGGTTGACGCATGAATTCAAAATCACGGATCCCCCGAAAATTTCTTGCTTTGACCGCGTTTGGAATGGCTTCCGGAACTTTCCCGGAAATGCTTCCCAGACTGTTTTTGGGGACGCTTGCCGTTCTGGCGGGAGACGTTTTGGAAGAAAATCGTTTCGATCTCCCCGGTTTACAGCCGCTGGCCGCCTCGGAACCTGCGGAAGGTGAGAAGATCCGGCAAAATATTTCCCCGGACAGTCTCTTTCTTGAGGAACTTTTGAAACGCGGACTGTTTCGGCTTGCGGAGCTTCACTGTCGGGAACGGCTTGCGATGGATTCCATTTCACCTGCCGTTCAGACGGAAATGACCGTGGAGCTGATCCGTGTGCTTCAGGAAAAAGCTCTTTGTGCTCCCATGCCGGAAAAAAAGGAGCTTGACGCGCAATGCCGGCGTCTTTACGAAGATTTTCGGAAAACTTACCCGGAATGTCCGTGGCTTCTGGCGCTTGACTTTCAGTATGCCGTCGGACTTTTTGCGCAGGCACGGCGTGCGGAAATGGAGGCTCGTTTTGCATTGGATCCGCAGACCGGAATGGAGGAGGCTCGGCAGCGGATCCGGGAGGCGATACGGCTTTTTCATGAGATCGGCGTCCAGCGGGAAAAACTCGTTTTGGCGATCGCACAGGAAGGGACGGTCGGTACGCCCTCCAGTTTGGCTGCGAAAAAAAGAAGATCGCGTTCTTCGTCCTCCAAAAAACGTTCCTCTGATGCCGAAACGGTCCAGACCGCCTCACGTTTTGACGAAAATGGACTTTCTCTCTGGGAGTTGGAATCCATGCGGCAAAATCTGGAATTTCAGCTTTTGCTTGCCTGCCAGCTCCAGGCGCTGACCTACCCGGAAGATTCGCTGGACCGGATCAATTCTCTGAAAGAAGCCCAGTCTCACGCCCGAAGTCTGACGATGATCCCATCGGGGTCTGCTCTCTACTGGAGTGCACGGATCGAGGAGATCCGCTGCCTTCGGCTCGTGAAAGACCTTGAAAATGCCCGGGACCGGATCGAAATGCTGGACTCCCAGCGTTCCGCGATGCCGGAAAGCATCCGAATGGAACTGCTTGCGGAGAAGATCCGGTTTACTTTGGCAAAAGAAGACCTTGCGCTGGCGATGGAGACCGTTCGGACGGAGCTGCATGCCGACATACTGGGAGTCAACGGTGAACTGGACTGCGCGATCCTGGAATTTTGGCTTGCGCAGTGGAGCGCGGCGATGAAAAATGGCGAAAATGCCTCCGATGTACCCGCTTCTGAAAATGGGACAGACACCGGCATTTCCGAAAAAGAAAATGACGCGGCTCAAAAACTTCGGGACGAATCTCTGGAGATCCTCAACACGATCCGGGCTAAAAGTGCTCCGTGGTGGGTCTTGCGGGCCGAGATCCTGTTCAACGGAATGCTGAAAAATGCCGGCGAAAATCAGAATCTTTCTTTTTTGAAACTCGCTGCGGAAAATGCGTGCGTGAATTTCGACCCGGACGCCGTCGCCGCCTGCGAAAGGCTCTGGAAAGCCGCGCTCTCGCAAGAAGAAACGGAAACGGCGCTTCACGCTGCGGAAATGGCGGGAACGATGCTTTACCGAAACGGCAAAAAAGCCGACGCTGTCACCTGGTTCCGGCGCATGGCCGTCACGTTTCCGGAAGATCCAAATGCCGTGCAGAACCACTCCCGCGCCGCTGCGATTCTGGCAGAATGCGTTTCACAGGAACTCCGCAGTTCCGGTGGAAAGCTGAACGAAACGCTCAATGCGAGACTCGACGCTTACCAGCTCCTCCTCATGGAGCATTTTCAGCTCTTTGGAAAAAAGGATCCAAAATTCCTTGACTGGCTCCATCAGCTCGAAAATGTGACTCGGATCCGGGGAAACTACGCGGAATGCGTTGACGTTTCGATGATCCTCGCCGCAAATACGCCGACAGATGACCCTTCCTACAGAAAAACGACGGATTCATGCTTTCAGACCTGGCGTCTTTACCTTGAAATGCTCGAGAAGAATGCGTCGTCAGACTATCCGCAGGCTCTTTTTTCCGCGATCCAATGGAGCAGAACGCTTCCCTCCTCCGAGGTCCACTGCCTAGAGACCGTACCGTTTCTCTTGCGTTTGAATCGCCTGCATGCGAAACTGGAACAGATGCCGACTCGCGACTCTGAAACTTGCGGCGCGGAAACTTGTGACGCGGAAACTTGCGACGCGGAAACTTGCGACGCGGAAACTTGCGACGCGGAAACTTGCGACGCGGAAAACTTGGAGAGATCGGAGAATTTTGAGAGATCGGAAATTGCATCGAAAAACGCACTTCAGAACCAGATCATTCAAAAGGAGATCCAGCTCTTTGATTCCATGAGACCGTACCTCGAGGCATTTCCGCCGGAGATCCGGGATGAAGTTGAGCAGATCGGCGCACATGCACTCCTTTACAGCGGAAAACATGAAGAAGCATTTCCGTTTTACGAAAAGATCGCGAACAAATTTCCTAACCGTCTGGAAGTTCAATTGACCTGGGGACGTCTTCTGGCTGAAAAAACAGAAATGGACGGAACCGCGGAAGAAAGAACGGCAGAAGAAAAGAACAAAAAGACGGAGGAGAAGCAAAAAGCTCTCGAACAGTGGCGTCGGATCGAAAAGCATGTGCCGGATCACTCTTCCGAGTGGTTTGAAGCCAAGTATTGGATCATTCGTCTGCAGTGGGAACTTGGAGAAGAAAAACTGGCCGCTCGGCTGCTCCGTACACTGCGGATCCTTCATCCGGAATTTGGCGGGAAAAAATGGAAGAAAAAATTTGAGGAACTCGAGAAAAAAATGGAAGGAACGTGAAATTCTTTCTAAATTTCTTTTTCCCACAGAGTCCCATACACGATCCTGAAGTGTATCATTTTGCTACAGTGTTTTATTTTGATGCACTAAAATGCAACACTCCGCTGTTTGAAATTTTAGAAAAACTGAAAGAATGCAGCACATTTGACATGTGTATTTCAAAATACCAAAAGCGGAAACAGAGATCTCTTCCTCTGGTGTAGTGACAAAAAATGAGCAGACAGTTGGGGGCCTGTCTGCTCATAAAAAAGGCGGTTGGGGGGTGGAAAAAAGACCGATAAAAAGCAATAAAGCCGATCAAATTTCCCAAAAACCAGCGACCTTTGGGGGAAAGCCGCTGAACCACCTGAAAAAGAATAAAAAACACTTCAGGGCGCGAGAACGCAGGTTTTTTATTCGGTGACTGAAGTGGGGAAAACTTCAGTCGATTTGGATTTCCACCGTCTTTGGGGACAAACGATGAAGATCTCATGGGGATCCGCTTTCGCGTTATGCTAGATATATTGCAAATATCGTGTCGTTTAAAAAGTTTTTTGGGAAATTTTTTGCGTTTTCCTGAAAGTGCGTCTGCTGCTTTTCGTGTTTTCCGTGAAATTCGTGTCAAGGTACGTTCACTGCCTTTTTTCCTCTTTTCTTTCTTTTCAGTGTGAGTCTGAGTCTCTTTTGTGTTCTCTGTGGTGAGATCGGAACCTGGATCGGTATGCACTTTCCGGAAGAGTCGAAAAATACATTTAGGAAAACTCTGCCAGAAAGAAATCGGAAATTTTATGAAATTTACCAAGAAAATGCCTCGGGGACCATTTTTTTTATTTCGAATTCTGCTATAATAAAACTGGCGTAAATTTAAAGAGACCCAAGACACAATTCTGTCAGGAGGAAAACCATGAAAGCACTCGTCGTTTTGGCGCATCAGAAGTCCGAGGGCAGCTTCTGTCATGCACTGGCCGGCCTTGCAAAGGAAACGCTGACTGCCGCAGGCTGGGAAGTGACGCTCCGGGACCTTTACGCAGAAAAATTCGATCCTATTTTGACGCAGGAAGAATTGGAACTTCCGCTCGAAGAAGTTACCGGTCAGATCCGAGCTGACATTCAGGAGGTGCTGGACGCGGACCTTTACGTCATCGTTCATCCCAACTGGTGGGGGATGCCTCCTGCGATACTGAAAGGGTGGATCGACCGGGTCGTGCGTCAGGGTTTTTGCTACGCCTTCACTGCAGACGGTCCAGTTCGGAAGCTCGAGGGACGCAAGGGGATCGTCTTCACGACCGGCAACACGCCGCAGGATATCGAGGTGAGCGTCAACGGTGACCCGCTCGAAAATCTCTGGAAAAACATCGTTTTCAAGACGGTCGGCGTTGATGATCTCACGCGGATCAATTTTGCGTCCGTCATCATGAGCTCGCCTGAAGAGCGTGCCGGATGGCTTGAACAGGCAAAGGCGCTTCTCTTGGAAAAAGCGGCCGGATGAGTTAAAAGAAAGTAAATGGAAAGGCAGGAATACTCTCGGACACTCAAGCCGTTTTGAGACCGGAGCCATTTTTTCCTGCCTTGAATGATCAGCAGATCAGATCGAAAGGAACTCCACACACCATGGCGGAAATGAACCCCGACATCTTTAACGCGATTTTGACTGGAAAAAACGTTGACGCTAAAAAATTCGTCCAAGACGCGCTGGACGCCGGCGTTTGTCCTCACGACATCATCACTGATTCGATGATCCCGGCAATGGACGAAGCGGGACGCCGTTTTGAAGCGCACCAGTTTTTTGTTCCCCAGCTCATGATCGCGGCGCGTGCGATGAAGGAATCTCTTGCGCTGCTTTCCCCGATGCTGGCCGCGAGCGGAACGGAGCCCATGGGAAAGATCGTCATTGGGACCGTCATGGGAGACATGCACGACATTGGCAAGAACCTCGTTGCCTCGATGCTCGAAGGCGCCGGTTTTCAGGTCATCGATCTGGGGACGAATGTCGCGCCGGAAAAGTTCCTGAAAGCGCTTCAGGATAATCAGGCGGACATCCTCTGCATGTCTGCGCTTCTGACGACGACCATGCCTGCTATGAAAAAAACGATCGAAGCTCTGGAAACAGCTGGAATGCGCGGATCCGTTCGGGTCATGGTCGGCGGTGCGCCTGTGACTCAGGCATATGCGGATGAGATCGGAGCAAACGGATACAGTGACAATGCGAACGCAGCTGTCGCACTGGCTCGCAGACTGATGACTGGCATTTGAGTTGGTGTTTGAGTTTTGCTGAAGATGGACCTTAACTATTTTTTTAGAATACCTTAGAAATTACCCCATGAACGACTTGCATTTTGACCCTAAAATCATTCGGATCAATGAACTCCTGCGTGACGCCGGTGCGACTGATGTCCTGTTTGTCGGCGGTTTTGTACGTGACCATATTCTCGGGATCCCCTCAAAGGACATGGACCTGGAGATCTACGGTCTGGATTACCAGCAGATCGCCAACACGCTGCGTCCCTATTTTCGCGTGGATCAGGTCGGGCAGAGTTTCAGCGTGGTGAAGATCGACAATGAGATCGATCTGGCGATACCGCGGCGTGAGCGAAAGACTGGCGTCGGACACAAAGCCTTTGAAGTCGTCGCAGATTCCTCCATGACCTTTCAGGAAGCGGCGTCCCGGCGCGATTTTACCATCAACGCGATCGGAATGCGGCTTGACGGAACGTTTTGCGACCCGTTCGATGGTCTGGGAGACTTGAAACGCGGGATACTGCGTGCTCCGACGGAAGCATTTTGTGAAGATCCGCTCCGTGTGCTGCGCGGAATGCAGTTTGCCGCACGTTTCGGATTTTCGATGGAACCGCGTACGGTCGATTTTTGCCGAAGGGTCCTTCCGGAATTTAAGACTCTTTCCTGTGAGCGTCTCTACACGGAGTGGGAAAAGTGGGCGTTGAAAGGCAAATATCCGGAAAAAGGACTGGACGTCCTGCGGGAGACCGGCTGGCTGGAATGTTTTCCGGAACTTTTCGCCATGACGCAGACCGAGCAGGATCCGGAAGTCCACCCGGAAGGAAATGTCTGGGAGCACACGCGCAAAGTCTGCATTTCTGCGGCGAAGATCGCGGAGAAGGCAAACTTTTCGGTACAGGATCGCCTCTGCCTCATGTTTTCCGCGCTGGTTCACGACATCGGCAAGCCGGCAACTTGGAAAAAAGACGAAAACGGCAAGATCTCCATGCCGGGACACGCGGAAGTTGGTGCCAGAATGGCATTTGACTTTTTCCTGAATCTGCGTGCCCCGCTGATCGTTTCCAAGACTGTCCGCTCGCTCGTCGCTGCTCACGGATGGCATTTCCACCATCCGGCATCTCCTGCCAGCGTTCGGCATCTTTCGGTCGCGCTGTCGCCGGTCTCATTCCGACTCTGGCACGCGCTCGTTTCGGCTGACAGAGACGGCTGCGGCCTGCATGCTCCGCAAGGAGAGATCCACTACGAAAATTGGGCGCAGATCGCGGAAGAACTGGGGATCTGCGACCATCAGCCGCCTCAGATCATTTTTGGACGCGATCTGTTTCGTTTTGGGGTCCAGCCTGGAAAACCGATGGGGGCGCTCCTCCGCAAGATCCGAAAGGCTCAGCTGGATGGTGAATTCATGGAATACACTGACGGCATAAAATGGGTCGAGGAGTTCTTGAAGAACGAACTTTAAACGAAACCTTTTCCTGATTTTATTTTCGATTTTTATTTTTTTGGTTTTTACTCCGGAAACGAGGGGGACCGAATGGCTGACTTTTCGAAAACGCTGGCCGCTTTGCAGAACGCAGCGGCTGAAAAACATATTACCGAATCTGCGCTGGAGAACATCCGTCTCTGGCTCACGGCTCCGCAGTACGCAAAATTTGCGGAAATAATCGAAAAACTCACGGCTGATGAAGAGTGGAAAGCACTCGACGACGCTTTCTGGACGGTCATCCCGTTCGGTACCGGCGGCCGGCGCGGCAGAATGTTTCCCGTCGGTACGAACGTCATCAATGACGTTACCATCGGCGAAAGCGCTCAGGGACTTGCCTCCTACGTGCTTGAGTATCTGAAGTCGATCGGCTCCGACCGCCGTCCGTCTTGCGCGATCGCCTACGACACTCGTCACCGTTCTCGTGAATTTGCCGAACTCTGTGCCGGGATCATGGTCGCCAACGGTTTCAAAGTCTGGTTTCTCGACGGTTACCGAAGCACGCCGGAAATGTCCTTTATGGTCCGATACAAAAAATGCGACTGCGGCATCATGGTCACGGCAAGCCATAATCCGCCGAGCGACAATGCGGTGAAAGTCTACTGGTCCACCGGCGGTCAGGTCCTCCCGCCGCACGATGCGAAGATCATCGAAAACGTCATGGCGATGCAGACGGTCAAGACGTCTGATTTTGCGCAGGCTCTGGAAGCCGGCGACGTCGAATACTGCCAGGAGGAAGTGGACGGAGCGTTCATCAAGGCCGTCCTCTCCGTCAGTAAATCGGGACCGCGAGACCTGAACATCATCTATTCTCCGCTTCACGGTGTGGGGAGCAGCTGCGTTTTGCCGGCACTTGACGGGGCTGGGTTCAAAAACGTTCAGCTTTTTGGCCCGCACGCAGAACCGTCCGGTGATTTTCCGAATGTGCCGAACCACGTTTCCAATCCAGAAAATCCCGCAGTCTTTGACATCATCATCGAAGATGCCAAAAAGCAGGGAAACATTGACCTCATCTTGGCGACTGACCCAGACTCCGACCGTCTTGGTGTTGCAGCTCCGTTGACTTACGAGCCGAACGCGGAGTGGAAAACGCTCACCGGAAATCAGATCGGCGCGCTCATGGCGGAGTACCTCCTTTCCGAAATGAAGGCGGAAGGCAAGCTCACCCCGTCGCATTACGTCGTTGAAACGCTTGTCACGACGCCGATGCTTAAGAAGATCGCTGATGCTTACGGGATCCTGACGATCCGCGATCTGCTCGTCGGATTCAAGTACATTGGCGGTGCGATCGAAGAGCACGGTCCTGAAAAATTTGTGATGGGTATGGAAGAATCCTACGGTTTCCTCGTCGGAACGCACGCTCGCGACAAAGACGCCGCCGTTGCCGCGATGGTCTTCTCGGAAATGGCCGCCAAAGCCAAAGCGGAAGGCAAGACGGTCCATCAGAAACTCGAAGAACTCTACGTCCAGTACGGCCGCCATGCCGAAAAAGCGTTCTCCATTGCCATGAGCGGCTCGGACGGAATGGCTAAAATGACGGCGCTGATGGAACGTTTCCAGTCGGATCCGCCTCGGGAACTGGCCGGCATGGAAGTCGTGTACGCGCAGGATTTTGAGCACGGAACGGAAATGGATCTGCGTATCGGAAAAGAAAAAGCACCGATGCAGGGCCCCAAAGGGAAACTCGTCATGCTCCATCTTTCCGAAAAAGGAAACTGTGCGGCAGTCCGTCCGAGCGGTACGGAGCCGAAGGTGAAATTCTACCTTTTCGCCAGTCTCCAGCCCGGAGAAGAAGGGGACGTTTACGCTCGCCTGGATGCGCTGGAAGCTGCTCTGAAAGAAACGCTTGAGCAGGAATGAAAAGGCGTGTCTAACTCTGAAAGAAGTTCCTAAAAAAGATCCCGCAGAAACACCAGTTCGGTCATTCTGCGGGAATTTTTTTCAAATGTGCTCAGGAAACGGAGTCCTAAAACGGAATTTACCGGACTTGCTCAGCTCAGCCCCAGCCAAAGTGCGAGGAGTGCGTTCAGCGTAAAAACGGCAGCGGCCGCACGCAAAAGCCGATTCTTTTTCAGCGAGACCCCTCTTCCGGAAAGGACGGACTGCGCCATTGCGAGACCGGAGAAGATCATCCCGATGCACGGAACGGCCGTCTGCGTCCATTTGCCGTAACTGACTGCGACGAGATCCGAGCTGGAAAATGCGGTATTTTCGTAGGCTCCCCAAACGCCCATCAGCATGAATGTGCCGATGAAGCACGCGAGGCCCATCAAAAGCGCGAAAAAATACTTAAAGATAGAGTACCGTTGAAGCATTCTGTCCATTTCTCATTTTCCTTTCTGCTCTGCAGTGTTCTCTAGGATCCCGATCCTGGCATCTTTCATTCCCTGCTAACACTATCGGATGCGCATCTGACACGCGCGTTCGCACAAAAGCAGATTCACCATCTCCATTCCCATTGGCGACGCCTCAAATTGCATGCAGTCTTTCATTTGAATACCGATCTGGCTTCCTGCAAGGACCGCATCCTGATTCGCTGCGAGGAACATGAAATCCCAGGAGTAGGTCTTCTGCTGATGCTCGATCCTCATTTTCACGTCCTGTGCGGTAAATTGGCGGCTCGCATTCTCCTCACCGTCCGTCAGGATCGCAACGAGCACTTTTTCGGGCCGTTCTTCTTCCGGCATCGCGGCGAACACTTTCCCAAGATGGTCGATCGCGGTGCAGATCGCGTCATTCATGGCCGTCGTTCCGCTGCATCGATAGTCGCTCATCAACTGCTCTGCCGAAACCTGCGAAAGGTCTGCCGACTGCACAAGATGTTTGACGCTGCTCTCAAACTGAAAGAGATCGAAGCAGGTCTTTCCAATCTCCTTCTGCTGAGACTGAATAAATTCGCAGAACGTGCTCTTCGTCCGTTCCGTCAAGTGATCCATCGAACCAGAAGCGTCCAGAACGACACAAATGTGAACGTAGTCTTTTTTCATTGGTTTTTCTCCTTTTTTTAGAAAATCACACGGTTTATAAAAACACAACAGTTTGTGGGCTAAAATGTTTCAAAAATTTCAAGCTGCCGATTTCACAGTACTTCGGGAACTGCGTCAAACTATTTCATTTCACGCAGTTCCTTTTTTTGTTTCGTTGAGTTTTGTTTGGTCTCTTAATCCAAAACGGACGGCGTGAACTCGACCCGTTCCGCGCTTCCCCAGAGGTCTTCAAGGCGGAAGTAGTCGCGCGTCTCTTCTTCAAAAAGATGGACCACCACATCACCGTAGTCGCACACGATCCACCGGCTTTCGCGGTACCCTTCCGTCGTGAGTTTCTGATCTTTCAGATCCTTCTCGAAAAGGTCGTCCACGGCATCGCTCATCGCGTGCAGCTGCCGATTGCTCGTACCGGTTGCGATGATGAAGTAGTCGAAAACGTACGTCAGCTTTCGGAGGTCGAGGATCACGATGTCCTTCCCCCGGTTGTCTGCGATGACCTGCGCCGCCATTTTTGCACGTTTCAGCGCTTCGGTCCCGTCACGCGGAACGATGATGTTCGGCATTTCCATCGGATCGAACTTCCGTCCCCCTTCAGCTCCTTCCAGAAATTCCGAATTTTCCGTCTGTGCATCCGTCTGCGGAAGAGTTTCATTTTTCTTTTCAGTCATTTATTTGTTCCTCGTTTCAAGGTTCATCTTTTCTTTTTCATTTCTTCCATCCCGAGCTGAATGGAACCATTTTCATTCCGCTGGAACGTGATGTGCCGGCGCCATTTCTCTTCCCGTTCCGGAAAGTCCACGCGCGTGTGTCCGCCGCGGGTCTCCTCGCGCATCAAAGCAGCCTGCATGACGAGCATCGAGACCGTGAGCATATTCTGAAGGTCCCATCCGACCGTGTCATTCTGCTCGCCGTTGAACGTGTAACGCTGCCACTGCTGAAGCGTTTCCAGCCCCTCATTGAGCATTTCGCTGCTGCGTTTTACGCCTGCATTGCGCCACATCAGACTCTTCAGGGAGTTGGTGAAATCCTGAAGATGAAGCATTGGATCGTACGACGACTCGGTATCGTGCATCAGCGGAAGGACTTTCAGATGCTTTTCATCCGGGATGCGTGCTGCAGCTTGTGACGCGCCGACTCCGGCAGAGACGCCGTAAACGAGCGCTTCCAGAAGACTGTTTGAGGCCAGACGGTTCGCGCCGTGCAGTCCTGTGCAGCTCGTTTCTCCAATGGCCCAAAGTCCCGGAACGTTCGTCCGTCCCTCCATATCCACCGCGACGCCGCCCATCATGTAATGCGCGCCCGGACGGACCGGAATGGGGTCTTTCGTAATGTCGATGCCGAATCGGGCACAGATCGCTGCGATCCCCGGAAAACGATGACGGATCAGTTCCGGATCCTTGTGCGCCATCGTCAGAAAAACCGTCGCCGAGTTTGTTTTGAGCATCTGCGTCGCGATCGAACGGCTCACGATGTCGCGGGGAGCCAGTTCGGCACGCTCGTCGTACTCCGGCATGAAACGGTGCCCGTTCTTGTCGATCAGGTACGCTCCCTCACCGCGGACGGCCTCCGTAATGAGCGACCGACTGCTTCCGGCAACGTAAAGGACCGTTGGATGAAACTGCACGAACTCCATGTCTTTCAGCTTCGCACCGGCACGTAATGCCATCGCGATCCCGTCGCCCGTCGCGATCGGAGAGTTGGTCGTCTCGCGGTAAAGCTGTCCGATCCCGCCCGTTGCGAGAATGGTCTGCTTCGCCCAGTAGACCATCTTTCCGAATGCCGAATCGTGGACCAGCGCCCCGACGCAGCGTCCTTCAAAAGTCAGAAGATCGATCACGTAGCACTGCGCGTGCACATGAATGTTTTTTGCCGCGTTAGACTGCATAATGACCGTCTGGATCAGCTCATGACCGGTCTGATCTCCTTTCGCGTGCGCCACTCGATTCATCCGGTGCCCGCCTTCTCGGCCAAGTTCCAGGCTTCCGTCCGCATGCTGATCGAAATGCGTCCCCATCTCGATCATCTCCGCGATCCGCCGCGGTCCTTCTTTCACCACACGGTTCACGACCTCCCGGTCACAGAGATCTGCTCCCGCGATCAGCGTGTCCTCCACGTGCTTTTCAAATTGGTCTGTCGGATCCAAAACCGACGCGATCCCGCCCTGTGCGCGGTCACTGTTGGAGTACTGGATATTTTCCGGCTTCGTCAGCACAATGACCTGCTGCTTCTTCGAGACCGCCAGAGCTGCCCGTAAGCCGGCCAACCCGGAGCCAATGATCAAGACGTCGGTAAACCGCTGCGGAAGCTGACGCACGTCAAACGAAACAAGGTAACGCGGAGTGGAAATGTTCATGGGATCCATTCTTCCCTAAAGCACAAAATGCCGCAAAATCTGATTCGGTCTCACAGCAAGAGGATCGCCGATCGACAAAAAATCGGACAAAGGGTCCATTCACTGGAAACTCATTTTTTATTTTACCACACTTTCCCTCTCAATGCAAGACCCCGGATGGGAAAATAGGGAAGAATTTTCCCGGAATCACCCTAAAAAAACAGGCTCTTTCATCGAGCATCTCGCTCCACTTGACCCAAAACTCAAGGTTTTCCGCAAAATCCCGCAAAACGGAGCAGTCAAAACCACTCCGTTTCCTAAAAAAATCAGCCGGTTTTACAGTTCAACTGCTTGGACAGGGACTGGTGCGGGAGAGGGACTGCGTTCTTTCTGCATTCTTTTCCTCTCTTCATAAATCGCCCGTTCTTTCGCTGCCTCTGCTTCCAGTTCACGACGCTGCTTTTCCATTTCGGGAAGCATGGAGACGCGGCCGGTCGTCAGGACTCGGACATCCTTCTGCGTTTCCAGATCCCAGAAATGAAGCCGGTACTCCACATCCGCGACTTTCGGAAGTTTCGGAATTTCTCCCATCCGCGGCGGTTCTCCGTCATGCTCGATGAATTGCTGTCGATCTGCGGCAAAAAGCTGCCGACTGTCCGGTGTCCAATGCACCGTAAATGCGCCGCTCACCTTCCGCCATTCTCCGATCTTCTCTCCTGTCTCCAGATCCCAGATACCGACCTGCCGTGTCGTGCTTCCCTCCGCAAGCGCCAGTTTTCGACCGTCCGGAGAAAGACCGACCGTTTCGGAACTATAGGCCCAGCTTGTCGGTTCTCCAAGACGGAAATGAATCGCCCCGGTCTTCGCATCCAGCACAGAAACTCCGTGCTGATGAATACTGACCAGCACCTTTTCCATTTCCGGGACCCACGCCATTGCACTGACCCTCTTCATATTATCGGCGACATTTACTTTCCAGAGCTGCCTCATGACCGAAAGCTCTTTTCGCGGATAAAGTGGAACCTGACGAAAGTAACGAGCCTGGCTCTGATGCGATGCTGCTGAGATCCTCTTTTCTTCTATCGCTTCGATCTCTTCCTTTGTGAGGAAATTCTCTTTCGTATCCAGCAGCATCACGTTCCCCCCAAAAGTCCCAACGAGCAAAAATCGGCCGTCGGGAGACCAGCTGACCGCTGAAAAAGAATTCCGTTCTTCAAGATTCCGATAAAAAACCGGTTTCTCCTCACCCGTTACGTCAAAGATCCAGATGACCTTACTGTTAAACTGCACGATCCTCCGGCTGTCCGGGCACCAGCAGCTGTACGAGTACTCCCCGCTCCGATACGTCCGGATCTGTTTCCCAGCCTCCACGTCCCAGATCTTCAAATCAAAATCCCGATCCTGGATCTGCCTCGAATTCGGCAAAACATAGTATCGACCGTCCGGCGACCAGCCCGTCTCCCAAAATTTGATCGTTCCATAGACCTCCTTCCTCAAGTCAAACGTCACCAACTTCCCATCGACACAGACCTTCCACTCCGGCCGGTATGGGGCGGTCAGTTTCTCGAAATCAAACTGCGAGCATTTCCCGCTCTCAAGATTCCAGACCGAAACTTTCTCCCGATCAGGCCGCCAATGAGCCAGATACTCTCCATCTTCGGAATAAACGATCGACATTGCCGGACAGCGCGTCCCCAATGTGCACAAAACCGCCAGGATCCCGACCATCAGAAACCACCGTCTCAGCATCACGCCAAACCTGCGGCTCCCGCACAAAATTCCGCTTCGCTTTGCCATGAGAAATTCCTTTCTGTTTCGAAACCACTTTTTCAAAGCCGAACACCGACTTCTTCAGATCCAGTATACCAAACGAGAATTTAAAATCAACATTCAAAGATCCGCATTCCGATCAAAAATTTCAGTTTTACAGAAAATTTACGTCTTCTGACCATCTTTTACATTCCGAAAACAAAAAAGACGGAACAGATCGCTCTGCTCCGCCTTTTCTTAACTCATGTCCGTGAGAATGGTCTCACGTTTCGATCACTCGTACTTCCGTTCATTGACAGTCACACGAAACCAGAAAGATCTCGCACGTTTGAAAATCGATCTCCCAATTTCCGTTTTCGCTGCCTTCCCAGCAATACTCTTTGCCGCGGTCGCTCCACCATTGCTCAAAGCGTTTTCGAGTTTCGATCTGGTCGGCGAGAACACGTTCATAAAGTTCATTATTTTCTGCCGGATTGACGATCATCATCAGTTCTTTCAGAGAATTTCTCCGTTCAAACAGACTCTGGATCTCATCACGCTGTTCCGGTGTGACTTTTCCAACGACTTTTTTCGTTTTTTCAGCACTCATCGACTTTTCCTTTTTCAATAAATGGTTGATTCTTCTTCATCAGTTCCTCGAAGGGATCGAGATAATCGATTTCCGGGATGGATACCATATCCTGAATGAAGAGCGGTTCGATCAGATCGCGGCTGGCATTGCGTTCCAAATGTGCGCAGACGCACTGCTGGCGCGACGGCGTATTCACTTCCAGCGTCGTTTCCTTGTTGAGCCACACACAGCGGCGGCATTGCCAGGCATCGCAGTTTTCACAGATCGGCGCGTGGTCGAGCTTATACAGCTGGCTGTTTTTGATCGGCAGTTCATGCGTTTTCAGCACGATATCAATGTCGGCAATGAGGAAATCTTTGTTCTTCTCGCGATAGTAAAAACCGGGACAGACGTAAAAATTCCCATCCGGTCCGATCGTGACGTGCTTCACGCCGGCGTCGCAATGGTTCGGTTTTTCAAGCTGCAAACGGTCCGTCAAAAGCGACAGCTCAAACGGTTTTTCCTCTTCGCGTTCCGGAAGCCACGCAGCAAGCCGATCCAAAACCGCCTTGTACGGCCCGAACTCCGCTTCCGTCATCGTTTCCATTTCCTTGACGAAAACCGTGATCTTGTCCGCGGCAAGGGAATGCGCTTCCAGCCAGGCAGGGAGTTCCGTGAGACTGTCTTTACTGATACGCAGGATGAACATTTCCGTTGGACCGATCGAGTCATCCCACGTGTCCGACTCAAAATCAAAGACGTTGATCGTCTTATCGTCGGTCGGAAATTTCGCGGAACCAGAGCGGTAAATGACGTAATCGTTCCACTTGAGGATCTCTTTCTGCGCCTCCGTCAACCCATCTTCACCGAGGATCAGATTCAGCGAAAGGTTCTCTGTCAAAGCGTAAAACGCGACCTTTTTGAGCGTCTCATCGTCCATGATTTTCCGTTCCATTTCCCGCGTCTTGTAGTAACAAAACGACGGCGCGGCAGAATCTATCAGAACGAACAGCGACTGAAGCCCCTTACGAAGTTTCAAACGCCGGACCCGGTCATCATTTTCGGCCGGCGGAACGAGTTTATCGAGCTTGTTCCAAAGGTAGTTATTTGCCCGCACGCGCGCCTTGTGCATCTTGCAGATATACGTCGCCCGCTGATAAATGGTCTCCGTATCGGCACAGTCGTAATTATTCCCCTGACACCACGCACAGCCCGATGCCACCTCACAATCAATACACTCCTGCGGTGACTGGACCGTTCGATTCAGAGCAAGGAACGGACGGAGACGATTTTGATCGACCCCTTTTTCTGCGTCGCCGGTATTGATCTCTGGCTTGTGCCCAAGAGAATATTGCGCGAAACGGGTACAAGGATGAAATACACCCTTGGTATCAATGGAAACCATCTTGCCTGCACCGCACCAGTTTTGATTGTCCGTCTGTTCAAAACCGATATGACGTTCAAACAGAGTAGTATTATAACCCAGTTTAAATAATTCTCTATCGAGAATTTCGTCAGCGAGCTGAATCAGCTGATCCTGAAAAATATCATCGTCGCCGTCTTCCCACACATCCTCAAAAATGCAGTTCATGGGAACGTTTTTGATTCCCAGATTCCATAGATGAAGTACGGAATCTTTAACAAGCGGCAAATCACCATGCCCGATGGTCGATTTCGTTTGCGCACCCTCGAATTGCTCTAACCAGAGCGGAACGCGCTTGACAACTTCATCATAGGAACCGGTCCCATCAACAAAAACCCGCTGCATATTATGTTTTTCGGGTGTACCATCGACGGAAATACCAATGCTCAAATGAGTCCGATTCTTTTCGATGAACTTCTGCACTCGCGGATCGTCATACAGCAAGCCATTCGTGGCCATACTGAATCGATAACTGTTAAACCACGGATGTTTCAGCACAAAAAGCCGCTCTTTGATATAATCGCAGATCTGGTCCATCAGCTCGATTTCGAGGAACGGCTCGCCGCCGATAAATTCCCAGATAACGCTCTCTTCTTTATAGATCTCAGGATGTCCAAGAACGTAATCGATTCCCTCTTTGGCGGTCTCAAACGTCATTTTAGTGACATTATTTTTCCCGCACAAATAACAATATTTACAGCGAAGCTGACAGTCTTCCGTAAGAATAAAAGTAATGGAACGTGCCATACCTTCCTGCCACGGTTTATCAACTTTCAAAATTTCATCGGATTTCTTTTGAGGATCTTCCGTTTTATCTTGTGACATCACATATCCCCCTTGTTAAAATATTTCAAAACCTTGGCCCTAATTGTTGAATGAAAGCACAAGTGCCACTGCAATCGACGCAGCAAGTGCCTGTGCAAGTGTATTCGCATTGGTCTGCGCAAGTGCGATCGCAACCCCATCCGCAATGGCCTTTGCATGTGCCGGCACAATCGTTGGTGCAATTGTTGGCGCAAGATGTAACCGGATTATCTTCATTCGGAGCAGCAACAGCTTCTTTGGCGGCCATGGCCATAAAGGGAACGACAGCGGCACCGGCAATTTTACCAAACTTTTTCATAAAGGCGCGGCGTGATTCACGTTTATCTTGAGTCATATGCTTATCCCGTAAATGTAAATAAATTCAACCTCTTCAGCACATCTGAGGCACCCCCCAGATGCACTGAAACTAGTTCTTTTAGAGACATTCTGCATTCTCGTTTTTTAGTTTCAATAATAGTTATAACCACCATATCCGGAACAGGTCAACGAACAAGTGCCTACGCAACTATTAGCACAACCTTTGGCTCCTGCGCAACTCCAATAACACGAGCCCTCGCATCGCCAATCACAGTACCCATCGCACGTACCCACACACGACTTATCACACTCACCAGCACACGAACCACTACAATTACTATCACACGAACCACTACACGAAGCAAGACCACACACCCACACCGGATTATCTTCATCCGGAGCGGCAACAGCTTCTTTGGCGGCCATGGCCATGAAGGGAGCAGCAACGGCGGCGGCACCGGCGAGTTTGCCGAACTTTTTCATGAAGGCGCGGCGGCTTTCGATTTTTTCTTTCGACATGATATGTCTCCTTGAAAAAAGGATTTTTCGGGAGAATAAATATTTCTGAACCCGTTCCCGAATCAGATCCAAAAAGAAACCAAAACTTTCGCCTTTCAAAATATTTGGCATATCAACCAGCACAGACCGCATAAAATCGGAATGGTCCAGCCAAAGCGGTCAAGGAATGGAACCTGCATCCATGGAGAAAGACGGATAATATCCGTTTCGCGCAGTGGAATGCGCTGACTGCCGTCCCGCTCATAATAAATCGGAGAATAAGAAAACCGAAAAAACCAGAGGATCGAGATCCTGTGATACTCCATAAATACATCCGGGCTGATTTCGATTTTGCGTACTGTGTGACCTATCATGAGCTGGGAATATTTCAAAAACAGAATACATTTCCTTTTCCCTTTAGAATGAAGCACAGAAAGAATCACTTCGTGCGGACATAAAAAAAGGGAGCACGTCAACGTATCCCAGCACGAAGGTCTTAGACTACCTAACAAAGTAGATACGCAACGTCTCCCATGGAGCCGCACACGCTCTTACTTTGTTATTATACAGGCATATGAAAATATAGACCTACTCCATGTATACAGAATAGGTCATCCGCTTTTCAACTGCAAAAAGTGTCTAAGTTTTCGTGCTGTCAAGCGAAATTTAAGAGATTTTCATCTCAATAAAAAGTATAACACAATTTTGACATATGTCAAGTAGTCCGTTTAAAATATTCAAAAAAAATTTCACAAAAAAAGACGGAACAGATCGCTCTGCTCCGCCTTTTCTTAACTCATGTCCGTGAGAATGGTCTCACGTTTCCGATTACTCGTGCTTCAGCTGCGAGAGCTGCGCGTAGTAATCGTAGCGATTGTTGATGTCGCCCTGACCTTCCGCAAGGAACGCTTCCGTCTGCTCGGCCGTGTTGAGGAGCTTGAGCGTCTTGAAGCGGTTCTGCTTCATGGCAAATTCCTTGAACTCGCCTTCCGGAGCCTTGCTGTCGAGGTGGAACGGAGTTTCGTCGGCCGGATTGTAGTGGTACAGCGGCCAGTATCCGCACTTGACGGCTTCTTTCTGAAGTTCCAGACCCTGGAGCATGTCGATACCGTGGTTGATGCAGTGCGAGTACGCAATGATCAGGGACGGACCGTCGTGAGCTTCCGCTTCGATCATGACCTTCAGAGCGTGCGCCGGATTGGCGGCGATGGAGATCTGACCAACGTAAACGTTGCCGTAAGAGGCGGCCATCATGCCGAGGTCCTTTTTGCGGGACTTCTTACCGTTGGCAGCGAACTTGGCGACAGCACCGCGCGGCGTGGACTTGGAAGCCTGACCTCCCGTGTTGGAGTAAACTTCGGTATCCAGGACCATCACGTTGATGTTGCGGCCGGAAGCCATGACGTGGTCAAGACCGCCGTAACCAATGTCGTACGCCCAACCGTCACCGCCGAAGCACCAGACGCTGCGCTTGACCAGGAAGCTCGCGATGTCGGCGAGAGCCTTGGCTTTCGGGCAGTCGGCGCCTTCGATCTTCGCGACCAGCTTCGCAACATTGTCGCGCTGGGCAGCGATGTCGGCTTCGCTCTTCTGCGGGTTGTTCAGGATGGCATCGACCAGATCCTGACCAACATGTTCCGCCATGCCGGTGAGCAGTTCTTTCGCGTATGCGTTCTGCTGGTCGACAGCGACGCGCATACCAAGACCGAATTCCGCGTTGTCTTCGAACAGGGAGTTGGCCCAGGCAGGACCGCGGCCGTTCGCGTCTTTGCAGTACGGGGTGCTCGGCAGGTTACCGCCGTAGATGGAGGAGCAGCCGGTCGCGTTGGCGACGAGCATACGGTCACCGAACAGCTGGGTGACGAGCTTGACGTACGGCGTTTCACCGCAGCCAGCGCAGGCACCGGAGAACTCAAACAGCGGCAGAAGCAGCTGCGAGCCTTTCGGCTGGAGCGGGTTGACCTTGGAGCGGTCGATATTCGGGATCGCGTGGAACTTCTCGCAGTTCGCGCGTTCTTCGTCGATGACCTGGAGTTTGTCGACCATGACGAGGCAGTCCTTCGCTTTCATCGGGCAGATGCTCGCGCACAGACCGCAGCCGGTGCAGTCTTCCGGATAGCACTGGACGGTGGCTTTCATGCCGGCGAACGGAGCTTTCGCGTCCGCGGACTTGAAGGAAGCCGGAGCGTCAGCAGCGTCAGCCGCATCGTAGACCTTCATACGAATGGCAGCGTGCGGGCAGACCATCGAGCAGAGACCGCACTGGGCGCAGACGTCAGCCTTCCAGACCGGAACCTTGAGGGCGATGGAGCGCTTTTCGTACTGGGTCGTGGCACTCGGGAACGTACCGTCCGCCGTCGGAGCAAGATCTTTCACGGTCAGCGAGTCGCCGTTGCCTTCCATGATCGTGCCGAGGACGTTGGTGATGAATTCATCAGCCTGACCGATGACGCCCGGACGACGTTCGAACGTGGAGGTCGCGGCAGCCGGGACCGTCACTTCTTCCAGACCAGCCAGAGAAGCATCCACGGCAGCCCAGTTCTTTTCGACGACTTCCATACCCTTCTTCAGGTAGGACTTCTTGATGTACTCTTTAATGTGGCCGATGGCCGTGTCTGCGTCCATTCCGCCGACTTTCGCCAGGGCGAAGAAGCAGGTCTGGAGAATGGTGTTGGTACGGCGGCCCATACCGGTCTTTTCAGCGATCGCGTTGGCGTCGATGACGTAGAACTTCAGGTTCTTCGCGATGATCGCTTCCTGAACGCTCTTCGGCAGGTGCGCCCAGACTTCGTCTTTGCCGTAGGGGCTGTTGACGAGGAACGTGGCGTTCTGCTCGGCTTTCGCCAGCATGTCGACCTGGTTGATGAACTCCCACTGATGGCAGGCGACGAAGTTCGCGCTGTGGACCAGATAGGAACCTTTGATCGGACGCGGGCTGAAACGCAGGTGGGACTTCGTCACGGAACCGGCTTTCTTGGAGTCGTATTCGAAGTAACCCTGAGCGAACAGGTCGGTGTAGTTCGAGGTGATCTTGACGGAGTTCTTGTTGGCGCCGACGGTACCGTCAGAACCGAGACCGAAGAACAGGCAGCGGGACACATCGTCCGCTTCCGTCTGCCAAGCCGGATCGTAAGAGATGCTCAGGTTGGTGAGATCGTCTTCGATACCAACGGTGAAGTGCTTCTTCAGCGTGGAAGCCTTCTGTTCGTCGAAGATCGCCTTCGCCATGGCCGGCGTGAATTCTTTGCTCGCGAGACCAAAACGGCCGGCGGTAAGTTTGATGTCGGTGCGGCCGACTTCTTCCAGAGCGGCGCAGACGTCGAGGTAGAGCGGTTCTGCCGGGGCGCCCGGTTCCTTCGTACGGTCGAGAACGGCGACGGCTTTCACGCTGGCCGGGAGAGCGGCAGAGAAAGCGTTGACGTCGAACGGACGATAGAGACGGACTTTAACGAGACCGACTTTTTCGCCTTCAGCGACGAGACGTTCGACAGCTTCTTCAACGATACCGCAGCCGGAGCTCATCACGACGATGACGTTTTCGGCATCCGGAGCACCGACGAAGTCAAACAGATGGTACTGACGGCCGGTGATCGCAGCGAATTTGTCCATGTACTTCTGGACGATGCCGGGGACCGCGTTGTAGTACGGGTTGCACGCTTCGCGAGCCTGGAAGAAGACGTCCGGGTTCTGCGCGGTACCGCGGATGACCGGGCGATCGGGATTCAGCGAACGTTCGCGAACTTCCTTGACCAGGGCCGGGTCGATCATGGAGGCGATCTCTTCGTCGGTCATCTGGTCGATGCTGTTGATCTCGTGGGAGATACGGAAACCATCATAGAAATGGAGGAACGGGACTCGGGCTTCCATCGTGGACGCATGAGCGACCATGGCCATGTCCTGAGCTTCCTGAACGGAACCGGAGACGAGCATTGCCCAACCGGTGGAACGGCAGGCCATCACGTCGGAGTGATCGCCGAAAATGGAGAGTGCGTGCGTCGCGACGCAGCGGGCGGTCACGTGGAACACGCAGGAGGTCAGTTCACCAGCGATCTTGAACATGTTCGGGATCATGAGGAGAAGACCCTGGGAAGCCGTGAAGGTACTCGTCAGAGCACCCGCCTGAAGCGAACCGTGAACGGCACCAACGGCACCGGCTTCGCTCTGCATTTCGACGACTTGCGGAACGACGCCGAAGATATTCTTCACGCCGCGGGCAGCCCATTCGTCAGCCAGTTCGCCAAGGTTCGACGACGGCGTGATGGGATAGATCGCCATGACTTCTGAACAACGATGCGCGATATACGCAGCGGCTTCGTTACCGTCAAGCGTAACAAAACGTTTGGTTTCAGACACTGTAAACTCTCCTAAATAAAAAACACTAAAACAACCTGTTGCTTTGTGTATATCAATACACCATCCTTAATTATATATTTTTATCAAATTTACGCAAGGGGGGCCGTGCCGGATTTTCCGAATTTTGTTTGACTAATAGAAAAAAACTTCCATTTCCCGGAAAATTTTCAAGAAAAAGTAAGAAAAAAATGGGATATTTCTCTCCAGGCACGCTCATAGCTTCTGAAGCAAAACGCCCTGGCGGATGTAAAATCTTTGCATTTTAGGCAAAACTAAAGTGTGGCGGTGCGGAAATTCACAAAGTAGGATTTTTGAGATCAAGGTTTCTCCCAGCAGCTGCCGGATGCGCAGATCAAAAACTTTCCGAGCGATCCAGTGGACCCTCTATGATTTCAGCACAGACGCTTTAGCAGAGATCTCCTGCCATGCCATAAACGACTGCGAGGGAGAAACATTTGGAAGTTGTTTCTCCCTCAGACTCCCTTTTCGAGAACTTTTGGGTCTTTTGTTCATTTTTGTTTGTTTTTGCGTCGGTAGGCAGCTCCCAACGCCCCAAGTCCCAGGACCAGAAGCGTCATCGTGCCCGGTTCCGGAACGGCACTCCTGAAATCAGCGTTCGTCGTCAGGAACGCAAACGTAAAGTCCGCATCCGCCAAAGGATTCCCCGCCAGAGCGGAAAACGTGTTGATCTCAAACGTACCGTCATCCGTCACTTCGTAAGAGATCAGACCATGGAAGGGGTCGCCGTCTTCCCCGCCTGCAAGACCAAGAAGGAGAAAACCGTCGTCTGCGGTGAGGCCTTCGCCAAGCGTCAGTTCGTAAATGCCTTTCTCGATGCGCTCCACATCGAAATAGCCGAAACCGCTGTTCACGCTGCCGTCGAAACCGTCGATCCACCCGCTGATGAACGCTTGGTCATCCGCTCCGTACGGAAGGAAAACGAGGCCGTAATTGTTCGCTTTCGCCGCACCGTCATTCGCACCGTACGTGTCGATCAGCCATGTGCCGTCCGCCTGAGGAGCCGCACTGGTGACGTGATTCCCATTATTCGTCAATCCCGTGGCGAACAGAATGCCGTCTTTCGTAGAATCGACTCCGTCGATCTTCAGCGTCTGCACACCGGCCGAGACGTTCGTCATTTCCGCAGTATACACACTTGAGCGGTTCGAGAGCACGCCGTTTGTGTTCACCGTTGCGGTCATCCACTGGTCCGATCTGTTCGGGAAATAGCCGACCGAGACATTTCCATCCAACTCACTGCCGTTCACGTTCGCGTAGGTCACACAGGCAGTCCCTTCGTTCCAGACCTGCGCGACCGCCCGTTTGTCGTTCTGCGCGACCGTTGCGATCGTCACACCGTCTGCCATGGCGATGGGCCGCCCATTGACGTAGAGATGGAAGTCGCCCATGTTCCACTGGTTGACGGACAGGTAGCTGGAGGAGGACTCAAACGCCTGGAAGGTGATGTTGCCGTTTCTTCCTTTATCTGTCGTGAGCAGACCGCCGGCGTAGTCTTTCCCGGCCGGGTCGTAATCGGAGCGGTAAAAGCCTTTTTCGGGAGCCGTGAGAGCGGCATCGTAGGCAATGAACGCGAAATTGAACGAGGAGTTTTGAAGATCTGTTGCTGTACACGTTTTTCCGGAATGGAGATCCACACTGTTGATGATGAATGATTTCCCGTCGTCGGAGGGCTGCGCGAAAATGGCATTATCGCTGTTCCACGCCGAGATCGACGATTCATCCAGTTTGTCGGTCGTTCCGTTGATCAGAAGGATCCCGTCTGCCGGCGTGTAGTCATCCAGCGTTAGGCGATACTGCCCGTTTTTGATGATCTCCACGGAATAACCGGTCCCGCCGTAGAGGAAAGGCTGCGTCTGATTGATATTTCGAATCGCGACACTTCCCGTGACGGTACCTTCGGTTCCATGCGGGATGAAGGCGTAGTTCATCGTGTATTTACTGCCGCTTTTACTTGCATCGCCGGAATTGTCGCAGATCTTAAAATCAAAGGTTCCGTTCGCAGTGTTCACGGAACTGTTGATGACATAATCCGGATTCCAGCTGAAAGTTCCAACGTTCGCGTACGGCACGGCAGCACTGGCGATGACGACGCCGTCCATCGGGTTGAAGTTACCTTCCGCGAAGAAATTTTTCAGTCCCTCAACTGCCGCAGCCGACGTGACCGTCTGTCCGAAATGGAGATTTGTCGAGGCTTTCGGGATCAGGAGAACGTTCGTGTTGTTCGGCAGCTCTTCATTTTTATCGCTGGCACGGACGGAGGAGATCTCCCAGTTGCCGCTGCTGTTGATATTCGCGCCGGTAATGGCGAAGTCGTTCGCGTTCACCGTATTCGCCGTACGGAATCCCTCAGCGGTATTGGTCAGAAGGAGCCAGTTGTTCGCACTGACGTTCCCATTATTCACCTTCATGCTCCAGTCCGCACGGTTCCCGCCAAGCGTAACGCCCGGCGTCCCGTAGATCTGGTAGGTATACTGGCCAAAATCGTTCGCGTTTCCGGAAGTGATGGTCTCTTTTTCCTGAACGTGAAACTGCGTAATGACCGGTGACTGCGCCAGTGCAAGTTCCGCCGCGGCAATACACGACAAACCGAACAGTCCGACAGCACAATACTTTGCAATACAGTCCATAAAAAAATCTCCTAAAAAACTTAGGGCAAGGAAAACCATCCAAAAATCCAATAAAAATTTTACTTCAAAATCACATAAAGTCAACAAGAAAAATAAAAAAAGTCTGAATTGCACCGAAAACCATTCGCAAATTTCCACATTTTCGGTATATTCGGACTTTTTTCAGCACTGGACCATCAAAAATCTTCTCAAACGGGTCCTATTCGGAAGTCATTCTCCTTCCACTGTGGAAATGACCTGGCATTCCGGCAGGCCGGCTTCCAGTTGTGCAGCGCCCTCCGGAGTGATCTGCGTGCGCGTTACGTGAAGGGTCTTGAGATTTTTCAGCTTCAGAAGTGCCGGAATGCATGCATCGGTCACGGCCGTCCGTCCCAGATGGAGAAATTCCAGATTTTCCAGTCCCGCGAGCCTCTCGATCCCCGCGTCTGTTACGAGCGTTTTGTCGAGATTGAGTTTCACGAGCTGCGGCATCCGCGCGAAAACATCACATGCCGCATCATCCAGCTGCGTCGCGTAAAAATTCACATCCGCAAGCGTTTCGATCCCCGCCAGAGCCGCCGCTCCTGCCGACGTGACCTGCGTATTGCTGACGTCCAGCGACTGGAGCTTCTGTGAGGTCCCCAAGCGTTTAAGCGTCTCGTCCGTGATCTTCGTCCCGGCAAACCGCAGCCGTACGAAACGGGAAAGATCCAGCTTTGCCGTTCCGGCATCCGTCACGTTCGTCTCGGCCATGAAAAGCTGCGTGAGTGCCGGAAGCTGCGCGATCTTCTCCATCACCGCATCCGTCACGGCCGTCTTGTCCAGCGCGAGGCTCGCAAGTGACGTGAAAGAGGCCAGATTCGGCAGCGTCTCGTCCGTGACCTGCATCCCGTTGAGCTTCAGATCCTTCAGAGCCGGCAGATCCGCAAGCGTTTTTCCCGTAAACTCCGGCGCGTTTCGAGCGTCGATGACCAGTACCTGACCGTCTGGAGTGAGACGCACTTTTGCACCGGCTGCTTCGAGCTCCGCGATTTCGGCAGCCGAAAGACTTCCGCCGAGCATTCCTAGCGCAAAAATAGAGGAAAGAGCAAGGCTTTTCAAAATACTTTTTTTCATATCACGATCCGTTTCTAAAAAAGGGCAGGGGACTAATCATTCTTTATTCAGGATACCACAATTTCTCAAAAAAGTAAAGGGACCGCCATTCAAAATCCTCAAAATATTTTCATTCCGGTCAAATTTGTGCCGGTGAGGACATAAAAGGGCCCCAAGCACGTATGGAGTCTCTTTCTAACAGAAAAATATTGAAAAAATTTAAGGATTCTTAATTTTTTATAACTATTGTGTATTGACAAAATTTGATTTTACGATATAATCCGTTCTGATCGATTAATATTTAATCATTATTCAGGAGATAAATATATGGTTCGCAAATCCCTTTTCACCCTTGCGTGTGCTGTCCTTGTCATGCAGTTTCTTTTTTTGACCGGCTGCAAGGATTCAGGAGAAGCGGCTCAGGAACAGCCGCAGGCGCCTCCGACGCTTGTGACGGCAGAGAGAGTCGAAGCCTCTATTCCGGAAACGGTTAAAAAGTATGTCGGTACGTTTGAAGCGATCGAGACGGTCGACGTTGTGGCGCGCGTATCCGGCAAGATCACGGAAATGAACGTGGAAGAAGGTAAAAACGTTCAGGCCGGCGAGCAGCTTTTCAAAATCGAAGATACGGTCTACAAAGCCAATCTTGCTTCTGCCGTTGCGAGCGTTGCAACGAGTGAAGCCAATATCAAGACGAGTGAAGCGAATCTGAAATCGGCGACGGCTACCGTGGAAGATCTGGAAGCGAAACTGCGTTACGCGATCAATAATTATTTGCGCAATGCACGTCTTTATTGCGGCGACAGTGAAGCGCTGAACGTGCCGTTCGAGCAGCTTGCCAAGGCGGAACTGAACAGCGATACGATCCTCGGAAGTCTGAAAACGATCAATGAGATCGTGATGAAGATCGAGGTCCCCAAAGCTGCCGTTTCGAAAGATGCGTACGAGAATGCTGAAACGACGGTGAAAAGTGCCGTTGCGGCTCTGGAAAGCGCCCGGGCTGCGCTTCAGGCTGCAGAGGGAACGCTCGGCAGTGCGCGTGCGTCGCTCGACGTTGCGAAAGCAAAGCTGGAACTCGCGGAATTCGACAATAAATACACGGTGGTCACGTCGGACATCTCCGGGCGTGTCGGCCGAACGAATACCACGCTGGGCAACTACGTGACTCCGGCCAGCGGTGCGCTGATCACCGTTACGCAGATGAGTCCGGTCTACGTCCGCTTTTCGATGAGCGAACAGGATTTCGCGGAAATGTTCGGCAATGTGCAGAATCTCCAGGACAGCCACATTAAAGTGGAAGTCCAGCTTCTGAATAGAAATCCGAACGGCGTGAATGAAGAAGAAAAAACCAAATTCGCGGTCAAAACTGACGAAAACGGCAAAAACATGATCTTCCTCGATAACTCGGTCCACACGAACATGGGGGCTGTTTACCTTTGGGCGACGATCGATAATGAGCACGAAAACTTCAATCCCGGCGGTCTGTGCCGCGTCATCGTGACGAAATTCGGTGCGGAAAAATGTGCGTTCGTCCGCAACACAGCGATCCAGCATGACCCGCAGGGAACTTTCGTTTACGTCGTTGGAAACGGCAATCTCGTGGAAATGCGCCGCGTGAAGCTCGGTCCTGCCACGGAACAGTACCAGGCGATCATGCCGAATGATGACCTGACCCAGACGGTTCGTGAAGGGGAAGTCGTCGTGACCACAGGTACGCACAAGATCATCATGATGCCGGGAGTCCAGCCGAAAGTCGACCTTGCGCTTCCGAGCGGTTTGACTGCAGAACAGGCTCCGCTGAACGTTACGGGTGTCGTCGGCGGCGCTCCGGCAGTAAAACCGGCAGTAAAACCGGCTGAAAAACAGACCGAAAAACCGGCGGAAAGCAAACTGGTTTCCAATGAACAGCCTTCTGAGAAATGAAAGGACTGAACGATGATTTCTGGTATTTTTATCCAAAGACCAAAATTCGCCATCGTCATCAGTCTGCTGATGATCCTGGCCGGATGTCTGGTCATCCCAAACATGCCGATCGCGGAGTATCCTGAAGTCGCTCCGCCGGAAGTCCAAGTCTCGGCCGTCTACCCCGGCGCGAGTGCCGAAGATATCGCCGATACCGTTGCGGCTCCGATCGAGTCGCAGATGAACGGTCTGGAAAACCTCCTGTACTACAAATCGACGTCCAGCAACACCGGACAGTACAACTTGAGCGTTTACTTCAAATACGGTGCAGACGCCGACATTTCGCAGGTCAACGTGCAGAATGCTGTTTCCCGTGCAGAACCGGTCCTTCCGCAGGAAGTCATTGCACGCGGTGTTCAGGTCCGCAAGAAATCTTCCGACATGCTTTGCGTGTTTTCGTTCGAGTCGAAAACAATGAACCTTCGTGACCTGGCGTCCTACGTTAAGATCAACATCATGGACGAAGTATCCCGTGTTGACGGTATTTCCGACTGTATGATGTGGTCCAACGAGTTCTACAGTATGCGAATCTGGCTCGACCCGGCTAAAATGGCCGCGATGGGGATCACGCCAAGTGAAGTTGCTGCTGCCATTCAAGGGCAGAACGTTCAGGCTGCTGCCGGCTCTGTTGGTATTGAGGCAAGTAACGACCTGATGCAGTACAAGATCAACGTCAAAGGACGCCTCGTGACTGAAGAAGAATTCGGCAACATCATCGTCCGCTCCGACGGTAAGGGGAACATCGTCAAGATGAGCCATATTGCACGGATCGAGCTTGGGGCTGAATCCTACGCGGCTCACGGTAAACATAATATGAAGAACTGTGTTCCAGTCGTTATTTTCCGTACGGCAGGCTCCAACGCACTGAATACGGTAAATGGAACGCTGGAGAAGATCGAACAGCTTCGTCCGGAATTTGAAAAGGCGGGAATCGATTTCTCCATTATTTACAATCCGACGGAATACATCACGATCTCGCTGAAGGAGATCATTCGCACGCTGATCGAAGCCCTCGTTTTGGTCATTGCCGTGACGTATCTCTTCCTTCAGGACTGGCGTGCTACGATCATTCCGTCGATCGCCATTCCGGTCGCGCTTGTCGGTACGTTCCCGTTCCTGATGGTTTTCGGCTACAGCGTAAATACCCTGACGATGTTCGGTCTGATCCTCGTTATTGGGTCGCTCGTGGATGACGCCATCATCGTGGTAGAGAGCGTCATGTCGAACATCGAGGAAGGAATGTCCCCGCGCGAAGCGACGTACAAAAGTATGGGGCAGATCACCGGCGCCATCATCGCAACGACGCTCGTGACGCTGGCCATTTATGTTCCGATCTGCTTCAACGGCGGTATGGTCGGGGTCATTTACAAACAGTTTGCCGTGACGATGTGCGTGGCTCTGGTCCTCTCCGGCGTCAACGCGCTGACGCTCAGTCCTGCGCTTTGCGTTCTGATCCTTCGCGCCAAGCAGGAAAAGAAAAAGCGCAGCATCATGGACGTGATTTTCGTCCCGTTCAACTTTGGTCTGAACAAATTCCGTTCGGGATTCCTCTTCTTCAGCGGGATCCTTGTCCGCCGCTCTCTCCTGACGCTGGCGGTTTTGGGGCTGGTACTTTGGGCGAACGGATTCAAGTTCACGTCCATGCCGACCTCCTTCCTTCCGGAAGAAGATAAAGGCGCCATCATGTGTAACGTGGAACTGGCGCCGGGAACCGCACTTTCCGAGACACAGCGAGTCATTAATGCTCTTGAAGAAAGTTTCTTCCATGAGGAAGGTGTGAACGAAACGCTGGCAGTCGCGGGCTATAGTATGATGGGCGGTCTGGGTGAAAATAACGCGATGCTGATCGTAGACCTTTTGGATTGGGATGAGCGTACGACTCCGGAAATGCAGATCAACGCGATCAACGCAAGATTCCAAGCGAAAGCCGCCCAGTTCCCGGAAGCGCGGATCATGTGCTTCAAACCGCCGGCGATCGCCGGTATGGGAACTACGAGCGGTGCGTCCTTCATGCTCAGCTCTTCGGGAGGTGTGACTGCGGATGAACTTTCCATGATGGGAAAAATGCTTGGCGGCGAACTGATGAGTGACCCGAACGTACAGTTCGCCATGACGGCGTACAACTCGGACATGCCGCAGCTTCGTCTGGAGATCGACCGCGAAAAAGCCGAGCTGATGAAAGTTCCGATCTCCGCGATCTTCGGAACGCTTCAGAGTCAGCTGTCGTCCTACTACGTGAACGACTTCAACATTCAGGGGTACACGTTCAAGGTCCAGGTCCAGGCTATCGCGGGTGAGCGAAGTATCATGGAAGACGTGAAGAATCTTTACATCCAGAACCTGGAAGGTCAGATGGTACCGGTCACGAGTGTTGCGGACATTCACTTTGAGGTAGGTCCGCAGACGATCACTCGATTCAACCAGTACATGTCGGCACCGTTTAACGCGACGCTAAAACCGGGAACGCTGAAGAGTTCCGGGGAGTTCATGAAGCAGATCAAAGCCGCCAATTCGATCAAACCGAAGGAAGGCGAAGCCACGCGTTACTCCATCAACTGGACGGATATAACGCTTCAGGAAAGCATGAACGAAGGGAAGATCGTCGGTCTTCTTGCAACGGCCATCGTGTTCGGCTACCTGTTCCTTGTGGCGCAGTATGAAAGCTGGACGATCCCGGTGCCGGTCATGCTCTCGGTCTCCGTGGCGACGCTCGGCGCTCTGTTGGGTCTGGGACTTTCCCAGCTTGACCTGAGTATTTACGCGCAGCTCGGTCTGCTGATGCTCATCGGTCTGGCAAGTAAAAACGCTATTTTGATGGTCGAGTTCGCAAAAGTCCAGCACGAAGAAGAAGGCCTGAATATCGTGGATTCCGCTCTGGAAGGCGCAAGTCAGCGATTCCGCGCGGTGCTCATGACAGCGTTCTCGTTCATTCTGGGCGTGCTGCCGCTCGTTACCGCGACGGGCGCAGGTGCTGCGAGCCGAAGAGCCATCGGTATTCCGACGTTCTACGGAATGCTCATCGCGACGGTCTTTGGTATCGCGCTGATCCCGGCACTTTACGCGCTGTGCCAGCGTGTGCGTGAATTCGTCTCCCGCCGCGATTACGCTGCCGAAGCGCTTGCCGCCAAAGCCGCGAAAATCAGTGATGCTGCCGACACGGCAGAACCGGCTGCGGATGGCGGATGCTGAATCGGAAAACGCGGAAAATGAAATGTGCCGAATGATGGAAACCTGATCCGGCACAATGATCTTGAGGTTTCGGGCTCCCGGGCAGATATGCTCCGAATGTCTGGGAGTACCGAGCCTCTTTTTTGGGGCTCTTCCGGAAAGTGCGTACCGATCAGGTCCGAGCTTGCCGCTGAGAGGGCAGAGGAGACGCAGAAACACACGGAAAAGAAAGAGGAAAAAGACAGTGAACGTGCCCTGACACGAATTTCACGGAAAGACACGAAAAGACGCAAATGATTTTTTAAAAAATCAAAAAATGTTCGAACCGTCTGTTTTTTATTTTTACCGCTTTGGTGTTAAGATCCGTGTTTCTCTGTGAGTTTTCAGTGCATTCAGTGGTAGAACTTAGTGGTAGAACTTAGTGGTAGAACTGATACGCAGTTTTCGGATGGACCTTTAAATGACTAAAGATCCCATTGTATCTTTTGCATCATTCTGTATCTTTCGCGGAATTCGTGTCGAAATATTTCATTTCTTCATCGGGGAGGATCGCTGGGCTCTCCGCGGCAGATCGCCGGCGAAAACGGTTTTCTGCAAGATTCCTGAAAAAAATCGGAAAGATTTTCAGGAAAAACGCAAATTGCTCTGGACATGGAAAGAAATTTACGGTATCCTGTGAATCGGAAGTTGGTTTTTTTATGGGAATTTGTCAAAAATGAGATCCGTACGTACTTTCATTTTGAGCTTTTGCCTGTTTTGGGTGTGTCTCGTCCTGATGACGGGCTGTGCACAGAATCGGCAGACGATCGCACGCCTGGAGCAGGAAAATGCCCAGCAGCGGGAACGTATTTGGCAAAGTAACCGTAAAATGGAAGATTTTCGTCAGGAGAATCTTGCCCTTCGCCAGCAGCTCGCAGCACTTCAGGGACAGGATCGCAGCAATGCGCCCGTTTCCCAGCCGCAAACTCAATTGCAAAGTCCGCCGCAGAGTTCGATCATTCAATCTTCTCCGGGGTCCGGAAGGATCGACCGGTCTGCCGTTGCACCGACGCCGCAGCCTTCAACACTCGGTACGCCGACAACACCGCAGGCTCTTCCCATCAATCCGCCTGCTGGTTCACAGGCTGAAGTCGCAGGCGTACCGCACCGTACGATCCGCGTTCGCAAGACGGACAGCAGTGCAGTCCACTCCGTTTCGATCCTCGCAGACAAAGCGAAACCGATCCACTACGAGGGGCTTCATGCGGAGATCCAGCTGAAAGACGCAAACGGCGGCATCGTTCTCGCACCGGCTCCGCTTTACGTCATGGTGACCGATCCGTCCAAACCGGCAGATCAGGCCCGCATCTCGAAATGGCGCTACACGGCCGAAGATCTGGCCGCGATCATTAATAGCGGTCAGGCTGCGATCTCGATCCCGCTCAACATGGCCTGGGAACGTGCGTGTCCGGAAAATCTGGATCTGGAGCTCCATATCCTCTACCACACGAGCGATCAGCGGATCCTCAGCCACCGTGCCCGGATCGATCTTGCGCAGTCTACGGTTCCGCAGTCTACGGTTTCCGCTGCTGCAGGTCAAGCCGTGGGAGCTTCCGTTTCTGTTCCGTCTGGAGTGAATGGGAACGCTGCGTCTGGAAACTCTCCCGCCTCTTCCGGCTCTCCGTACTCCCGGCCTGTTTGGACTCCAGAGCCTTAAATTTTACGAAATTTGCATAGGCGCATGTCTTTTGCGGGTGCGGAGCGATCGTGTTGATCGACACAATCGTCAGTAACTGAAAAACCGGCACTTAAATTCGTCTTCTTGTCTGATTTTCTGAAAAAAAAGCAGAGAAAATTTTGTGCAGCGGTCTGAAATGCCGATGACCAATCTTGAAAGAGTCGAATTATATTTACGCCGTGACCTGATTTTCGCGCGGAAGAAATTTTTTTCTTCCCGGTACTTTCACTTTAAACTGGCAGACCCGGTCGTGTTTCGGCAGGCATTTTTCCTAAGTGTCCAGCTCGCCGGCTGCCCAAAATCAGCAGCGTAAAGTACAGTAAAATACGCGTTTCACAGTTTTTTAGGAGTGTGCCGATATGTATCGGAAAGTAATTCTTGGTTTGTCCATGCTGGTGTCGTTCCTCACGGCACTTCCGTCTTTTGCGCAGACCGGCGACAGTCTCGCGATTTATCAGACGTTCGGCAAGGGAGTTCACTACTATAATGCGCAGGATTACGCTGCTGCCTACGAAAAATTCACGGATTGCATCAATAGCGGTACGCAGAATCCAAGTATCTACTATTTCCGCGGCCTCGCTCTCCTGAATCTTGGTCGTGCAGAAGCGGCCGAAATGGACTTCAAAGCTGGTGCGGAACTGGAAGAGAAAGCCAATATGGACACTCAGAAGCAGATCGGATACGATCTCCAGTTCGTTCAGGGAAATGTGCGTCAGACTCTCGAAAAACACCGTGCAGATGCAAAACTCGCTGCCTATCAGAGAGTCCGTGAGATCCGTGCTATGCAGGAAAATATCAATGCGCACAATGCTCTGAAAAATAAAGATCTCCACACCTTCGACAGCACCTACTCCTACGACACGGGAATAGGCGAGGCGGAAGCCTATGAAGAATACACGACGCTGGACGAAGAGGATGACCAGGAGCTCTCCGAGGAAGAGGCTGCTGAAGACGGCCTGATGGACGAAGATGACGACCTGATGGACGAGGAAGACGACCTGATGGACGAGGAAGACGAAGCAGCGGAACCGGAAGAAGAAATTTCCAGTGAAGATGCTGCGGAAGACTTTGACCTCGATGAAGAGATCGGTCCCGCCAGTGTTGGCGACGACGATGACGATGACGACGCGGCAGCGGATGACGAAGACACTGCTTTCGGCGACGACGATGACGACGACGCGGCAGCGGATGACGAAGACACTGCTTTCGGCGACGACGATGACGACGACGCGGCAGCAGATGACGAAGACACTGCTTTCGGCGACGACGATGACGACGACGCGGCAGCGGATGACGAAGACACTGCTTTCGGCGACGACGATGATGACGACGCGGCGGCAGATGACGAAGACACTGCTTTCGGCGACGACGATGACGACGACGCGGCAGCGGATGACGAAGACACTGCTTTCGGCGACGAC
>JAFQOH010000220.1:0-6430 GCA_017403345.1 Thermoguttaceae bacterium
CCTGAACTTTCCAGCCTGAACTTTCCAGCCTGAACTTTCCAGCCTGAACTTTCCAGCCTGAACTTTCCAGCGAGCGGGACTTTCATGAAAATGGATCCTTTTTCCGCCGCCCTTCCCCCGCAGCCCTTTGCGAAACGGCTCCGGAAATGGGCGAAACGATCCGCGGTCCCGCTCTCCGCAGACTTTGAAAGTCTCAAAGAAAAACGCAAAATGCAGCACTCACCTTAGGAAGCGCTGCATTTTTTTCAGTCGCGCATTTCCTCCTCCGTCAAACTCTTCGGCGCAAGACGGAACGCATCCGGGTCTTCACAGAGCGCAGCATTTGAAAACTCCAGCGCGGCCCCGGCTTCAAGCAGGAAAACGTGCGTCCCGGCTTTCAGCGAGTAGGGCCGGTTGGCGTTTCCATTGAAGACGCGCGGCGCGACATTCTGCCAGAGTTCCCCATCTCCCGGAGGCGCAAGCGAAATGGACTCCTTCGGCTCCTGACCGTCCAGACGCACCCGCTTCCATCGCTTTTTTGGACCCCAGACGAATAGCCAGTAATCCCCGTCGCGCGGAACGGAAAATTCCACCTCCGCGCCCTCTTTCACCGGCCGGACCACACCGTAAACGGCATTCTCGCGGTCCTTTTTCAAAAGAGCGGCATGCTCTCGCGAATCAACGGTCACGGAGACGGGACGAGAAAGTCCGTCGGCAGTCCGAATGAGAAACGCAGAGGAATTCTTGCGGGCCTGCCGAACGTTTTCAGGACGGACTTCCACCGTGAGTTTCAGAGACCCATTCCCCTGGAGCGTGCCGGAATCCGGACGGACTCGGAACGCATTCGCACCTTCCGGCTGAACAATGGTGAAAGAGATCGGCTCATCCGAGAGATTCCGGACCTCAAAAGTGCGCGTTCCCGACTGCGTTCCCGACTGCGTTCCCGACTGCGTTCCCGACTGCGTCTTTCCGTCGTGCCGAAGCGTGAGGTGCGCGATCTCCGTCTCAAGTGCCAGCGGTCTGTGCGGAACGGCAGAAAGGATCCCCGGCTGGATCGCGCCAAGGTCCGGCGACTCCCACGGAGTGAAATTCGGAACGAAAGTGCCTGCGCGGCGTCCCGGCGAATCTTCCGTCAGCGCGTAGATCCCCCCTTCCGCGTCAAGAAACTGCGGCTCGGCAAGCTGCGAGTGCGTTTCCTGACCGAGTTCCTGAAGTGCGCGGAATTCCTTTTCGTTTCGCGGGAGGTAAAGATTCCAGTCGAAATCGCTCCGCATGTTCTGGAAAAAGTGCGTCGAAACGCAGGATGACGTCAGAGCGAGATTGTTTCGCGCAAATCCCTTGAACGGGACCCGGTCTGCGAGGGCCGCGTACTCTTCAGGCGTCCCCCCTGGACTGCTGAATGCCGTTCCGTAACCGAGGATCGAATTCTGGATGAAAAACGTGCTTCCCGCACCGATATTCTGGTAATTGTTCTTGAATCCAGCGCCGACCAGCCCGAATTCATCGCCGGGGCCTGCGAAAACGTTCCGGAAAAGGTAGCACGGTCCGCGTTTGCACGGGGCGGTACTCACGCCGCAAAGCTGACCTTCCGTGAGGTTCATGAAGAATCGGCAGTTGATCTGCCCGCCGTCGAGTTCCATTCCATCATCGTTTCCAAACGCGAAATAGTTTCCGTAGATCTCCGCGTCTCGGCGCACACTGCCGGAATTACTTCCATTTCCAGCCCCTTCTACGGCATCGTTCCAACGATGGAGATCCGAGCCGACGAAATCGTTCCACCGAATGCAGACCTTTTCCGTGTCGCCGATGAAGATCGCATTGGGACCGGCAGGGTGCGAGTAGAACCAGCTGTTCGCCGTTGCGCGCGGATCGTGGATGAAGCAGCGCTCCACGAGGATCGAGGAACTGGAAGAGATCCGGATCCCGCAGTCCGTGTTCAGTGCTTTCCGCGTGCCGGGGAGGTAGAATTTTCCGTCCAGATCCGGACGATGGATCCCTACGAGACCAAACTCCGCAATGTCGCAGTTTCGGACCTGAATATTTCGGCTTCGGTCCATGAGGATCCCGCATCGGTGTCCGCCGCGGATCGTGAGACCGTCGAGAATGACGTACTCCGCTCCCTCAAGCCAGACGGCACACTCGGCACTTTCTCCTGCGTCAAGCACGAATCCGGGCTCCGCGACGTAGCGGATCGACCCTTTTTCTGCAGAACCGTTTTCGGGAATGAACGGGATCCGGCAGTTTTCCGGACCAAGTTCCACCGTCTTCCAGACCGGAACGCCGACCGACTGCGTACGGAATGTGCCGCTCCAGACCGTCTCGTCAAAATCGGACGTTTCCCCGCCGGAACTCCTCTCGGAAGGTGTACGGCTGCTGGAGCCGCTGGCAGACGACGGACGTTTTTCTTTCACCGTCAGACGGAATTCGTAGAGAGTGTCCTCTTCCAGATCCGCCAAAATGCCGCGCAGATCACGTTCCTCAGCGACGTAGACCGGCGGAAGCGCCTCGATCCACGGACCGGCGTCCTCTGTGCGCACTTTCCGAGCGTCAGTTTCACGCGCAGTTTCACACTTGGTCTCACGCGCAGTTTCCCACTTGGTCTCACGCGCAGTTTCACACTTGGTCTCACGCGCAGTTTCACACTTGGTCTCACACGCAGTTTCACGCTTGGTCTCACGCGCAGTTTCACACTTGGTCTCACGCACGTTTGCGTTCTGGACTTTTCGGAATTTCAGCTCGGCCGTGAGGTCGGAGGCGCGCACGGCACGGCAGTGGTGAAGGTAGATCGACGCGGATGCAAAACCGGGGACCGTTTCCAGTTCAGGCGCTGGCGGTGTCGCGGGCGGAAGGTCCTGGCGTTCCGGTCCGACGTAGAATTCCGAGCATGAAACGCGCTCGCCAAAGAATTTCTGACGGCCGTTAAAGACCGTGTGCAGAACGGCACGATTCGCATTTTCCGGCACTTCGCACACGATCCGGCAGAGGTCGGAATTCCAACGGTTTCGCGGTGAGGAGTACTCCGCGACTTTCTCTTCGCCGTTGAAAAAATCGACCCTCAGTCCCCCAAACTCCACGAAATCGGCCTGGATCCTCGCCGCAAATTCAAACTTCCCGGACGCTTTTTTTCGTGAGTTGGCAGTTTTTCCGTCCGAGAATTCCGCACTCTTTCCGTCCGAAAATTCTGCACTCTTTCCGTCCGAAAATTCCGCACTCTTTCCGTCCGAAAATTCCGCACTCTTTCCGTCCGAGAATTCTGCACTCTGCGTGGCCAGAAATTCCACGGGATGCGCAAGATCCTGTGAAATGAAAAAATCCTCACCGACGGACGCAAATCGCTCGGCATTTCCGTGCTGAAGGTGAGCGTTGAATCCTTCATTTTTCCCATCTTTCGCAGTCCGGTTTTGCAGCTGGCCGCTTCCAGACGTAAATTTCCACCCGCTGAGCGTTCCGGGAGGGACGGGCTGAAGCGTGAGTCCGGAAAATTCCGCTGACGTGCCGACCGGCCGATCCGTCGAAACGCGGCACTGGATGAGGATGAAGTCCGCACCGCCCGGCGAAAACTGAATGCGTACGTCCGTGGGACCTTTCCCATTCGTCTCCGAGCTGACCCGGCGCAGCTCCTTTCCGTTTTTGAAGAATTTGACCTGCAGGTACCCTGCCCGCGCAGTACTGGAGGAGATCGTGCCGCACAAGAGCCACTCGGTGTGCGGGTCCGTGACCGGGAGCATCTGATTCAGCGACGAGTGATTCCCGCCGGAACGTTCCAGCATGAGCCGGATCCCGGTCACCGTCTTCTCGCACCGCGCGATCGAATCGCCGTTCCAGTGAAGCGGAAGACTGCGTTCCGCGTCGAATTCCTGAAAATCTGCATTTTTCAGCTCCAGCGCAAGAAGTCCGGAAACGATCTGCGCAAATAAAAGGAGCGAAAGCAGAAAGATCCTCCGGAAATGATGGACTGAAAATGGGATCTTCATCGGATCTTCTCCTTGGAAGGGGGGGAGGGAAGTTCGTTAGGAAAAACTAGGGGAAGTTGGGGGGATCGCAAAAAAGTTAAAGGATCCGGCAAAACAGTTTGTCGAGTTCCGTGCAGCTCCAGATCAAAACGGCCGGGCGTCCGTGCGGACAGTGATCTGCCGTCGGACAGTTCTGGTACTCGTCGAGCAGCTTGCGCATTTCGTCAAAAGAAAGCGGCTGACCCGCTTTGCACGCAGCCTTGCACGCGATCGTGTGAAGCGTGTCGTCCATGAATTTCTCCAGCGTCAGTTCCCCGCCGCCGGAGCGAATGACCTCCAAGATCTCGTGAAGCAGTTCGTCGATGCGGAGCCGGTCCTTTTTCTCGAAAGTGTAGAGCATGGACGGAACGGCATGCACCAAGACCGTGCTTCCGCCGAATGACTCTAGCTGGACTCCCATCGATTCCAGCTGCTCGCGGCGCTCCAGAAGCATCGCAGCTTCCGCAGGACGCAGATCCACCGCCTCCGGAACCAAAAGACGCTGGACTTCCACAGACATGGAGCGCATTCGGTTTTTCAGTCGCTCGTAAAGGATGCGTTCATGCATCGCGTGCTGATCCACGACCATCAGACCTTCCTCGCACTGCGTCACGATGTAGCGCTGGTGGATCTGGATGATCTTCTGCGAGAGACCGACCGGCCCCGTACTCTCAGTAGAGGCTGAAACTGATCCGGAAACTGATTCGGAAACTGATCCGGAAACTGATTCGGAAACTGATCCGGACGCAGGTACGTTCCGTTCTGTCGGTCTCCCGGAAGAAAACTCCGTGTGCGCCTCCTTTTCGGACGGCAGCTGCGTTTCTCCAAATGCAGCACGACGCGGACGCTGACCAAATGTGCCTGCGTCGGGAAATGGTCTAAAGGGTGGAACGGGCTCCTGCGCCGCTCTGAAAGAGGAAACGGAGACCGGCCCTGCATTCCCCGGCGGATCTCCAGAAACGGAAAGCGTTTTTTCAGAGTTCTCCTTCAGGGCACTGAAAGCACGGCCATCCGGCGGGTCCGGAAGCGCGGAAGGATCGGCAGGCGTGACGGTGTGCGCATCCACGAGCCACGGAAGACGCGCCATTCGCGGAGAAACGCCCTGAATTTCCGAAACCGAGGCAGGCGGTTCGGCAGCGGGGAGCGCGTTCTCCGGTGCGTCAAGAGTCCGAAACTTTTCCGTCAATCCTGGAAGCGGATCGTTGCCCGGAAGACTCCCTCCAACGTACGTCGCCATGTTCGTCGAGAGGAACTTCGTACGCAGCGCAGCAAGAAACTGACCGTAAATGTTGCTCGAGTCCTGAAATCGGACTTCCATTTTCGTCGGATGAACGTTTACGTCGACCATTTCCGGCGGCATCTCGATCTTCAGAAAGCAGATCGGGAAACGATTCTGCGTCAAAAGCCCACGGTACGCCTCCAAAAGTGCGTGCTGAAGGGCTCGGTCACGGATCGGACGCCCGTTCAGAAAAAGAAACTGCATCTTCGGATTGCTCCGACTATGATTCGGACGCGCTGCGTAGCCGTAGATCCGGACCCCCTGGTACTCTTTCTCGACGTACAGAAGTGCATCGGCAAGCTCCTTCCCCTCAACGTCGCAGATGCGCTGGAGCCAGTCTTCGCAGGCCGGCAGATCGTAAAGCATGCGCGTATTGTGCCGGAGCGTGAAATGGATCTGCGGATTCGCCAGAGCAAGACGGATGAAAAACTCCGAAATGTAGCCGAATTCCGTCTGTACCGATTTCAGAAACTTCCGCCGCACCGGCGTATTGAAAAAAAGATTCTTCACGTCGATCTGCGTTCCGGGCGGGCAGCCGCAAGGGGTCGGTTCTTGGTACACGCCCCCTTCCACACACAATTCCATCCCACAGATCTCCGCCTCCGATGAAATTTCTGACGCCTCGCCGACCGTCGGTTTGACGCCGGGATTCACTCGGCTTCGAACGGTCATTTGACTGATCTCGGCGACGCTGGCCATTGCTTCTCCGCGAAAACCCATGGTCGAAACACTAAAAAGATCGCCTTCGCTGCGCAGTTTGCTCGTCGCATGGCTCGTGACGGCGAGGATCAGGTCTTCCGCATCCATTCCGCACCCATTATCCACGATACGGATCAGTTCGCTGCCGCCTTTTTCGATCGTAACGTCGATCCGTGTCGCGCCGGCATCGATGGAATTCTCCATCAGCTCTTTCACGACACTTCCGGGACGCTCGATGACCTCACCGGCGGCGATTTTGTTGATCAGATTCGTGGAAAGGCGTTGAATTCTTGGCATTGGCGTCCTTTAGGGATCAAGGGGATCGATACTCAAACGGAGTCCGCAACTCAAACGGAGTCCGCGTTCAAACGGAGTCCGCGTTCAAACGGAGTCCGCGTTCAAACGGAGTCCGCGTTCAAACGGAGTCCGCGTTCAAACGGAGTCCGCGTTCAAACGGAGTCCGCGTTCAAACGGAGTCCGC
>JAFQOH010000221.1:0-14781 GCA_017403345.1 Thermoguttaceae bacterium
CAAGCATCCAGAAACCACGCGTAAGCGTCACGCTGTGCTGCGTTTCGTCATCCCACCAACCCGGCTCGTCTTCTGGACTCCCCATCGTGAACGTGCCCGGAGGACACCAGCGGAAGGCGTACTCGATGCCGTCGACGGTCTTCACCATACGGGCACCGGCACCGGCCACAGTGTCTGATGTTTTCTGCTCTCCTGCATGGACCGTCAAGACACACGCGCACGTAAACAGAAACAGAAACAGGAACATAATTAGAATTCGTTTCATGATATTCTCCTGAATTTTCAAATGAAAGTTAAACACGATGAAATTTTTATGATACAGTAAAAATACGATCCTGTCAAGAGGGGGAAGGCGTCATTTACCTCGAAATTTTAAAATACAGGAAAACACAGAGGCTCCGGATCTTTACGCCACCGTGTTTTCCCTGATTTTTAGCTCCGATCCCAGACCGCACGTTCCCGATGCCGCCGAGCGTAAAAAAAGCGCGGAAAAATCTTTCGGGGGGGGCTTTTCGAAATCTTGGATTTCTGGTATACTTGGAGAGCATTTTTTCCAGTCAGTTCGTCTGGAAGATACTTGATCCGTAAATCGTTTCATTAAAGGAGTTGGCACGATGTACCTGATCTGGGCATTAACGTGCGTTTTTATCGTCGTAACGCTTGGCGTCGGTGTTTGGGGAATGCGTCGTTCAAAGACGCTCGGCGACTTTTTCATCGGAGGCAGATCGCTTGGTCCGTGGGTCTCGGCATTCGCTTACGGCACGAGCTACTATTCCGCCGTCATGTTTATCGGCTTTGCCGGTCAGCTCGGCTGGGGATTCGGTCTTGACGTCCTTTGGATCTCCTTTGGAAACACGTTCCTCGGCTGCCTGCTCGCGTGGTTCGTTCTGGGATACCGTACCCGCAGGATGACCCAAAACCTCGGCGTCATGACCATGCCGGAGTTTTTCGACCGGCGTCTGAACGCTCCATTTTTGAAGATCTTCGCCGCGATCATCATTTTCCTCTTCCTTCTTCCGTACAGCGCAGCCGCGTTTACCGGTCTGGCGTACCTTTTCAAGGTCACGCTCGGGATCGATTTTGCGTACGCGCTGCTCGGAATGTGTCTCGTGACGGCGCTTTACCTCATCATGGGGGGTTTTCACGCAATGTGTCTCAACGACTTCATTCAGGGGACCGTCATGCTCGTCGGCTCGCTTCTCATGGTCTGGATCATCACGGACCACGCGGGCGGTTTCCAGCAGGCGCTCTCGACCATTCAGACGAACTATCCCGTCCACCTCGGCGGCAAACTCCCGCCCTGGTACATCATTGCGGCCGCGGCGTTCATGACCTCTTTCGGCGTCTGGGGCCTCCCGCAGATGGTGCAGAAATTCTATGCCATCAAGGACGAAAAACAGATCCTCCGCGCGGCGATCGTCACGACGGCGTTCTCGCTCATCGTGGTTTTTGCCGGGTACTTCAACGGCAGCATGATGCACATTTTCTACGCTCCTCCGACGGTCGTTCAGACGCAGGAAGAAGCCGCTGCGTATGAGACCCGCCTCCAGAAAGAGACCGGAAAACTCGACGAAGCCGGCAAGGTCATCCCCGTCCCCGCCCCATACACGGTCAACGAAGACGGAAGCCAGAAAAAAGGCCCCAACGGTCAGCCCGTCATCGCGTATGACGAACTCGTTCCGCGTCTTCTCAAGAGTCAGCTTCCGCCGCTGCTCATGGCGATCATCGTCGTGCTGGTCCTTTCCGCAACGATGTCGACGCTTTCGTCGCTGATCCTCGTTTCCTCGAGCGCGATCGCCATCGACCTCTACAAAGAACACGCGCACCTGGATGATTCCTCCCAGAAACCGCTCTACCTGATCCGGTTCCTGAACGGTCTGTTCATCCTCATTTCCGCGCTGATGGCACTGCTGAAATTCTCGTTCATCGTCGTCATGATGTCCCTCTCCTGGGGCGCGGTGGCCGGCGCGTTCATGGCTCCGTACCTTTACTCGCTCTACTGGAAGCGCATGAACAAATACGGCGCGGCTGCCGGAATGGTGACGGGGCTCACGACGAACATCGTGCTCTTCATGCTCGGAGTCAACGCGACGCTCGCAGCTTCCTGTGCGATCCTGCTGCCGTTCGCAGTCATTCCGGCCGTGACGCTCTGCACGCCCGCTCCGGAAAAAGAGACCGTGGAACTCGCGTTCCAAAAGTAGAAAACACGTAAGGAAATTTCAAGATCGGGGATCCTCACGGCTTCCGAATTTTGCGAGACGTCCGGAGTCCCACCGTTTCAAACTGAAGACAGGGGAAGAAAACCATGCCTCCACACTACATTTTCGAAATGAACCGCGTTGGAAAACGCTACGGTGAAAAAGTCGTCCTGCAGAACATCAGCCTAATGTTCTACTACGGCGCGAAGATCGGCATCGTCGGCGAAAACGGCGCAGGAAAGTCGACGCTCCTGAAGATCATGGCGGGGATCGATACGGACATCGACGGCGAAACGAAACTCGCGAAAGGAATGACCGTCCGCTACGTCGCGCAGGAACCGGAACTCGATCTGGACGCCACGGTCCGCGAGAATCTCATGACCGCCCTGAAACCCATCACGAGCAAGATCGACCGATTCAACGAGATCTCCGTCCTCATGGGAGACCCCGATCAGGAAGCCAATTTCGACAAACTCATGGAAGAAATGGGGGAACTCCAGGAAGCGATCGATGCGGTGGACGGCTGGAATCTCGATCACCAGATCGATATGGCCGCCGACGCTCTCGTTCTTCCCCCCGACGACGCCATCGTGCGGAAACTCTCCGGAGGGGAACGCCGACGCGTCGCCCTCTGCATGGCTCTCCTCGAGAAACCGGACCTCCTGCTCCTCGACGAACCCACGAACCACCTCGATGCCGAGACCATCCAGTGGCTCGAAGGCACGCTGCGCGACTACCCCGGCACCGTCATCATCGTGACGCACGACCGATACTTCCTCGACAATGTGACGAAATGGATCCTCGAACTGGAAAACACCATCGGCATCCCGTTTGAAGGAAACTACTCAAGCTGGCTCGCTCAGAAAGCGGAACTCCTGCGCGTCATCGAAAAGAAAGAGACTCAGCGCCAAAAAACCCTCCAGCGCGAACTCGAATGGATCCAAATGGCCCACAAAGGACGCAAGCAGAAAAATGAGGCGCGCATCAAGTCCTACGAACAGCTCGCAAGTCAGCAGACCATCGACGATAAAAGCGATGCCATCATCCAGATCGCGCCCGGTCCGCGTCTCGGCGAAAAAGTCCTTCAGCTCGACGGCGTTTCTAAAGGATTCACCATCGCAGGGAACGACATCAAACTGCTGGACGACGTTTCCTTCAACGTTCCGCGCGGGGCGGTCGTCGGCGTCATTGGGCCGAACGGAACAGGAAAAACGACGCTTTTCCGCATGATCACCGGCGAGGAAACTCCCGATTCCGGAACGATCAGCATCGGAGACACCGTCTCTCTGGCGCACGTGGACCAGCACCGCGATGCGCTGGACGACTCGAAAACGATCTTTGAAGAGATCACCGACGGAAAGGACGTCATCGAGCTGGGAAAAGTGAAGATGAACAGCCGTGCGTACGTTTCCCGCTTCAATTTCCGAGGGACGCAGCAGTCGAAGCTCGTCGGACAGTGTTCCGGCGGTGAGCGCAACCGCGTGCACCTGGCGAAACTCCTCCGCCGCGGAGGAAACGTGATCCTGCTCGACGAACCGACGAACGACCTGGACGTGAACACGATGCGCGTTCTGGAACAGGCGATCCTCGATTTCAGCGGCTGCGTGATCGTCATCAGCCACGACCGATTCTTCCTGGACCGCATCTGCACGCACATGCTCGTTTACGAAGGCGACGGCAAAGTCCGCTGGTTTGAAGGAAACTTCGCCGAGTACGAAGAAATGCTCCGCGCGCAGGATCCCTCACGATTCACCAACCGACGCAGCAAGTACAAGAAAATCGTCCGCTGATCCTCCCCAATAAAAAACACCCCGCGCAGAATGGAAATTTCTACGCGGGGGAACGAATAATCAGAGTTTATATTCTTTCTTCATTTTCGTTCCTTATCATTTGATGGCGAATCCTTCTCTGGATCAGAATTCTGAGAATTCGTTGTATTCATCAACGCTTGAATTATTTTCGTACCTCAGACGGCAATTAAAACAGTAGAAATCGGTTCCATATTTCAATCTCCTTTCTTTTAATATGTTCTTCTACGAGGTTTGACGCCTTGACCATTGCAATTCATACATTTGCCGCTGCCATTGCATCCAAGGCAATCGTCACCATAAGAACATATTCTACAGCATCCATCACCACCACAGATGTGGCAAATTTCCAGCTGTTGTTTGATATCACAACACCAACGGCACAAACCGGAAGCTTGGCATTGCCAGCAGTAATTTCCGTTCGGTTGTATACCACGGCCTTGACACTGTATACATCTTTTCTGTCCATAGCACGTACCGCAAGTGCGAGGCTGCGGCTGCTGTTGAGGTCCCCAGTACTGTACCGGAACAGTATTCATAGGATCTTCATCCAGATTCACTGATTGAATGTTTGAATTACCGAAATCTTCATTGAGGTAAGTATAGCTGGAAGAATCGTCATATTCCTCACAGCCGGTCAGAGAGAGCATTCCCGCGAAAAATGTCAGGAACATCAGCATGGAATAATATTTTCTGTGTTTCATGTTATTTGTCTCCGTTAGAATCACTTTATTCTGGAATTTTACGATTGGAATATTTTTATTTTCTGTTGTTCATATAGGCCAACGCCTTATTGTAAACTTCGTCGACCAGCGCCCTCTGTCTCCCCATGCCGATCAGCGAGGTGACGAACAAAGGCCAGAGAATGAACATCGAAACGCCTATCACTGCCGACTTGTCCAGCCACTTGCCTCCAGCAGAAGTGATGTGAAGGTCAGAACCGCAGCGTTCCAGTTTCAAAGTTGCCAGAACATTCAATCCTGTAAGTGCCCCCAAAAAGGAACCAGCGCCGCCAGATTTCGTATTTCTGCACTGAAAGAGCATCGAATCTCCAAAGTCCAGTAACTGAGTTTCCCAATCATTGATCCGATATTGAGAGACCAGGTATTCTCCCAACGCTTTCATATCATTTGCACGATTGACGAATGTGTATTCTGCCATTGTAATTTATCCATTTTCTAGATTATCGAAAGTTTCGTTAAAGAAAGGGACAAAAGCCCTTTCCATTACCATGATACGCAGCTCTTAAGTGTTTGCCGCTTCAGGTCTTGGGCTTTTCCGACGAATTTTTTTGACCGTTGGTAGAACCACCACTTGCCATCAAGATTTGAATTCCTTTCGTAAGGCCGACGACAACAGCAAAAGTCATTATTCCCATATTTCAATCTCCTTTCAAATTTTTGCAGATCGATGTAATTGATCCTTAAAATCACGGTTAAAATGTTTTGAATACCCTATCAATGAAAATTTCCGATCGTGTCAAGACTCTCACGGTCTCACCAAGCCTTGACCGTTACAGACTGGACATCTGCCTGTACTGCCGCAGCCGCGGTCAGGGAGAGCATCCCGGCAAAAAACGCGATGACGATCAGCATCAAGCAAAACTTTTCCTTTTTCATATTATCCTCCTTTGGGGCAAATTGAAAATTTTTTGTTTGACTCCCGTCCTGCTTTGTAAGCATAACGGCGGCGAAAATAAAAATTTATGCAAATTTTTAAAAAATTTTTTTCTTGTTTGGCAAGTTAAAAATTTTTGACTGCCTCCCATTTGTCTATAATTAGAAAAAATTAATAAAAATTAATCCACTTTTTTAAAAAATTTTAAAAAATTTTTTCCAGCCAAGAAAAACAAAACGGACAGAACACCGAAGTGCCCTGCCCGCTCTGCTGAGGTAAAATACGGTCTATCCTATCTGCGAAGAAGTCTGATCCGGCCATTGACCAGCACGCAGACCGCACGGCCAACGAGTTCCTTGCCGAGCCACGGACTGTTTTTGCTCCGGGAACGCAGCTCTTTTTCCGTGACCGTCCACTTCAATTCCGGGTCGATCACGGCAATGTCCGCGTCCGCTCCTACAGCCATCGTTCCTTTTCCAGACGGAAGTTTGATGATCTTCGCGGGTCTGCACGCCATTTTGTCAATGAGCTGCGGCCACGTCATCCGTCCATTCTGGATCAGCTCCATATTGAGGACCGCGAGTGCCGTTTCCAGCCCAACGATCCCGAACGGCGCAAGGTCGATCTCCCTCTGCTTCTTTTCCGCAGAATGCGGCGCGTGGTCCGTCGCGATGCAGTCGAGCGTTCCATCCAGCAGCCCCTCGATGCACGCTTCCACATCCTCCCGCGGACGCAGCGGCGGCGCCATTTTCAAATTCGTATCGAAGGAGACCAGCAGATCGTCCGTCAGCGTCAGGTGATGCGGAGTGACTTCTGCCGTCACGTTGACGCCGCGTTTTTTGGCCTCCCGGATCAGCTCGACTCCGCGTGAAGTCGAAATGTGCATCAGGTGGAGCCTCCCTTTCGTGTACTCTGCCAGCATGATCGCTCTGGCCGTCATGACGTCCTCTGCCAGCGACGGGATCCCGCGAAGCCCAAGACGCGCGGAGACTCGCCCTTCGTGCATGACGCCGCGGTTCGTGAGGTTTTTGTCCTCCGTATGGCACATGATCGGCAGGTCGAACATCTGCGCGTACTCGAACGCACGGCGAAGCAGGTCCGCGTTTTCAATGTCCGACCCGTCGTCGCTGAATCCCACGACACCCGCACGCGCCAGGTAGCCCATTTCGGAAAGCTCTTTTCCTTCGCGTTTCTTGCTGATGCACCCGATGACGAAGACGTTGCAGTGATCCGCGCGCGCGGCCTGATCCTGGATGTATTCCACATCCGCAGGCGTGTCGATCGGCGGATCCGTGTTCGGGATGCAGCAAATGGAAGTGTACCCGCCATTAAGAGCCGCGTCGCTTCCCGTGAAGATGGTCTCGCTCTCTTCAAATCCCGGCTCACGCAGGTGAGTGTGAAGATCCACGAATCCCGGCACGACGAGCTTGCCTTCCGCGTCGATCTCCCGTTCTTTCCCCGTCGGCTGCATTCCAAAGCCGGTGATCCGTCCGTTTTCGATGAGCACGTTGGTCACGCAGTCCATTCCTTGGGAGGGATCGATCACGCGTCCGTTTTTGATGAGGATGCTCTGCATCACGCTTCCGATTTTTTCGTACATTTCACACCTCCCGCACTTTCACGCATTCTGGATCCTTTTTCTCGCTCCATCCGTCAGCCACAGGACCGCCATTCGGACCGCCAGACCGTTGGAGACCTGATCTAAGATCGCGCTTTGGGGCCCGTCGGCGACTTCCGGCGTCAGTTCGACTCCGCGATTGATGGGACCGGGCGCGATGACGAGCAGATCCGGCTTTCCGCGTCGCAGCCGTTCGCCGTTCATGCCGAAAAGGAGCGAGTATTCCCGTGTGGAGGGGAAGGGGCTCGTGTACTGGCGCTCAAACTGGATCCGCAGCATGTTCAGAACGTCCACGCGCGGCAGGATCGCATCGAGAGAATGAGAGAATTCCACCCCCATTTCCTTCCAGACCGGCGAAACGAGCGTCGAGGGTCCGCAAACGATGACGTGAGCGCCAAGTTTTTTGAGTCCCCACGCATTCGAACGCGCGACTCGGCTGTGCGCAATGTCGCCGACGACGCCGACGGTTTTGCCTTCCAGAGAACCGAGCCGCTGACGCATCGTCAAAATGTCGAGCAGTCCCTGCGTCGGATGCTCATGCGCACCGTCGCCTGCGTTGATGATCGAGCAGTTCACGTTTTCAGCCAACAGATGCGGGATCCCCGGCGTACTGTGCCGCACGACCATGGACTCGCAGCCCATCGCTTCGAGATTCTTCGCGGTATCGACGACGGACTCCCCTTTGCTCAAACTGCTCGTCGAGGCGGTGAACGCGACACAGGAGGCGCCGAGACGCTGCGCGGCAAGCCCAAAGCTCGTGCGTGTCCGAGTCGAATTTTCAAAGAAGAGCGTCACGCTCGTGTGCCCGCTGAGAAAAGAAAACTTTCGGCGTCCTTCGTCAAAGGCGGTCCGAAAGACCTGCGCTTTGTCCAGAAGGATCAAAAGCTCTTCGCGAGTCAGCTCCTCAAGCCCCAAAAGATGCATACGTTTCCAGTTTTCCGGAAACTCACCCAATTCAGGCAATTCGTTCAACATAAATGGATCTTCCTCTCTCGTTTGGACGGAAATTCTGACGCTTTCTGCATTTTAGTATACCATGAAATCCCCTAAAAGTCAAGCAGGCACCCCCAAGAAAATCCAAAACTCTCTCATCTTTTCCAAACTGGAAAGATCTCCATTCCCAGACCTGGGACTTTCTCGAGACTGAACACGCACCGAACACGCACCAAACACGCACCGAACACGCACCGAACACGCACTGCGAGCGCTACTTTACGCGTTTGCGTTTTCTGGAACTCGGGATCTTCATTTCCTTCCGGTATTTGTTGACGGTCGTTCGGGCAACGGAAAGCATTTTCGCCAGCTGGTCGTCGGTGAGCGGCTCCGTTCGGTCCTCATTCCTGACGAGGTCTCGCAAACGCAGTTTCACGACATCACGGGAATCCGCAGTCCCAGATGCAGTCCCAGATGCAGTCCCAAATACCGTTCCCGCCGTTCCATTTCCCGCCGTTCCATTTCCCGCCGTTCCAGCAGCAGCCCGCGTCGCCTTGGTACTCTGACTGAAAAACTGCGCCAGGGGCAAAAGTCCGCGGGGCGTCTCGATCCATTTATTCGCCGTTGCGCGGCTGACGGTCGAAACGTGCCTCTCGATCTGCGCCGCGATCTGCGTCCGAGTCAGCGGCCGAAGCGCCATGGGACCGTTTTCCAGAAAGTCCGCCTGCGCCTTCACGAGCGCGTTTCCGAGCGCTTCCATCGTCTCATTCCGTTTCTGGATCGCCTCGATGAGCCACAAAACACGCGTTTTGTTCCGCAGCAAATTCTTTTTTTCTTCCTCCGTCCGGCAATTCTTCATCGAGACCGCCGTAAGCGTCAGCTCCGGAAGATCGGAGTCCGCCAAAGTCACGTACCATTCGCCCGCTTCGTTTTTCGCACAGTAAAGATCCGGCTCAACAGGCACCGTGGGTCCCGAAGAAAAATTGCGTCCCGGATCGGGATTCAGCCTCAATCGCCCGATCTGCCAAAACATTTCTTCCACCTCACGGACGCTCATCCCGCTTTTTTTCGCGATGTTGCCCGCGATCTCGAAATCGTCGCATTCCAGCTCTTTTCCGTATCGGTACACGAAACGGTAGAGCGCCTGGTAATCAAACGAGTCCTCCTCCGGATCGTCTTCCAGCCGGCTCTCCTTTTCTTTCTCCTCGATCTGAAGGAGCAGACACTCCCTCAAGTCTCGTGCCCCAACTCCGGTCGGTTCGAGCGACTGAATGACTTCCAGAGCCGCATTGCCGCGCTCTTCCGCATCCGGCGCAAACCCGAAAAGCTCCTCGTCGTCAAACGGGATCAGAAGGAAACCGCGCGGATCCAGCGCATAGATGATCAGCTCGGCATCCGCACGCAAAGAGTCGGAAATGCTCAACGCTCCAAGTTGCTCGACCAAAAAAGAAGCCAGCGTCTGAGAATCATCGGCAATATTCTCGAGCATTCCCTGATGCCGATCCGCCATCGCTTCACGCTCCGCGCGCGACAGCGTCGACATTTCATCGTCGTACGGCACACGCTCTTCCCACTCCGCCTGAAGCTCCAGTTCCGTTTCCGAAGAGTTTTTTTCGCCGTTTCCGCTCTGCTCGTCCGTCCGTACTCCGCCGTCTCTCTCTTTCGCTCCGTCTCCATTTTCCCGGATCTCAAGACACGGATTCGTCTCAAACTCCCGCAGGATGTAGTCCCGCAGTTCCTGTCCGGAAAGCTGCATGACCTGCGTCGTCAAAATGCGGCGCATCTGTTGGAACTGCTCCGTACTCGTCCGCAGTCCCAGTTCCGTTCCCAGCGCAAATCCCTGCTTCATGCTCTCAAACTCCGTCTCTCAAAACTCCGTCTCTCAAAACTCCGTCTCTCAAAACTCCGTCTCTCAAAACTCCGTCTCTCAAAACTCCGTCTCACTCAGTTTCGGTAATTCTGGCGTCCTTCCAGGGCGTCGCGCAGAATGTCTCGGTTCACGAACTCCAAAACGCTCCCGGTCGTGACTCCGCGCGCCAGCCGTGTGATGCTGACGGGATAGTCGTGCAAAAGACGCGTAATGTAAAACGCAGTCGCATCCCCCTCCATGTTCGGATTGGTCGCCATGATGATCTCGCGCACTTCTCCGGAAGCCGCACGTTTCTCCAGCTCTTTGATCGTCAGATCGTCCGGCCCAATGTTTTCCGTCGGCGACAGACGCCCCAGCAAAACATGGTAAAGTCCGTGAAAAACGCCCGTCTGTTCCAAAGCAGCCAGATCGCGCGGCTGCTCCACGACGCAGAGCTGCGCAGCATCACGGCTCGGATCGCGGCAAACTTCGCAAAGCGGGTCCACGGAGAGATTAAAGCACTTCTCGCAGTACCGAATGTTCGTCTTCACCTCCCGGATCGCGTCGGAAAGCCCGAGAATGTCTTCCTGCTTCGCAATGAGCACATGGTAAGCGAACCGCTCTGCCGTCTTCTTGCCGACGCCCGGCAATTTCTGAAAAAGTGCCGTCAGATTTTTGATGCTTTCGGTTAAATCAGCCATGAAAAAAATCCCGTTTCTGAAAATTCCAGCTCTCTCATTCCGGAAGAACTGCACGCTCCGGCACAGCCTCGATCTTTTCGATCGAGGCGCCAAAAAGTTCCTCGGCCGCATGCACGAGCGGATTGGCGTAAATGTGCTTCAGACCGCCGTTTTCCGCGTGCGGTTTCCCAACGAATTCCTCGACGATGAGGCGCAGCTGAAGACGCGGTTCGCCAAACTCTCGGCGGACAGACTCTTCCAGCTGCTTCAGTTCTGCACCGCCGTGCAAGAAAGGCTGAAGCACAAATTCCGTCCGCTGCGGATAGAAAATCGTCAGGCTGCGGCCGTCCTCCGACACACTGAGATCTTTCAGTTCCCGAAGATTCGACATTTGGAACCCCGAAAAGCCCGTCAGCCGTCCGACCGCCGCCAAGTACCGATTCCAAAGATCCGGCGCACTGTAAGCCTGAATTCCCGGCTGCGGCTGCGTTTCTGCTGCGGCGTTCGAGGGTTTCGTGTCCGAAGAGCGGAGCGTCTGAAAAACGTCTGCCGGCATCGAAAAATCTTCTCCGCCTCCATCCCATTCAGAAACCGGACCTGACGCAGAAACCGGACCTGACGCAGAAACCGCCGAGCCCGAAGACGCAGAAACCGGACCTGACGCAGAAACCGGACCTGACGCAGAAACCGCCGAGCCCGAAGACGCGGAAACACCGTTCAAGTCCGCAGAGGATCTTTCCGCCGCACGCACATCTGCCGCGGGGCGCGGATCCTCTTCGGAACTTTCCCCAACTCGCGGAACGGCATTCTGAACGGCCGGCAGCTCCGGAGGTACGGTACTCTGGGATTCATTTAGAGCGGGTACTTTTTTTTTATCCGGAACCGCTCCAGCCATTTCGTCCACAAAAGAACGCCGAAGCTCTTGAGGCGGCACGAGAGCGACTTTTTCCGAAACGTAATGCGGCGGGAAGGCTCTCGTCGGCAATTCCGGCCGCGAAGGTGCCGTCTCACCGTTTCCAGTCCCGTTTCCAGTCCCGTTTCCAGTCCCGCTCGCATCCAGACGCCTTTGCCCAGTCTGACCGGCTCCTTCCGGATCACGCGGCAGAGCGGCACGCTGCGATCCGGCCTGCTTCACCAGCCCGGCAAGTTCCGTCAGTTCCTGAAGCGAGCAGATGCGCACGAACGCCATTTCCGCGAGCAAACGCCCCTGCGTACTGACCTTCATCCTCGTGAGCGTGTGGTCCGCGATCTGCATGGCGGCCAAAATCAGATCCAGTCCCATTTTCTGCGCCATTTCGCGAATCTCATCCTCAATGTCCATCGGCAAAAAGAGGAAACTTTCGCTGCAGCATCCAGCCAATATCGCCATCATGTCGCGCAAACAGCCGAAAAGCTGCTCCAGAAGCTGGCCCGGATCCGTCCCCTGCTGAAACATGACGTCGAGCGTCCGCAGGATCGCAGCCGGTTCCTTCCGGACGATACTGCGCAGGATCTCGATCAGGACCTCATCTTTTGCCGTCCCAAGCAGCTGATGCACATCCTGAAGCGTGAGCGTCCCGGACGTAAACGCAAGGAGCTGCTCCAAAAGCGACTGACCGTCACGCATCGAGCCGTTCGCCCGGCGCGCGAGCAGACGGATCGCCTCCGGTTCCGCCGTCAACCCTTCATTCTCAACGATGCTCTGAAGCCGTCCCGCGATCGCCTGCGTTCCGATCCCCGCAAAATCAAACCGCTGACAGCGCGAAAGGATCGTGATGGGAATTTTGTTGACTTCCGTCGTGCAGAAAATGAACTTCACGTGCTCCGGCGGTTCCTCAAGCGTCTTGAGCAGCGCGTTGAACGCCTCGTTCGTGAGCATGTGGACCTCATCGATGATGAAGATCTTGAAACGAGCCCGAACGGGACGCACACTCACGCTCTGGATCAGCGAGCGGATCTGATCGATCCCGCGATTGCTCGCTCCGTCGATCTCGATGACGTCCAGATCCTCGCCGGCCGCGATCCCTTCGCAGATCTCGCATTTTCCGCATGGAGTCGTCGTCGGTCCCGTCTCACAGTTGAGCGACTTCGCGAAAATTCGCGCGGATGACGTTTTCCCGACACCGCGCGCGCCGGTAAAAAGATACGCATGCCCGATCCGCTGATTCTGAATGGCGTTGGCAAGAGCTTTGGCGATGTGCTCCTGCCCGACCAATTCATGGAAACTCTGCGGACGGTAGCGTCGTGCGACTACCTGGTACTCCTGTTCGGCCGCCATGGCGGTACTCCTTTCACGTGCCCGAGGAAAACACTCGCTCTCTCCGGATCACAAACTGTACGAAAAAATCCCTGAGTCAAAAAAAGGGGACGCTTCTTTTATTTTACTCGAAATCGTCAATTTTTTCAAGGAGAGGCAAAAGAAATCTTGACTTTTTTCGCTCCTTTCGCTATACTTTCAGAAATTTCTTGAGTTTATGCGAACTTTTCGGCCTCAAGATCCGTAAATTCGACATAAACTCCGCCGCTTCAACGGCGCACTCCGTCACTTCAGCGGCGCACTCCGTCACGGCAGCGGCGCACTCCGTCACTTCAGCGGCGCACACTGCGTCCGGCACGTTTCCGCCGCGTTTCATTAGAGTTTTCCGTAAAATTCAAGACTAGGGAAGGATCCCGCGTCTCCGGCCACTTCATTTCAGGGAGATTTTAAATGGATTTAAGGTTTCATTTTATTTATCGGATCTCAAGTACTTTTGGTCTGTCTCTTGCTGGTCTTCTTCTTGCCGTTTCCGCCCTCCTCCTGGGAACGGTGCGTCCGGCAAATGCTCAACTCTTTCGTCCGATCGCAGGCCGCGAAAATGAGATCCTGGTAAATTCCCACCGCTGCCTGAATGAGATCATGGCGATCCCCGCCAATGAGATCCCGGCCTTTCTGTTTGAGAAAGCGGAAGGCGTCGCGATCTTCCCCGGACTCGTTCGCGGCGGTTTCGTCGTGGGAGCACAGCACGGCAAGGGCGTTCTGATCGTCAAAAATTCCGAGGGTCAGTGGGAAGCTCCCCGTTTCCTGAAAATGACGGGCGGAAGTGTCGGTTTTCAGGCCGGAGTGCAGTCTGCCGACGTCATCCTCATCTTCTGTTCCCGGCGCAGTGTCGAATCGGTCATCAAAGGCCAGTTCACCATCGGAGCAGACGCCTCTGCCGCTGCGGGACCCGTCGGACGCAAAGCCTCGGCAAGCACCAACGCACGGCTCACCTCCGAGATCTACTCCTACTCCCGTTCCCGAGGGCTCTTTCTCGGCATCGCGCTGGACGGCTGCGTGCTGGACATTGAGGAAGACGTTTCGGAAAAATACTACGCCAACGGTCTCACGCCGGAAGCGCAGCAGCTCGTGCAGCTCACGATGGGGTACGTTCAGTCTGTGAAGCATCAGCAGAACGCGGCAGGAACGGCATCCCCAGAAACTGCGGGTCAGGAAAACGTCCCCATGGTCCCCGCTCCCGCTCAAACTCCCGCTCAGGAACTCCCGACGGATCCATCCGTTCCCGCCTCCGCCAGTCCGTCTGCAGTTCCCGGCGCGATCCCCGGCGTACAGTCTGCCGCTCCAGATGCAGTTCCCGCAGCCGGCACTCCGACCGGAGATCCGCGTGAGATGATGCGCCGAAATCTGATCGAGTCGCACACCTCCCTGATGCAGCTTCTGGATCCCTCGTGGCAGAAATGGCTGGCGCTTCCGCAGGAATTCCTGACGCAGGCCCCCGGCACTCGGACCGTTCCGCCGGAACTCCTCACGCTCCGAGACCGATTCGCCCGCATCGCGCAGGACCCCAAATACTCCGACCTGATCGCACGCCCGGAATTCCAGCAGACGCAGGACTGCCTAGAAATGTACCTCGCCCAGTAAAACCCAGTCCAGCCCGAACTTTCCAGCCTGAACTTTCCAGCCTGAACTTTCCAGCCTGAACTTTCCAGCCTGAACTTTCCAGCCTGAACTTTCCAGCCTGAACTTTCCAGCCTGAACTTTCCAGCCTGAACTTTCCAGCCTGAACTTTCCAGCGAGCGGGACTTTCATGAAAATGGATCCTTTTTCCGCCGCCCTTCCCCC
>JAFQOH010000222.1:0-5321 GCA_017403345.1 Thermoguttaceae bacterium
ACCGTCACGAATGACTCCGCAAACATCCTCGAAACCGCCTATGATACCGCGACTGGCAAACTGAACGTCAAATTCAGTGATGATGCTTACGTCGGTTCCATCGGCGGAAATTCCGAGCTTTCCTTCGCGCCGACGACTGCCGGCTGGGTCGAACTGGAAGACTTCAACTCCTCGAATCCCTTCGTTCTGGAGCTCCTTCTCGACACGCACGGCATGGAGATCGATGCTTTCGTTGACATCCTCAACGCGGAGCTGAATCCGTCGGAAGAAGAACTCTGGGTAACGGCCTCCGCGTCGGGTGACAGTGCGGTCGAAATGACGTTCATGCCGCTGGAACTCGTCGGCATGGATGTCCTCTCGTGGGACTTCAGCAGCACGGACCTCTACGGAGCCAACGGTGTCGCGGTCATCGGTCTTGACGGCAATGAAGTTCCCGAACCGACGACCTGGATCCTCCTTGCGCTCGGCTGCGGTCTCCTCGCCTGGACACGGAACCGGAAAAAGGCGTAAAACTAGACTCGGAGCCAAAATTTCCTAAAGAGAAAGAGTACTCATGAAAAAACGATCCAACTACTATTGCCCCGACAGCAGCGCTTTAACCGCACTTTTCATGGGGGCGTGCCTCCTGACGGGAAATTCCGTCTCGGCACAAATCGCAGTACCGACTTCGACGACGAATTACAATACGTGGTCGAAGTCCCAAGCTGCGCTTTCCCACACGAATCCGGCTGTTTTTTCCGGCACATACACGCTCGGCGCCATCGCTGAGATCTACGGTCATTCCGCGTTGGTATCCGGTTCATCGACCAGCCTGACCGTCAACAAAAACAGCGGAGCCTCCATGCGCGTCGGGCAGGCCGGCAGTCTGTTTTCCGGGACTCCGGACTCTCTGACGATCACGGATGGAGCGACGCTCCGCTACTCGGGCCGATTCCAGATCGGTTTCCTGGGAGATGCCGTTTTGAACGTGACGAATGGCGCGAAGATCGTTTACGATTCCGCGGACGGCCGTCTGGTCATCGGCGACTCCCGTGACTCCAAGTGCAACGGTCGGGGGCTTGCCGTCTTTGAGGATTCACGCGACGACAATGAGGACACTTTCGCCAACACGACTTACGATCTCTCTGTCAGCTACTATGGCGACGGCGAACTGCGTCTGACCAATTCCGAACTGCTGGTTGACCGAAATATCAACATCAGCGAGGCGACAAGTACCGCTCATACGTCCGGAAGACTCCTCATGAAGAACAGTACGCTGAAGTATGGTTCGCTGATGCGGGTCGGCTACGGAGGCACGTCTTCTACCCTCCTCGCGATGGAAGGCAGTACGCTTCTGAGTGACGGGAAAACGCTGGATGCTGGGATCGGTTCGGCAAACTCCGCCGTCATGAACTTGCGAAACTCCAACATGACGGTCGGCGCGGTGACTCTCGGAAAGATCTATTCCGGCACGAACGGCCAGGCATTTTTGAATTTCATTGGCGGCGGCAACACGTTCACGCTCGGCAGTCTGACTGTCGCGGCAGACGACAGCCGAGTCTCCTTCCTCGCGGACGATTCCGGAATGCTCAGCTCCGGAACGGTTACCGGGAACGCGAATTTCCAAAACTCGCTCTACACCGGTTTCGTTCAGCACGCGGGCTGGCTTTACGATACATCTTTTGACCTCCTGACCGCCGGCGGAACCATTTCCAACGTAAACGGAGAGTCTGGCATCTTCACGCTCACGAACACCGGGAAAAAAGTCACGGCCGCGCTTACTCCCGCGAAAAATCTCGCAAACGCTTCCGCAGACACACCGCTTTCTGCCGGCTGGGTAAACATTACGGGTGAAGAGCAATCCATCCAGACCGTAACGCTTTCCCTCACAGGCGGCGACACGGCGGCACGGCAGGCTCTCGTCTCAGCTATGAACGCCGCAAATGCCGAAGGGACCGACTATTTCCAGAATTCATTCACCCTTTCCGGTGACGGAAACTCGCTCCAGTACCGTGTCCTCGTTTCCCGTTCCGGAAGCGCAGCCGCCGGGTTTGATTTCTCGCAGATCGCTCCCAATATTCAGGTCACCGGTTTCTCCACCGCAGCAGGAGACTACGAATACGTCGAAATGACGCAAACTGGTTCGCTGGTCTACGCCGACTGGACGGAAGAAAACATTCCCTCAAATTTTCATCCTGCCCGCATTTCCGGCGGAAAAACTGTCCAGACCTCGGACAAGATCATGGAAATTTACGGTCACTCCCTTTACGTTTCGGGAAAAGGGACTACACTTGATTCACGTTCCGGCGGCAACTCAAATGAAGGCCTCCGAGTCGGAGGCCCCGGAAGCAGTTTCAACACGATCGCAGACCGGCTTGTCGTGGAAGACGGCGCGAAGATCACCAGCGTCGGCCGAGTGGAGATCGGAATGTACGGCGACGGCGAATTCATCATGCGCGATTCCTCTGCAAAATTTGAGCGTCACCTGGTCATCGGGGACTCACGAGAAAACCCGAAAAACACCAACGGCCGCGTTCTTTTGGACAATTCGCAGGTCGTTCTCGATTCCCCCACCAGTTACCCAAGCTCTCTGACCGTCGGCTACCTCGGAAAACACGCAGAATTGCGCATGATCAATAATTCCAGCATCCTGATCAATGAAGGCAACTTCCGTATTCTCGAAAACTGCGAGAACAGCGGCACCGCCTCGGTCTACATTGAGAAAGGAAGCATGATCGAGAATAGCGCGGATACGGAATGGACGTTCTCTTCCCAGAAAAACTCCAGCGGCGTACTGAATCTGGATGGCGGGACCATCGTTAAGAAAGACGGAACCGTCAAATGGGGCGACGGCGCGAATTCCAACGTGGAAATCAACGCGGGCAACGGAGCGGTCCTTCAGATCCTCCCAGCAAACAACACGCAGATGGGATACGATACCTCGACGGTCCAGCTAAACATCATCGGCGGTGAAAATCAGGTCGAGATCAAGAACCTCAAGATCAACGCCGCGAAATCTGACCTCAATTTCTACGCGGACGACACCGGGCTTTCCACTGTCGCGCTGACCGGCACTCCGCAACTCAACGGCAAAGTGAACGTCGGTTTGGCCGGCGGTCTCGCTCTCATGCAGGAAGGGACCTACACGATCCTAACCGGCGTCACCGACTCGGCGATCCCAGCCTCAAGCAGCATCTGGACGCTTACGCAGAGCGGTTCAAGCGTCACGGCCTCACTGGATCCGGCTCTGAAATTCACGGACACCCCCCTGAATGCAGGTTGGCTTGAGCTTTCTCCGGATCCGGAGCTTCAGTCGGAAACGCTCACGGTAGAGCTGGAAGTCACCGGACTGGAAGGCGAAGCAGAATACGCAGCATTCCTCGACTGGCTGAACACGGACGGGTACCTTTCCGAAAATGCGGAGGTCGAGACGGTTTCCGGAAATATTTCGCTAAATGATTTTTCTTTCATCATGCCGTACGTTCTGGGAAATGACGGGATCTTGGCTTTCGACTTTTCCGGCTACTCGGCAGACGTGCTGCTGAATTCCGCAACACTTACCGGCATCGCAGCGGGAGGATCGGGATCCGGAGTTCCCGAACCGTCTACGTGGATCCTTCTTGTGCTCGGCTGCGGATTCCTCGGCTGGACGCGGAAGCGGAGAAACAGCTGATTCCCAAACACTTTTGAAGGATCGTTCAAAACGTTTTTCATTAACTCACCACAGGCACTCTTTACGGGGTGCCTGTGTTTTGTCCCCGCCCCATTTCCTACCATTTTTTATTCACGGAGAAAGGATCATGCTAAATCGAAGAAACTTCCTGAAAACAAGTGCCGCGGCCGCAGCAGCAGTCGGCGTGAGTGCGAATATTGCCGAAACTAAAGCGCACGCCTCCACAAAATCCCCTGCCCCGCGCAATCCAAGACCGTATTCCAACGTGGATTGGGATTCCGCCATTCAGATCTACACGACCACGCACGGACATGTCACGAGCCAGTCGATGCTGAATAAATTCCTCGAAAGAGACTATGAATTTCTGACAATTTCCAACTACTACCCCTCTGCGCCGTACTATCCGATGAGCAAAATGACGCGAAACTACTATCGTGTCCATCACGATCACCCAGTCATGTACCGCGGAGAACTGACGGACGGGCCGTTCGACTGGAACGCGATCCTGAAACCGTGGGTGGACACTCTGGAAGAGAAGTTCCGCAGCCAGTACCCGTTTGAAGAAGGCGGCCCGCTCTTCACGGAGTACCCTGCCGACATCATGCAGGCCCCCAACGCCGAGCATCACTCTTTCTCCGACACTCCGGCACACATCTGCGCTCCGGGTTCGCTTTACGCTTCCGGAACGTTCGACGCGCGCGACTTTTTCAAGACCAAAACGCACGGATACCATTTCGGCGTGGGTCTGCCGTGGCGCACGGGGTTCGACAACATGCTCAACGCGCTCCTTTACGAAGACGGCGGCGGAGTCACGATCAACCATCCCGCCTGGTCGCACCTGAAACAGGAACAGATGCTTGAAATGCTGGACTACGACCCGCGAGTACTCGGCATCGAAGTCTTCAACGACTCCTCGGAACTCATGACGCAGACCGGCTGGAGCGAGCACTACTGGGACCACGCACTGGGGACGGGGCGGCAGTGTTTCGGATTTTTCGTACCGGACTGGCACAAGGAAGGGGTGAACGTCCTGCTCATTCCGGAACGCAATGCCCATGAATGTCTCAAAGCGTACCGTCAGGGAAACTGGTACGGAGCGCTGAAGGGGGGCGGGATCCTGCGTTTCCGTTCGATCCGATTTGACGGCAAAACGCTCACCGCGAAGACGGACAAGACCGCGAAATTCCAGATCATCGCGAAGACTGGCGTCGTTTTTGAGCAGACGGCAGAAGAGATCTCCTTCACCCTCACCAACGCGGACTGCGAAAAGTACGTCTACCTGCGCTTGAAGGCATACGCAACAGACGATTCCGGCGAGATCCTTTTCTCACAGCCGTTCATGATTTAGAACTCCTGAGTGCGGTCCCCTTCTATAAAGGGGAGGCTCTGGGAGGCGGCACGTCTCGCGTCGCTTTTAGGAGGCGGTGCGTCTCGCGTCGCTTTTAGGAGGCGGTGCGTCTCGCGTCGCTTTTAGGAGGCGTCGCGTCTCGCGTCGCTTTTGGGAGGCGGTGCGTCTCGCGTCGCTTTTGGGAGGCGGTGCGTCTCGCGTCGCTTTTGGGAGGCGGTGCGTCTCGCATCGCTTTTAGGAGGCGTCGCGTCTCGCATCGCTTTTAGGAGGCGTCGCGTCTCGCATCGCTTTTGGGAGGCGTCGCGTCTCGCATCGCTTTTG
>JAFQOH010000223.1:0-62409 GCA_017403345.1 Thermoguttaceae bacterium
CAAGTCAGTGACGATCCCCAAAAGCGTGACGAGCATTGGAGATTCCACGTTCTACTGGTGCTCCAGCCTCACGTCGGTGACGATCCCCGACAGCGTAAAGAACATTGGAGAGGGCGCGTTCTACTTTTGCACTAACCTCGCGTCGGTAACGATCCCCCAAAACGTGAAGAGCATTGGAGCGGGTGCGTTCTGCAACTGCACGAGCCTCAGGTCAGTGACGATCCCCGACAGCGTGACGAGCATTGGAAATTACGCGTTCTGGGGCTGCCTCAGGCTCACGATCTACGGAACAGCAGGGTCGGAGGCGGAACGGTATGCGGAGGAGAAGGAGATCAAATTCGAAGTAGAGTAACGGTTTGCTTTTTCGCACGGAGGACGCGGAGGGGGAAAGTGTTCGGCTTCCACTCCGCGTCCTTTGCGTTTCCCTTGGCGGCTTTGCGCCCCCAAAGGCACGGGACTTCGTTACTCTTCGAGCAGCTTGATGAAGACGCCGCCGACGACACTGCGTCCGGTAAATCCGCGGCGTTTCGCGGTACTGGTGAAATACCAGTCGGTCATCGGAACACGCGGTTCCGTGTGGTCAACGAAGCGGTAAACCGGTTCCATGACCGCGTCGAAACCTTCACGGGAATCCGCGAGCGTCGCCGTCCAGACTTCCCAGTCGAGTTTCGTGTAGTCCGACCGATTGTCGAGCGGCAGACCGAACTCGTTCGTGACCGACGGATAGTATTTCAGTTCCGTTTCGGCGATTTTTTTCGGGAAGAGGTTCAGGTTCAGGAGTTTGTCCCAGACCAAATTGTACTTCTGGCTCCACGTATTCGGTCTGTCGAACGCGAGACGGTAGTGGTCGCCGTCATTCGCCATTTTCTCCCACATTTGAGCAAACTCTTCCGCCTTGGCGCGGAATTTCTGTGCTTCCTCGTTCAGGCCCTGCATTTTGCAGAGTTCCGCATAGCAGGCGAGCGCGACGATCGCTTTGATCGACAGATTGCAGTTATGCGCGAGGTGCCCCGCAAAGTCGTCCGTGCAGAGCTGATTTTCCGGGTCAAGCCCCTTCTCGAGCAGAAACTCCGCCCACTGACGGATCGTCGGCCAGTAGCGCGAAACGTACTCTGTATTGCCATCCTTTTTCGACGCGATGTAGAGCAGGATCAGCATGTTTCCGGATTCCTCGACCGGCATCTGACGGTCTTCCGTTCTCTCGCCGCCGCCATAGTATTGCGCGTTCATGACCGGGTACTGTCCCATATCGTGCGGAGCGTACTGCCACGGCCAGCGTCCGGAGACTGCGTAGTCCATTGCCGGGGTGAGCGTCGCTTTCAGCAGCGTGTTGCTCAGGTAAATGAAAAGCGGCGCAGCCGGATAAACGACGTCGACCGTCGCGGCCATTCCGCCGGAGAAATGCTCTTTCGACACAAAGAACGGTTCGCCGTTGGGGAGGACCGCCAGTTTGTGCGCGCCGATGCACTGACGATAGGAAAGTGCACAAAGTTCCGCGTACTTTTTCCCGCCTTTCGCTTCGCAGGCCGCCATGAGTTCCGCGTCGAATTTCGCGCATTTCTCGCAGGAAGCCGCGTAGTCAGAAGCCGCCCAGTCAAGCATTTCCTTCGCTTCCATGCCGTATTTTCTCCAGTACGGACGAAGTTTGCGGTTCAGGAATTCCAGGCAGTATTCGTCATCGTACGCGATCATGAGCACGCGGTCCTGCGCCTCTGCGCCGAGTCCCGGAAGATCAAAGATGCACGACATGACAGGCCAGCGTTCCCTACACTTACGCGGAAAGTCCGCATCGTCAAACTCCGCAGGTGTCCCGCTGGTCAGGAACGTTCCGCGGGCCGTTTTGTCGTCCGAAAGACGCAGTACGCCGCCGTATTTTTTGTCGACCGCGATGAACTGGTAGCCCCAGTCGATGCGCACATTGTCGCCAACTGTCCCCAATACGTTCTGCACTTCGGAGCCGAAACGGAGAATGTCGAGCGTATCTGTCTTCATGCGCAGTGCGCAGACATTCTGATCAATCGTGTTGACGCAGAGTTCCGCCGAATTGTCGTAGTAAATGCGGACATCGTGTTTCTTGCCGTCCACCGCGCGGACGCTCCACGTCAGGTACGTGACCGGGCGGGAAAGAAGCATGAGATCGTCGGTGAGAAACGGAGTCGTGAACGTCAGCGTCAGCTCCACGCCGGCATCCTCAAAAACGTAGATCGTGCGCGTCGGCAGGACCTGAACAGACTTCTGCTTCATGGCGGGGACCGGATGATTGGTGTCTTTCGACATGACGGCAAAATTTTTCCCGTCGACTTTGAGGTAGCTCAGAATGCAGTGGACCTTCCCCGTCCAGTGCGTCGTGAGCCGGTCCGCAAGACCGTCCCCCTGGGACCAGATACTGAAGTACGGGTCGTGAACCACCAGCGGCACCGCCGGAGCACGCAGACTTTCTGCCAGACTCACCGACGCCGCAAAAATCATGAATGCGCAAAAAAGGATCCGATGCATAAAAACTCCTTGGAATTGAGGATCAATAAAAAATGAAATGATCCGCCCACGATCCAGCCGCAGCCTCCGACCGCTCCGGATCGCGTGGATCTTTAACTGTATCCAGTGTACCGAATTTGTGCTTCAGCGTCAAGGGGGGGGACACCTGGCATTTTACTCTGTGCCCTTTTTCAGTCAAATTTTATGCGGATCCCTTGACTTTTGGGAGCCGTTCTGCTAAAATCGAAAGTATGTGTCCTTTTTTTTGAAAGGAATCCCCGCCCCGATCCGCTCATTTCGTTTTTCTTGAAAGGAAAATGCCATGAAACGCAGAGATTTTATGAAATTCCACGCCTTTGGAATGACGCTCGCCCTCACCGGGTACTCGTGCGCCGAGGAACTGAACGAAGACGTTCAGGAAACAGACATTCAATGGAAAGGCCGAACGCAGATCTTCAATATGCACGATTTTCAGGCTCCGCCGTGTCTCCCGCTGCGCGTCGGGTACATTGGGCTGGGAAATCGCGGATATGCGTCCCTTCGGCGTCTCGCGCAAATGGAAGGGGTGGAGATCCGCGCCATCGCCGACTGCTATGAGTACCCCATCCGCCGGGCACAGGAGTATCTTAAGGAGCTTGGACTCCCGCCGGCTGCGGAATATTTTGCGTCGAAGGAGACGTGGAAAGATCTTTGTGCACGGGACGATCTGGATCTGATCTACGTCACGACGCCCCCTTACTGCCATGCGGAAATGGCCGTCCACGCCATGCTTGCCGGGAAGCACACCGCGGTGGAAGTGCCTGCCGCGCAGACGCTCGCAGACTGCCTGCGTCTGGTCGACACGTCGGAAAAGACACGGAAGCACTGCCTGATCCTCGAAAACTGCATTTACGATTTCTTTGAGTCTATGACCATTCAAATGGCGCAGAAAGGTTTCTTCGGCGAGATCATTCACGGAGAAGGCGCTTACTGCCACTGCGGAGGGACGGGGAACGTCGCGCGAAGCAAACCGATGCCGCCGCTCTCGCCGGAAGCGTCGCCATATTATCAGCACCGGCTGAAGCTCATCAAGGGGAATGCCTACCCGACGCACGGTTTCGGCCCCGTTGCGAAAGCGATGCGGATCCTGGCCGGGGACCGGATCGACTACCTTTCCTCCGTCGAGACGAACGATTTCGTCATGGGAAAAACATTCGGAGAAATGGCCGAGAAGACCGGCGATCCCTACTTCAGACAGTTCGCAGGAAAAACGTACGGCGGCGGAAACTCCTCCATCATGCGCACGGTCAGCGGAAAGACGATCTGCCTCGGATACCATACGTGCGTCGGCCGGCCGTACTCGCGCGTCCATCTTCTTTCAGGAACGGACGCCTTCGCGCAAAAGTACCCGGTCCCGCAGATCTCGATCGGAAACGACAAACCGGTCTCCGACGAGAAAATGAAGGAACTGGAGCAGGAATTCACGCCGGAACTCCACCGCCACATCGGCGAGCTGGCCAGGGAATTCGGCGGACACGGAGGGATGGATTTCATCGAGGACTGGCGGTACGTAAACTGCCTGCAGAACGGACTCGCGCCGGATATGGACGTTTACGATTCAGCACTCTGGAGCAGTTTGACGCCTTTGAGCTACTGGTCCGTGACGCACCGGTCCAATTCCATCGACGTTCCGGATTTCACCTGCGGCGCGTGGAAAACGAACGCACCGGTCGATCTCTCGCTACGAAACAGTGGGAAAAACACCGGGATGCGGACGGTGAAAAAAAGCTGAATTGGCCATCCATACACACTATTTAATAGACGGTATACCTCACACCCAAAAGTATCTCGCGCAGCGGGTCGGGGCAGCTGGGTGGACCTGCCGGAAACATCAAGTCCGTAAAAAAACGAGAAATGGCAAAATATTCCATCAGACGGAAAGATTTTTGGGAAAATTTCACAAAAAAAGAAATTTCGCTCTTTCCTTTTCTTCGCAGAATGGTATACTGTAAGTGGAAACAGAAGCTGGGGAAACGTTTTCTCAGCCGCACCTGCCCAAAATGCAAACCAGAACAAGAAAAAAATCGAGGAGAACTCGCATGAAAAGCTACGTCGTTTACGGTGACGGTTCCTGCCGAATTGAAGAAATGCCGATGCCGAAGTACAATGAGTATGAAGCACTCGTGAAGATGGAGTCCTGCGGTATCTGCAACGGGACGGACCTGAAGATCATCCACCGGAAATTCAAGGGGATCGACCAGTACCCCACGATCCTTGGACATGAAGGCGTCGGCCGGGTCGTGGAACTTGGCGCGAAAGTGCGCAGCTACAAAGTTGGCGACCTAGTCCTTCTCCCCTTCTGGGGCGATGTTCCGGAAGGCTACTCCAGCGCGTGGGGAACGTACTCGGAATACAATGTAGTCCGCGATGCTGCCGCGATGGAAGCTGACGGGCTGATCGCTGATGAATTCGCCTGGGCACAGAATGTGCTTCCGGAAGGCTTCGACCCGATCTCTTCCGCCATGATCATCACGTTCCGCGAAGTGCTAAGTACCGGAAAGATCTTCGGTTTTGAGGCAAATCAGAGCATTACGGTCCTCGGTCTCGGGCCGGTCGGTCTGAGTTTCGTGAAATTCGCGAAACTGATGGGCATGGGACCGATCATCGCGATCGACGTCCAGGAAGAAAAACTGGAACTCGCCAAAAAAATGGGCGCGGACCTGGTCATCAACGGAAAGACGCAGAACGTGAAGGAGGAAGTCCTCGCATTCTGTCCGGGCGGCGTAGATTACGCACTGGATGCCGTCGGCGTTCCGGCCTTCATCAATACGGGGCTGGAAATCATCAAACCGAGCGCAAAGATCTGCGTTTACGGCATTTCGGAAAATCAGACCGCCGAGATCGACTGGAGCCGCTGTCCGTACAACTGGACGCTGCAGTTCAACCAGTTCCCGTCGAAGAAGATGGAAGCCGAAGCGCACCGTCAGATCTGCGTCTGGATCCAGAACGGCGTCCTCGATCCGAACGACTTCATCTCCCACGTCTTCGACTTTGCGGACATCAACACCGCGTTTGAGAAAGTAGAGCGCAAGGACCCGATGATGAAAATGGTCATCCGCTTCTAGTTTTTCTCTAATCGTCCGGGAAATACAGCCGTTCCAGCTTCATTTTCCGGACGATCCCAACTTTCCTGCCTAACCAGCCTCCCAACCAGCCTGCCTAGTCTCAACTGGATCCTTTTTCCCTCCCACGGTACGCCATGAAAAAGATTTTTCTGATTTTGGCATTCAGCCTTTTTTTGAACCTCGCTGTCTCTTGGACTTCTGCGGAAACGCTGGAATCCATTCTTTCAGAGCCTTGGGCACCCCGCCTCAAGACCCCCATAGCGGGTTTCGTCCCACACGGCGGAGAGTGGACTCTTTCTGACGGAATCATTGAGGGGCCGGCAGGAAATGGATTTCGTTTAACGAAAGCGGACATCGAAAAGGAGAACGTGACCTTTTCAGCCGAGATCTTCCTCGAAAAAGGAAGATCGGGCAACGCGGCACTCGTGACGAACTGCGGACGGGAAGGAGTTGGCGCAGACGCATTTGACGGATACGAATTCGCGCTTTACGCTAAAGAACAGTTCGTTATGCTCGGACGCCATCAGCAGAACTTCCGCTGGCTCAAGTCTGTTCCCTGCACGATTCCCGAAAACGAGTGGGTCGAGTTGAAAGCCGAGTGCCGAAGAACCAAAGCGGGAAATCTTCTGACGCTGAGCGTGAACGGAAGGAAAACTGCGGAATTCATCGACCCCGATCCTCTTCCTCCGGGGAGCGTTTCCCTGCGTCCCTGGCAGCGGACGGCCCGGTTTCGAAATCTTAAGATCGACGGTGAACGTCAGGTTTTGGCTTCCTGCCCAAAAGAAACGTCCGTTTTGCCGGCAACGCTCCGGAGTGAAGACCTTCCCCCCATTCTGGTCGTGAGCCGTGCTGCGTTTGGACGTCCGCCGGCAGTCGGGCAGGATTTCTGGGCCTCCCGGATCTTAAAGCCCGGCTGTGCGCTGAAGATCGTCCATCCGTCCGCCCCCAAACGTGAGGTCGAGACCATCTTCGAGGATCCGAAAGGAACGATCTACGACGCGAATCTCTCGTTCGACGCAAAAACAGTCTACTTTTCCTATGATCCGAACGGCGGGAATCGGTGGAAGATATTCCGCATCGGCATCGACGGCAGCGGACTGAAGCAGCTGACGTTCGGCGATTTCTACGATTTCAGTCCCGCAGAACTCCCCAACGGCGAGATCGTTTTCGTCTCAAGCCGACGCGGAGGCTTCACGCTCTGCCAGCCCGGCCCGACTTCAAATCTCCACAAAATGAAGGCGGACGGCTCGGAGATCCAGTGCATCAGCATGAACACGCTGTCGGACTTTCACCCGCAGGTCCTTCCCGACGGTCGGATCCTCTTCACGCGCTGGGAGTACATCGACCGAGACCTGACGTACCGTCAGTCGCTCTGGACACAAAATCCGGATGGCACGAGCTACCAGCTCTACTTCGGAAACACCGTGCGCAGCTGCGGCTCATTCCTGCAATCCCGCCCGCTGCCAGGATCCAGCACACAGCTGGTCTCGTGTTTTACGCCGCATCATGGGTACCCGCAGGGAGCGATCGGTCTGATCGATTCCTCATTCGGTCGGGAGGCTCCGGAAAATGTCGGGTACACTTACGTTACGAAAGAACTCGCGCCTGTTCGGGACCGAAACCATGAATGGGGCTACCGCGATCCGTTCCCGATTTCGACGGACCGATTCCTTTGCTCGTTCGGCTCCGAGCGAAACGGCTCTGCACGCTATCGCCTTTACCTGCTGGACCGGAACGGCGAAAAACGGCTTCTCTACGAAGATCCCGACCCATCGATGGGGATCTACTGCCCGCTGGCAATCCGGGAAACTCCGCGTCCGCGTGAAGTCTCTTCCACGATCTCGGATCCCTCCCGCTCGACGGGAACGCTCCTTCTGGTGAACGTCTACGAGGGACTCGCGCCGTTCGTCAAACCGGGACAGGTCGCGAAACTCCGCATCATGGAGCAGGTCCGCAAGTCGGAAGACCTCGGAGAGCGAGCCTACGATCAATCGCCGCTGATGAGCGGAGCGACCTACTATGCGAAACGGTGTTGGGGGGAAGTCCCGGTAGAAAAGGACGGCTCGGCACATTTCGAGGTCCCGGCGCTGCGAGAGATCTACCTCCAGGCACTTGATTCGGAGGGGAGAGAACTTCAGAGGATGACGTCTGCGCTCCAGGTCATGCCCGGTGAGGTCCAAAGCTGCGTGGGTTGCCATGAAGACCGTCAAAAATCGCCTCTCTCGCTCATGCGCGGCGTTCAGCCAATGGCGGCACAGCGAGCCCCGGATGTGCCGAAAATGCCGGAATGGTGGAATGAGATCGAACCGGCCAATGAAAAACTCGATCCCCGGATCCTCAACTACTGCACGCTGGTCCAGCCCGTCTGGGACCGATGGTGCATCGAATGCCATAGCGGGACAGATCCGGACGGCGGCTGTGACCTGACCGGGGACAAAACGCGCTTTTTCTCGCAGTCGTACGACAATCTCGTCTTCCGCTCCCGCTCATACCGCCAGCACGATATGTTTTCCGGCCGAATGCTCCCGGAAGAGGCGAAACGTGAAAAACCGCTCGTTCACTTTTACTGGCTTCTCTGGACACCATCCGGCGTAAGTCAGCCGCTGGAAGCCGGGATCCTCGCGAGTCGGCTTGAAGACTACATGACGAAAGAACATTGCGGGCACGAGATGCCGCTTGCCGACCGCCAGCGAGTTTTCATGTGGGTGGACGCGAACATACCTTACTATGCGACGTACGCAAACAGCCGACCGAGAACTTTCGGGAAACGTGACCTTTTCGCCTGCGAACCATTTTTGACCGATTTTTACGACGTCTGGAACCGGCGCTGTGCGAAATGCCATCAGGAATTCCATCACAGCGACGCGCCGACTGGTCCTGCAACCCCGACGACGAACTGGTCCGGACGTTTCGGCTGGGTGAATTTCACGACGCCGGAACACTCCGCAGCCCTCACAGCTCACCGTCCAAAACCGCTTGGCCGTGGGATCCGAACAGACGATGGATTCCTTTTTGAGACCGAGACTGACCCGGACTACCAGAAACTCCTCCGTGCCATCCGTTTCGGCCGTGAAGCCATGCTTGCCGAACCGCGTGCCGACATGCCGGGATTCCGAAATGCGAAAAAGGAAGACTGAATGCACGCACAGAAGCCGTAAGATCGACGCTTAAGGGTCTTGATTTTGTTGTTCATGCTCTCGAGCGGACCAGTCGAGATCGGGGGCGCCTCGTAAAAGCGGGCAGTTTCGACGGGTTCGCAGCATCCACCGGAAGAATGCCGTAAGCGCCGATATTTTCAGGGCTTCCGCGTTTCTAGCCGATCGAAGGTCATTTCAGAAGGTTTTCATACTGTACTGTTCCGCAGCACGAAAACCTGAAGATCTTTCTTCGTCAAACACTATTTTTCCAGATCCAAAACACGTACGCCGATCGCGTTTCCATTGTGTCGCAGCGAGTTTGGCTGACCAAGTCCAACGGGGCGATTCAGGACTTTCGGTTTACCGTCCTCTCCGCGGACCGCCATGGTCGTAGAGCCGCCGCCGTCCAGGTTGACGCCGTCATCCGCTCCCAATTTCTTGAGGATCTCGCCGCACTCGGCAAACGTCGCACCGACGCTAAATCCAGGCTGACGTCCGTCGATGGTGACGAACCAGACCGTTTTTCCGTCCGCAGAGACCGCCGCAAGCGTTCGCGGATGACGCGCAGGCTCCGTCAACTCGGGGATCTGACCATTTTCCAAAAGCATCGGTCTCCCTGAAACCGCTTGGCTGACCACGTCGATCGGCTCGTCATTCTGCGTGACTTTCACCTCGCACCGACCATCTTTTCGAACAATAAAAGAGACATACCCATTGGCCGGAGAGACCAAAACGCCATCTGAGACCGCCAGTCCCTTCGCATCGGACGGACCACGGCTTTTCCGCGTCTTCGCATTGAACGGCGAGTAAAAATTCGCGTTGACGGCGGCCGCCAACTCGTTTTCTTCCAGAAAATCCGGCACAGTCCGGCGATCAGTCTCCGCTTTGTCTGCCTGGTAATCGGAAATACGTCCCGTCGAATAGAACGAAAGCCCAGGCGTCTCTGTCTGGATACGGAGAACGTTCACCTTCAAAAGCGGCTCTTCGACCTGAATGACAGCGTGCTCGATCCCCGGGAAAAGCGTCTTCCACTCTGGATCAGGAAGTTCAAGTGCCGACAGCGTTCCGCAGGAATTCCATCCGGAAATCAGTACCGCAGCAAGAGCGAAACGAAAACAAAAGAAACGGCGTGAGTTTTTCATGGAATTACCCTTTCACTACAAAAATTTCGTCTGCATCCCAAAATAAACAGGAACTTCTTGAAAGTCCGCCCTTTATTTTAACAGCGTTCCGAGAAAAATCAAGGGGGAACCTCCACTGTAAGGAATAAAACGGCTCAAGACCATCATTTTGGAGATCATCAAAACGGTAAAAGTAAAAAAAATTTTTAAAATTTAGAAAATTATTTAAAAGAAAAATTTTTTTCCTAACATTCTGTCACACAAGCGCGTTCTTTATGTAGAAGACGAGTGTTTCAGGGCATGTACCGCCTGCACCTTCTCTCTGGAGGGGAACTGGAATGCCGTTACCCGTTCCTTCCATACGTCCAGTAACATTTCCATGCCGTAAAGAATCCCAAACAACTCAAAATGAAGGAGGTATTTTCATGAATGACCTGAGATCCAGTATACGAAACATCCTGAAAAACGTTTTTCTATGGATCGCGTTCCTGACGCTTTCTCTTTCGGTCCTTGGATGCGGAGGATCCTCTGCTTCGATCAAGGCAGTCCTCCAGCGTGACCATGCACTCGCACAGAAGATCCAATCTCCATATGACTACAGCGGCAGCGGTTCTTTGGACGAATACATGGACTGCTCCGCACAGACTATTTTCTGGTACGTGAACGAGGCTCGAAAATTTGACACGAATTCCGTACCAGCTGATTTTGCAGTCGCGTATCGTGAGCATCTTGCAGCATGGGAAAACCATGGGCAGATCGTCATGAATCATCCCGTCTTCGGCACTTTTACGAGTAATTTCTTTGAAGGATTCGTACGCGGACTAATGGGAGATTTAACTGGCGGTGCCTTTGAAAAAGAAGCACTCTTTAATAATTGGGCTGCCCAGGTCGATCGATCGAACCAGAAAATCTCGTCCACATGGCGTGACGTTGAAAATTGCGCACTCAAATACGGAGTCAACATAAGTGAGTGAGAGCATGATGCCCATTCTCATTCCGATCACATGCAGCCCTGCATCCCTAAGATACCATCGGTATAGATCTTCCGGAAGAGACCTGCACGCCCATGGGTACAGTCTCTTCCTCGGAAAATCATTTTAGGCCGGCGTCTTCACTCATTTCTACGCCCAAAGACTCAGAAAGACGCAGAAATATGCAGCAGTCTATGGAAGGAATTCCATGGAATCCATCCCAAACATCGTGCCGATGGAAAGACGCGATCTTCCAACGAGGTAAATGAAGAATCGATGCTCTTTACCATCGGCCAATTCTTCGGGGATCGGCAATTCCAGCGTTTCGCGGATCACGCCGCCGCTGCCGGAAACCGGATTGCACGCATCCCAGGGGCCTCCCAAACGCTTGCCGTCCGCGAAGAACTCAAAGATCCCGTAATCACACGCACGCGTAAGTCCGAGCCTCACCGTCCGCGCGTTTTTCGGAATAGTGACGCGCAGTTCCAATTCATCTCCCGGTTTGCCGCCATGCCACCAAAGCTGCTCATTCCGTACCCACTGCCCATTGGGGAAAGAACGCATTCCCTGAACGGCAGCATGCCCATTCGGTTCTTTTGCGAAATGGAAACCGCAGACTTCCATCTGGAACGGCGTCTTGTACGAGACCGGCGAGGCGGCTTCTGCGTAAAGTTTCGCAGGTTCGGAAGCCAGGATCTTCGCATCGCGCGTTCCGTACCAGAAAACGGCAGCCGCGTAATCTACCTTCGTCGCAGACCAGTGCCAGACCTCCATATCGAAACGCAGACTGCGCGTGAACGGGATCCGGTCCAGTGTGCGAAAACGCAGATTCGTCGTGTTTCCGAAATTCCCCGGCCCCTCTGCTCGCGGCTGGGCGCGCCACGGAGACTCGAACCATTTCGGCATGCACCAGGCGTAACCGTAGTAGTCTTCCGTACCAGTTCCGAAATGAGACGGGAACGTTTCACCGTCGATGTAGATCTTCTCATCGCCTTCTCCCCACCACTGCGAAACTCGATTCAGAACCGAAAGTACGTCGCCAACGAGAACTCCGCGCCCTTCCAGATGTGCGTAATTCCAATCCCGAGTCCCCAGCCCGGCCAGCGTCTCGATCATCCGTTCCTGACGCCAATTCGCGTGAAAGTAAAGAAAATCGTTTTTCGGACATTTCGCGAACGTTTCATCAAGCGGTGAAACCGTACCGGCAGACTTGAGAGAAACGGCCTTTTTCCCGACATTCCGGATCCGGATCTCTGCATTCTTCAAGAACGGCATCGGCCAAAACGCGCTCATGGTGCCGTCTTCGCGCACTTCCGTCCACCAGGTCCGATACGGATTCACGCCGACCCCGGAACCGAAAAAGTCCCCAAGCGGACACTGAACGGTCTGTTTGCCGTCAAATGTGATCTCAAGGATCAGACTGCGCAGCGCCTCGGCACGAAACTGTGCCAGATCTTCAGCCGTTTCCAAAACGGGATCTGCCGTCTGAAGACACACGGTAAAACGCCGGATCTTCGCTCCCTGCGTGAACTTCTGGACCGTTACACACTCACCCGGAACGATTTGGACCGTTTCTGCAAAGGAGTCTTCCCAAACCGGCAGTTTCCCCAGCGTCTCATTCGTCTGACGGATCTTCTCCTTCGCCGCCTGGAGCACCGCCGGAGTCAGCGATTCCACCTTCGTTCCCGGCGCGTAGGTCCGATAGTTGATCTGGTAGTAGAGATTTTTCTGTTCCGGCATCGCATCACACGTGATCTTAAGCGACTTTGCGTACGGTATCGGCAGATAGAGATTCCGTCCGCGCGCAGTCTCCTGAGAAAGCGGAGCCTCGCAAAAAAAAGCCCCGCCGACCAGTTCATCCACTTTACCTGAAAAAGTCGGCTCCGATGCACCGTCTACGTAAACGAAAAGCCGGTTTCGATACTGCGGTGCTGTGATCCACCAACGCACGACCGCTCCCGGTCCCTGAACGTCCATCAGGACCCACTCGGTCTTTCCGTTTCGTTCCTCAGTCCGAAGAAACTGGGCAGTATCCCCGTTGGCAAACCAGTTCTCTTCCGGCGATCCCGCACGACGGTCAAAACTGCTGAACTGCCGGCACGTGAACTCTTCCGGAGCCTTCAAAACAGACTCCCGGTCAAGCATTTCATGAAGCAGAAAGTCCAGCGAAACGGTCTCCTGCGCTGAAACTCCGGAAAAGATCAGCATACAAGTCCAAACGGCACCGCAGTACCAACAGCATGATCGCCAAAATGGCGGGAGAACGGAAGGCATCGATCGACTCCTTTACGCACATTGAGGAACTCGCGTTCCGGTCTTAATAGAAATTCAAAAAAATGGTCCATCCGGAAACTCCGTACCAGTTTTACCACAGCAGTCGCAAAACTCACAGAAAACTCACAGTGAAACTCACAGAAAACTCACAGTGAAACACGGATCTTAACACAAAAAACAGTAAAAAACTGATCGCGCGAACCATTTTTTGATTTTTTAAAATTCATTTGCGTTTTTTCGTGTTTTCCGTGAAATTCGTGTCAGGGCACGTTCACTGCCTTTTTTCTTCTTTTTCTTTTCAGTGTGTTTCTGCGTCTCTTCTGCACTCTCAGCGGTGAGATCGGAACCTGGATCGGTACGCACTTTCCGAAAGAGCCCCAAAAATCAACTTTCCTAATTTTAATGTGAGAGATCCGGAACGTCAAGTCCCCAAAGACATTTTTTTCAAAATTTTCACAAAATTCCGTTTTCCGGGGCTTGAAAGAGTTCCGTTTTTTTGCTAAACTCATAGTGTTCGAATCCTCACTCCCCCGGAATGAAGAACGAAACGGCATCGTCCCCCGCCACTATCCCTCCCCAAAGATCAAAAGGAGTTTTTCATGAAACGGATCCATACATTCACTTTGCTGTGTAATGTCCGAAACGCTCTGTTTTGCAGCGCGGCACTATTCATCTCCGTCTGCACTTTCGCAGACCTTCCAGCCTCCTCCACCACGCCGGACCCAAGCGTCATGAGCGCCCGATACTATGAGATCTGGAATGACGACGTCCAAAAAGAGATCGACGCCCGAATCGAAAAATACCGAAAAGCCGACGCCTCCGTGACGCTCCAGAACGTCAGACCTGGTACCGAAGTCCGCGTCGAGCAGCTCTCGCACGAGTTCATTTTCGGCGCGCATATTTTCAATTTCCGCCAGCTTGGGACCTGCGAGCGCAACGCACGCTACGAAGCACTCTACGGCACGCTGTTCAACTCGGCGACCGTCGCATTCTATTGGAAAAAATTTGAACTTGAACCCGATAAACCGCGCTTTGCGGCCGAAGAACGCGACACGGAAGCCTTCTGGAATCAGTGCGCCGATCCCAAAGCGCAGCCCCATTGGCGTCGTCCCGCAAGCGACCAGTGCGTCGAATTCTGCGAGGCAAAAGGGATCCGGATCCACGGGCATCCCATGGTCTGGGGCAACCGAACGTGGCAGCATCCGGACTGGATCTGGGAAAATTTCACTCTTCCGGAAGAGAAAGCCCAATTGGCAGTCGGCAAAAAGAAACTTTATGAGCATTCCACGGATGAGATCTTCGCGATGGGACAAAGTTTCATTCAGGAGTACGACCGCCGAATGTTCGAGCGGATCCGGATCCTCGCAGAACACTACGGAGACCGCGTCGACAGTTGGGACGTCGTGAATGAAAGCGCCGTCGATTTCCACGGAAATGTGAAGACCGGCGAAAAAGTCATGAAAAGTGCCTATGGACTCATGCCGGCCGATTATCCGCTCCGTGCGTTCCTGACCGCGCAGGAAGTTCTCCCCGATAGTGTCCTCCTGAACATCAACGACTACGCGAACAATCAAAACTATGCGGATCAGACCAAAGCGCTCATGGCTGCCGGCTGCAAGATCGACATCATCGGGTCGCAGATGCACCTTTTCAATCCGAAGCAGACCCTCAGTATCGCGGAGGGAAAAGAGATCCAGACCCCCGAGCAGATCTGGGACCGCATGGAGATTCTCAGCCAAACCGGTCTGCCGATCCACCTGAGCGAGATCACGATCACCGCGCCGAATGACGATGCTGTCGGACGGGACATTCAGGCGATCGTCGCACGGAATCTCTACCGCATGTGGTTCTCGATCCCAAACATGATGGGGATCACGTGGTGGAATGTCGTCGATGACTGCGGCGCACCGGGTGAACCGACCACCTCCGGACTCCTCACGAGAGATGCTCTTCCGAAACCTTCCTTCTATGCCCTAGACCATCTCATCAATCATGAATGGAAGACCCAATTCACTCAGAAAGCGGAAAGCTCTTCCCTTGAGCTGAAATTCCGCGGATTCAAAGGAAAGTACCGTATCTCCTGGACGGATGAAAACGGCGAAGAACGCACGATGGAAACGCTCGTTCACTAAGTTTTCTCTTCAAGCTCGGTACGCGCGCTTTTACAGCAGTGTGCCGAGCTTGCCAAATAGGAAAATACACACTACACGCAAACCTTGTCGACTTTTCTAGAATGGAGTAAACGATGTTTCCAAACATTCATCTCATCCATTAAGGAGTTCATTCGATGTGCAAGCGAAAATTTGTCGTCGCATTAACAGGTGCCAGCGGAATGGCGTATGCCGTGCGGCTTCTGGAAGTCATGAGTACCTGCGAATGTGAGATCCATCTCGTCATCAGTGACACTGCATATGAGGTCCTCGAAACAGAGATCGGTATCTCCATCCCGCGCCAGGAATTTACTCCGTGTGCTCTGGGACTTTCCGCAAGCTGTGAATCCAAATTCTTCCCATCAGGACGCATTCACTTTCATCGCTGCGATGATTTCACCGCGGCGATCGCGTCCGGGTCCTATCGCACAGACGGAATGGTCGTCTGTCCCTGCACGATGGGGACACTGGGGGCGATCGCTTCCGGATTGAGCCTAAATCTGATCCATCGGGCGGCGGAAGTCCATTTGAAAGAGCATCGGAAACTCATTCTCGTTCCGCGCGAAACGCCCTATTCGCTCATTCAGCTGGAAAACATGACGCGCATCGCACGTGCCGGAGGGATCATCCTTCCCGCTTCGCCTGCGTTCTACCAGGGAGTCTCCGACCTGAACGGGATCGTGAATTTCATCGTTTCACGCATCTGCGACCAACTCGGGATAGAAAACAGTCTTTCACCTAGGTGGCGTGGACCGGAAGAACCAGAGCTCGAAACGCCGGCCTATGAAAAATTCATCGAAATGGTGGGTTGACTCCAAAGTCTAACAGAAAAAAGCCTAACAGAAAAATGAAAAAACAAAACACGCAGGACCAATAGCGTTCCTGCGTGTTTCATTCTAAAGGATCTTAATGATCACAGATCATTTCGCATCGGAAGAAACAGCTTCCCCCGCTTCCTTAGCCTTTCCCAGTTCTTCAAACTCTTCCTGCGTCGGCCGGTCGATCAAAAAACCGCCGTTCATTCCGCGCCGAACGCTCGCATTGTTTTTCGCACGACTTCCATACGTATCTGTTCCGCCATAGTCGATCAAAAAACTGAAGTTGCCGCCGCACTGAGGAAGATCATGATACGTAATGTTTCCTGACGCGTATCCCTGACTTGATCCAACGTATTTGTCGTCCCCGCTGAAATTCACCATCACACCGAGACTTGCCTGTGCACCCTGCCCCTGATTTCCGCTTCCGGCACCCGTCGTAACGTCATTACCAAGGTAATCATAGAAGAACGTTGCGCCGCAATCCCACGCAAATCCCTGAGACATGATCGACGCCCAGTAGGTGTCGTCACCACTATCTTCAAAGAAGAAACCAGCCGCATAATGGCACCCAAATCCGGAGCTGAAACGCTGAAATTTCCGTTCCTGACGCGGCCTGCCGTCCCACATGACGGAAGTGGATCCCTGATGCACGTCATCCCCTTCAAAATCACGCAGGAAACCAAGTCCCATCCAGTACCCGCCGCCGTGCGCAATATAATCGAACTCATATCGGTCATTTCCTTCTCCTTCAAGAAGGACGCCGATACCGCCGGCCGCGACACCGCGAATGCCCGTGCCAAGCCCCTGTCCCCAGCCTTCATATCCAGGGGTCTCAGGGTAGGAATCATAGTACATTCCGCCGGTATAATAGAAATCATCACCAGTACAGTCTTCGAGGATACCGCAGCCGAGCGTCTGTCCCATTCCCTGCGACCACATGGCAGCATGGTATTTATCGTTTCCGCGACGGTCGATCAGGATCCCGATACCGCAAACCGCGGTTCCCTGCAGACGGCGTACACCGTCGTAGGAATCATCACCGTCAAAATCGACCAAAGCACACGCTCCGCCCATCGCAGACCCCTGCGCATGGTGTTTCGCAATGTATTTGTCATTCCCCTGCGCATCCACGAGCATGGAGATACCAAGAATACAGCTTCCCTGGATCCCCGGCAGATCTCCGCGATAGGTATCGTTGCCATGAATATCCAAGATCGCAAGGATCGGACGTTTCAGAGTCACGGTACCCTCAAGATACGTGTCGTCACCATCCAGATCCACGATAGCACAGACATTCGGCATCTTTTCGATGTCATAGGTATTCGCTCCGCGACCGCCAACGATCATGACGCCCGCCTGCGTTTCAATGACTCGCATGATCGTTCCAGTAACGCCCTCATACGTCAAATTTTCACCGCTGTTTTCAGGAAGTTTGTCAAGGATCCGGATAAAATTAGGATCCATGAGCAGGGAAAGCTCCGCCAGTCCTTCATACATCGCACTCTGATCGATCTTCTGCATCGCCTGGATCTGTATTTTGGCAGAACCGCGCATCGAAACTGTATGCCCAACAGAGGCATCGATCGTTAGATTCCGATGAGCATAATTCGAGATACGCGCAAGCTCTTCCTTGCTCAAAGGCGAAATTGCACGCCCATGACACATCAGTGTCTCGATCAAGGCCTTTTCGAGTGCATTCAACGCAGCATTACCAGACTGATCCGCTTTAAAATAATCCGGGATCCGTATCGAATCTCCATTCACATCCATCCGGCCGGCTGCCCGTTTAAGAGATTTGCAAAAACCGATCCTGCCGGCACAAAGCTGCACGTGAAGCTGACGAGTAAACACTTCCGCTTCACCAGCTCCCTTGAGCGGATCCGCCATGATCTCATTAAACCACGTCAAACGCCCAAGCCCATTCAGCTCCGAACCAGAACGGACACCTTGAGTATTGCGCATCACACCTGCAAGGTAACTGCGCCACTGATTGTATCGGTCATTCAACTGACGCTCGGAAATACCGGCAACGACATCACGGATCGACTGATCTACGATCCCAGAACTACCCAAAAGTCCCGTATAAGGCGAACGAGGTTCGTCCTGCGGAGGATAAACATCAAAATGTTTAAATGTCTGAAAATAGGTATTCTGGTCCGCACCTTTGATCTTCGGCGTCGGTTCTGTTTTGCCCTGAACGGCACGACCGCTCGAATAAGTATTTTCCTCTGGGAGGATGCGATTACTCTGCTGAAAACGCCCCCAAAGCTGAGCATTTACTGGTAAAACCCAAATCGAATGTATGCAGGCAAACACCAAAACAGCACACAAACCGAAATGCGAACGATACGATCTCAAACAATGAACCATAATCTACCCTTTTACTGCAAATTACGAAAAAATTTTTAAATATATCGTCATTTTTCACACTTAAACGGAGATTCTATTTTTTATTTTTAGAATTTTCAGCAAAAAAATAATCGCCATTCTTAAAAAGTAAACTGTTAGATGAAAAAGAAAAGGGAGCGAAACTTTTCCATCTCGCCCCCTCCGGTAGTTTATGAAGAAAATAGAGTCACAAAACTCATTCTTCCTCTTCTTCCTGCTTATTCTTCGCAATGATGTCCTGGATAATGTTGCCCGGAACGACATCGTAACGGTCAAACTCCAGCGTATAACTTCCCTGACCGCCCGTCATGGAAGCCAAAACGCGAGCGTACGTCGTGACTTCAGCAAGCGGGATCTCAGCGATGATCGTCTGCATTCCGCCGCCGGCGCTTTCCATACCGAGCGGACGACCGCGGCGCGTGGAAAGGTCACCAGAAATATCACCGACTTTGTCGTTCGGGATCGTGATCTCGATCTTGACGACCGGCTCAAGCAGTGTCGGCTTGCATTCCTGGAACACATTACGGAAACACATCGAAGCCGCCGTTTTGAAGGCCGTTTCGTTAGAGTCCACGTCGTGCATCTTACCAAAGTAAAGTTCAACGGCAATATCCTGGACTTTGCAGCCTGCAATGACGCCCTTGGTCATTCTTTCGCGGAAACCTTTTTCGATGGCCGGCTTGAAGTTGTCGGAGATCGAACCCTGGGTCACCGTGTCGATCCACAGGAAGTTGAATTCCGGGTCATGATGGAATTCTTTCAGCGTCGGGAATTTGTCCTTCGTGCAGAATTCAGCCGGATCCGTACCGCCCGGGAAAGGATACATACGGATGTGGACTTCACCGAACTGACCGGAACCGCCGGACTGTTTCTTGTGGCGGTAGCTGCCGTCGCCGTTGCGCTGAATCGTTTCACGGTACGGAATTTTCGGTTCTTTCGTGTCGACTTCCACCTTGTCGCGTCTCTTGAGACGCTCACGCAGGATCTGAAGGTGAAGTTCGCTCATACCGGTGATGACGAGTTCTTTCGTCTGGGCATCCTGATCGCGTTTGAACGTGGAGTCTTCGTCACACAGCTTGGCCAGTGCGCCGGAGAGTTTACCTTCGTCGCCGCGGGATTTCGGGGTCGCAGCCAGCGAAACCATTGGGGTCGGGAACGTGATCTCGTTCATCGTGGCGTTGCCGAGCGTCGTGCTCGTGTAGAGATCTTCCGCTTTCGTAACAGCGCAGATGTAGCCCGGACCGGCTTCGTCAAGAGCCACGGTCTGGTTACCCAGCATCTGGAAGAGCTGCGCGACCTTCAGTCCCTTACGGCTTCCAGTGACCGGAACCGTATCGCCGGTCTTGACCGTGCCCTGGTAAACACGGAAGTAGCTGAGCTTCTGGACGAACGGGTCCGCACGAGTCTTAAAGACCTGAGCGACGAGCGGTTCGGAAGCGTCCGCTTTGAGTTCAAATTCTTCGCCATTGGCGTCTTTCGCCGTCTTCGCAGACATTCCCGGATTCAGACCGGCGAGCGCGATAGCATCGAGCAGTTCGTCGAGACCGACTTCATTTTTGCCGCTGGTGCAGAGGATCGGAACGATGAGTCCCTGGGCGACTGCTTTGGGAAGCAGGACAGCCAGGTCAGCTTCGGTCGGCATTTCGCCTTCCATGAACTGCATCATCCAGTCGTCGTCGCACATGACGACCTGTTCGATGAACGCTTCATCGTCCATGCAGGACTTCACAGCGGAGAAACCGCCACCGACAGTATCCGGCGTGTTCATCAGACAGCATTCCGAACCAAAAACATCCTTGATCTGATCAACGAGTTCGTCAAATTTGATATTATCGCCGTCCAGTTTGTTGATGACGATAAAACGGCCAAGTCCGAGATTTTTCGCCTCGTTGAAAACACGGCGGGTGTTCACTTCGATACCGCTCTGCGCATTGATGACGACCGCCACGTTATCGACGCCGTTCATCGCACCGATCGTCTGACCAATGAAATCCGGATAACCGGGCGTATCGATAAGATTGAAGAGCTTGCCTTTGTAATCGAAGTGGGTGAGTTTGGATTCGATCGTATATTTATGTGCCTTTTCTTCTTCTTCGCAATCGCAGAAGCTGCTTCCGGCATCCACGGTACCCGTGTGATTGATGGCCTTGGTTCGGTGGAGTATCTTATCAACCATCGTGGTCTTACCAGTGCTACAATGCCCACAAAGTGCGATGTTTCGGATACTATCGACTTGATACTTCGCCATGAATTCGTCCCTTTAATTATGATATGGTGATCTTGACAACACATTCTCTCAGACAGCAGTCTGGGCATCCCCAAAAAGTCGCAGACTCGACCGCGGTCTGAAATATAAAGTAAAACAATTATATCAAAAATAAAACCGGATGGAAGGGGGAGGGGCTCAAAGAAAACGGCTTTCCAGAGCTTTTTGACCAAATTTCTTAAAAAAAATTGGAAAATTCCTCATAAAAACCATCCGTCCTCCCCATTTCTCTCCAATTGCCGCCGTCTAAAAAATCAGCCTGAGCGGCACAACGCACCGTCAGGCATTTATTTTTCGATCTCTCAAATCGGGCAAACACTCAGACAGAGTGGATCGCAAACTTGACGACGCCCCAAATGTTGAGTTCCGTACCTTCCGGAATGGCAATGGACGGATAGTCGGGATTCTCGCTGCGAAGTTCCGTGGATCCATCCTTGCGGACCAGACGCTTCACCGTGAACTCATTGTTAATGACCGCGATAACGATGTCATTATTTTCCGGTTCCGCACTTTTGTCCACAACAAGAACGTCATCAGCAAAAATGCCTGCGCCGATCATCGATTCACCAGTTGCACGCACAAAAAACGTCGCGGCAGGATTCTGTACCAGAAAACCGGCCAGATCCATACCTTCCGCCGGCAATTCTTCCATCACAGCCGGAAAACCGGCCTGACAGGTATTCGGGTACATCGGATAGACATCCCCTTTGCGATGGATGAAATTCACAATCTGATCGACCATCGATTCGGGAACGCGAATCGCTTTCGTCGGAACTCCGAACTTTCCAGTTCCCTTCGGACGACCAGCCCCTTTACGTTTTCCGCCTCTTGGCATTTTTTATCCCCTTCTGTGATAAAAACTCAATCAAACCGTCTGGTTTGAAAAAAATCTCTTTCAGTCTGCGCCGCTGAAGTGCATTCCTTTAATATATCGAAAGCAAAGGACACTCTCCGCCCGAACTCCTCGGCATACCGCACAGGCTATTCCATTGACTGCTATGATTATACGGAACTCTTCAACTGATCGTTCAGGAGAAACGATCCCTCCCTGAAAGCTGAAAACTCCCTAAACGTAAATTATGCTTCCATTTCGTTTTTTACAGGATGGACAAAAATATACGTCACAATACTTAACTATATCAAAAAAATGAAGAAAGAAAAGGGGGAGGGGCTTAAAAAACGGTCAATTTTGCAGATTTTCCAATAAAAAAACTCCATTCCTACCCCAAAAAAGCCCTGATTTTTTCCAAATGAACGTTAATCCCCCGCAAAATTTCCCACAGTCACCGTACTTTGTCATCGATTCTTTTACCATTTATACCATTTTTCTGATCCTGGCGGCGTAAAACGCTCTCCAGTACCCGGTCCTACGATCTCAAACTTTCTCTAAAAACAGATTATTTAGGAAAAATATGCAAGAAATGCGAAAATTTATCCTTATGGCCCTTGCAGAAGTTGGTATCATCGTGTAAAATAGGGCCAGTTTTAGTCGGCATTCCCATGCAGACTGTTCTGTTCCTGCTCAGGCGCGGGAATTTCAAGTAAGCTGATCAAGCGAGATTTTCGACAAAGGACCCCAACTATAAAGGACCCAAATTATGATGAATCGCCACAATTTCCTGAAATCCATTGCCGCCGTCGGTGCTGCCACCATGATCTCCATGGAAGGTGCGACGTCCGTAATAGCGCAACGTGCAGCGGCTTCCAAAGAGACCGACATGGTCATCGCAATGGGCGGTGAACCGGAAGAAATGTTTGCGGCTTCCATTGCAAAGTTTGGCGGGATTGAACGTTTTGTGAAAAAAGGCCAGGTCGTCTGCATCAAACCGAATATCGGCTGGGACCGCGCTCCGGAACTTGCAGCGAACACAAACCCGGACCTCGTCGCCGCAGTGGTCCGTGCGTGTTTGCAAGCAGGTGCGAAAGAAGTCAACGTCGTGGATCATACGTGTGATGAATGGCGCCGGAGCTACCAGGCAAGCAAGATCGAGGAAGCCGTCATCAACGCCGGCGGAAAGATGCTTCCAGGAAATGACGTGAGCTACTATCGCGAAGTGGAGATCCCGGAAGGAAAGAACCTCAAAAAGGCGCTCGTTCTGAATGCCGTTCTGGACGCCGACGTCTGGATCAACATTCCGTGCCTGAAAAACCACAGCGGCGCCAAAATGACTATCGCGATGAAAAACCTCATGGGGATCGTCTGGGACCGCCGTTTCTTCCACACGAACGATCTGCATCAGTGCATCGCGGACATCAATACGCTGCGCAAACCGGTCCTCACGATCGTTGATGCGTACCGCACGATGAAATCCAACGGTCCGAAAGGCCGTTCGCTGGCAGACGTCGTACAGACGCGCACGATGTTCATGGGCACGGATCCGGTCGCTCTCGACACAGCCGCGACACGCTTCTTCAATTTTATCGTAAACATGCCGCTGGAGCAAGTTTCCTATCTCGCCAAGGGTGCGGAACTCGGCGTCGGCACGATGGACCTGCGTTCGCTGGGAGTGGAACAGGTCAAATTCACGAAGTAAGAAGTAAACAGGATGAAAGGGGCAGGACCGATGCTTGCCCCTGTTTTTTCCGGAGGTCCTGGAGGTTCAGGAGGTTCCATGAGGGTTCTCGTTCTTGGGTACCAAAACCGAACGGGTGTGGCGGAAACGATCCAACAGCTGCGCCCTCTTATTGAACAAAAAGTCGAGATCGTTCAGGAAGATCTGACCGGGAAAGCGGATCTTTCCTGTACAGAGGCGGACATCGCGCTGGTTTTTGGCGGCGACGGTTCCATTTTGCGCGCAGTCCAGCAGATGGGAACACACCAGCTTCCCGTTCTCTCGGTAAACCTTGGAAGACTTGGGTTTCTCGCAGGTCTGTCACGCAACGACAGTCTGCCGGATGTTTTGGAAAAACTCTCTCTTCTGAAGCGCGATCACGGACCATCATGGCTTGAGATGCTTCGGGGACGCGATCAGAATATTTCTCCGATCTGCGGTGAAATACAGTCTGCCGAAAGTCACAGTAAAGCTGGACGGCAATGCAAAGATGAACGGCACGGCTGCGGCGAACAGTACGATATGTTCGGGTTTTCCATTTCCTCCCATCGTCTTTTAAACTGCCTCGTGACGCTTGACGGTCCGCAGACCAGCGACTCTCAGCCCGGGATTTCTTCATTCGTCATGAATGAAGTCACGATACAGAGCGCAGATTTCCACATCGTGGAGGTCGATATTTGGGCGGACGGCGAATTTTTGACCACGTGCCACTGCGACGGATTGATCCTTGGAACTCCCATTGGCTCCACGGCTCACAATCTCTCGGCAGGCGGACCGATACTGCGTCCCGGACTTGATGCAGTAGTCCTTTCTCCCGTCGCGCCGCACTCGATGACTTTCCGTCCCATCGTGGATTCCGCGCAGCGTACCTTTTGCTTTCGGCTCACATCCGGCTCGGGGAAAGCCGCAGTCGTCGTTGACGGAACGCGTATCGCTGAGATCACCGCAAAGGAGACCGTATACGTTACTCCGTCGAAAAACTCACTCCAGATGATCGAACTTCCAGGAAGTTCCTATTTCTTGAAACTTCAAAAAAAACTGGGCTGGGGCGGTCATTTCGTCAACGTAGAAAACCGAATTTCAGGGATCGATAATACTTTCGGGAAGGAATCAGAATAATGATGAAAAAATGGCTTGGTACTACCTTTTCCGCGCTTTGCGTACTTCCGGTACTTTGTCTGGCGGCGCTCCTGCTCTCCTGTACGCCTGTTTGTTTCGGCGAGGAGGCCGGTACTTCGGATCAAGACGCAAAGAAGACCTACCTCCTGCGCTACACTTGGACAAAAGGCACGGTGCTGAACTGGGAAGTGACGCACAGTAATCGAACCGTCACGAAGGTCGGGACGCAGACAGAAAACGTCGATACCTACACGCACTCGATGAAGACTTGGGCAGTTGAAAGCGTTGATGAAAACGGAACGGGGACCATCGTGAATCAGGTCCCGTGGGTCGATATGCGGGAACGGCGCGAGGATGGTTCGACGCGTACCTTTGACAGTCGGAAGGAAATGGTGCCGGAAGAAGGTTTCGACACAGTCCCGGAGTCCCTTGGACGCGATCTTTCCCGAGTTGAGATCTCTGCTCGCGGCGAACAGCTTTCGAGAAAGGACTACCGCGCCTCCACGATCGTGCAGCAGGCGAATCAGGCGTACGTCTGCATCCTCTTCCCCGAAGAAGCCATTCCGGTCGGTCACAGCTGGACGCATCAGTATCCAGTCTATGTACAGAACAAAGTCGGAGATCTGAAACGCGTCGAGATGATCCAGCGTTTCACTCTGCAAAGCGTCTCGAACGGCATCGCCAGAATCGATTACTCGACAAAGATCCTCTCGCCGATACAGGATATGAGCATCCGCGCACAGCTTCTCGATCGTCTTTACGAAGGGATCTTTCTTTTTGATGTGGACCGCGGCCGAGCGATCATGCTGACGGAACGCGTGGATCAGTCGGTCATGGGATTCCGCGGCGAGATCAGTTCGCTGAAAGTTTCCATCGATTTTATCGAACGGCTCATACTTCAGTAAGAATACGCCCCTATTTCACTAGAAAAATACCATATGAGGATTGGCATTTACGGAGGCACGTTCGACCCGGTCCATTTTGGTCATCTGCTTTTGGCGGAAACGGCGAGGGAGACTCTGAAGCTGGATCGAGTCCTTTTCATTCCAGCGCGTATTCCGCCGCACAAGCAGGGAAAGTACCTCACGCCGGAAGCGGACAGGGTCGCGATGCTGCGCTTGGCGTTACGCGGAAATCCGGCTTTTGTGCTGGAATCGTTCGAGCTAAAGCAGAAACAGGTCAGTTACACCGTACACACGGTCGAATACCTTCATGGAAAGTACCCGGATGCGGAACTATTTCTGCTCATGGGGGAAGATATGCTCCGAACGTTTCCCGACTGGTACGAGCCGGCGAGGATCTGTGAATTTGCAACTCCGGCAGTTATCGGAAGAAACGGCTGCGAAGTGGAGGATCTCCATTTTCTTTCCGGAGTCGCTTCACCTGCATGTCTGCGCAGGATCCGAAAATCTCGAGTCCCAATGCCGGCGGTCGCATTTTCAAGTTCCGAGATACGTGAACGTACTGCGAAGGGGGAAAGTATCCGTTACCAGACGCCGGACAGTGTCGTTCGCTATATCGAGGCACACGCGCTGTACCGAAAGACCCATTAAATGTTACAAAACCTATTCTAACAGCGTTTCACAAAAAAAATCTCGATTTTTTAAAAATCGCACAATACCCCCTTGACTTTTGGGGCAAAAACAATAGAATCAATATTATGGTGTGATCTGGATCGATCACATCGAAGCATCATGACTTTAAAGGATTTTTAAGATGACATACAAAAAACATTCTGAAAACAAACGCCGCGCACTAAAATTTGAATCCCTTGAAGATCGCCGCCTTTTGAGTGCCGTCCCTTTTAATTCGGGGGAATTCGAGGAATTGACAGCAAAATATTCCGCGCTGGCACTTCCTGAAACAGCGGACGGTCTGAACATCATCACGCTGGATCTTGCGGAAGGGGACGGCTTGGCCGAATTAAAGGAAGCCGTTGAAACTGCCGCGCGGACTGAAAATTCCGACCTGATCGCAGTACGGACTTCTGCGGATCACAATACGCTCACGTTCACTGTGCCGACGGACAAACTTGCCGTCAACATCGATTCGGCAATTTCCGGCTCGCTCACCATCGTAGGTCTCGGCGACTCACCGCTTATTCTCGATGCCGTGCAGCTGACCGACATTCTGACCGTCACGGGAACCAATACGTGCCTTTCTCTTGGCGGTATGCTCTTCACCGGCAGTGCGTCTCCGGATGCCGCGCTGACCGACTCGCCTCTTGGAGCGTCCGTGGTACTGATCGATTCCGGAACAGTGTTCCTCGACACGGTCACATTTGCCGGCAGCACTGACCGCGCTGCCGCGCCGAAAGAACTGCTCTGGTTCAGTTCCGATGCGCAGGTTTATGCTGAGGGCATCTCTTTTCTTCTAGAAGAAACTGACGACACGCCGACAGCCGACACGCCGACAGCCGACACGATGACGGTGGAGAACAGGACCACCTCTTCATCCGCAGTCAGTGCCGGAGCGGAAATTTCCATTGATCAGCTGGGAACTTTGGCCGAAAATACAGAGGACACGACTATCACGGACACGCAAAAAAGGTGGACGGGGGAAGTCTGGCTCGGCGGAACACAGTGGGCGTACCTGACCGGCATTGAGGCTGCTGATGCCGAGAAAGTACAGACGATCATCAACACAGCGGTACTTAAAACAGATGACTATGTCGATGCCGACAAAGAAGATCCCTACTCCGGCGGCGTAGACTGCAATCTCTGCTGGGCAGCAACTACAGCGAATATGCTCGATTATTCCGGCTGGGCGACACGATATGCGCAAAGCAATTATCGGACAGCTGCAGACACCATTTATTCGGAATATTTCCGCAAATATTTTGCAAATGCCGGAGGAACTATCCAAAGCGGCCTTCTCTGGTTCTTCACCGGGGAATACGACGGCCATAGTATTCCTAAGGATCCTTACAGAAGCATTCGAGGTTTCTATTCTCTTGAAGAGTTAGCGGAAGCGTACAGTTACGCGGACTGTTTCAGAGTAACTGCCGACACGATGCAGGAAATGGACCGAAATCTTAAGGATCATTATACTGCGGTTGGACTGTCTGTTGGTGCCTATGATGCGAACGGGAATCGTACGGGCGGACACGCTATGTCTCTTTACGGATACACTTACGACACAGCCTACTCCGTTGACGAACTTGAGCGATATACCGGACTGATCGTTGCCGACTCTAACGATATGACCGATAAACTCACCACATACGAGATCACATACGATGAGGAGGCTGGGAGGTACCATTTTCCGCACCCAGACGTTGAATACGGCGGAGACACCGGCTATCTGGAAGATCTCCATTTCCTGAATATGCCGTACGATACCCATGCTCCAGGCGAGCTGGCGCCGTACGTTCCCACAAACTACGGCTGGAGCGACTGCCTGTTCATACAGTCGGGGTCTGAAAGTACTGTCGCCGTAGATAACCTCCCCGAATACAGTAAGGTCTATGTGAGTTTTTCCTTTGCGAATTATTCATTTTTGCCATCCGGCGATATTTCCTGTACACTCACCCTTGAGGGAGGAAACCTCACTGAGCCGGAGATAAAGACCTTTTCTTACGATTCGATCGACCAGGGATATTTCTATCATACCACCGACAAATATATGGGAACACTGGCTGCCGGTGTTTACACGCTGACACTGACGATCGACTCTGAAAATGACGTCGATGAGTACAATGAAGCGAACAATACCGTCGTTCGCACCTTCACCATCGGCGATGGGATCAAACTTGCTGCCCCGGAGTTTACGATACAATCTGTCGACGCACACTCCGTAACGCTCAATGTAGAGAGCGTCCCCAAAGCAGATGAATATCTGCTGGAAATTGCAACGAAAGCGGACTACTCCGATGCCAAATTCTGGAGTGCCGTGGTGGGAACAAACACGCTCACGGACCTCCAGCCCGGTACGACGTACTACATCCGCACATGTGCGCAAGTACTCTGGCCCGTGCTGGAATACGCGTATTCTGAATGGCAGAGTTTCACGACTGTCGTCGAGACTCCTTCCCTCACATACGATGAGACCGAATGTACCCAGCTTCGTACATTCCTTGAAAGAACCGACGCAAACGGCGTGAAGAACGGCACGAAACTGGATCCCGCGTACGATGCCGACAACGCAAGCACATGGGCCGGCATCACCTGGGAAGAAATCGACGGTGTAAAGCACGTGAAGAGTATTCATTGGGTACCTGGAGTTTCTTTGGATCTTGCCGGGCAGCTGGATCTTTCCGACTGTGCTCACTTAGAGACCTTGGTTCTTCACGATATTGGCATCGATGAACTCGAACTGCGCGGCTGTTCCGCACTGCAAAACGTTTCGCTGCAGGGAAATGACTTCAATTTTGTGAACCTTTCGGCCCAGAACACTCTCAAGGAACTGATACTGGTAGAGGAACATTTGGAAACGGTCCTGCTGTCTGAAGAGGTCCTCGGAGAACTCCAGATCCTGATCGATCCGTTGGATGATTCCTGGCAGTATCCGGAAAATGCCGGCACGCTGACCGAGGATGGGATCTTCACGCCGTCGGTCCTTCCCTTTACGGCCTCCAATACCAAAGGAACGCGCCAGATCACGTTCGAGAGTGCCGTTCTGCCCGTCCCGGCGTTCAGTGTCTTCCCCTCCGGTTCCGATGCCGTCCTCGTAACGTTCGAAGAAGTTGACTACCCATTCCCATACATACTGGAATATTCGGAAAACGCGGATTTCACCAACGCGCAAACGCTGCAGCTCCTCTACTCTCAATCAAAGTCGATCACTGGCCTGAACGCGAATACAACGTACTATTTCCGCGTAAAAGCAAAGGGTTCAGGAGTCTATTTCGACTCCGAGTGGTCGGAAACGGTGAGCGTCACGACAGAAGAAGTTTCTCCGTTCGCCGGATACGATGAAACGGAATGCCTCAAGCTCCAGTCATTCCTCGAACAGACCGACGAAAACGGCGTGAAAAACGGCACGAAACTGAATCCCAACTACGATCCGAACAAAGTAACAACGTGGGGCAGTCTTACCTGGAACTCCATAAATGGGACGAGGCGGGTCTACCTCATTCACTGGAGCAACAAAGACCTTTGCGGCACTCTCGATCTTTCCGGGTTTACGAACATTACAGATTTTATGTTCTGCGGAAATGACAATGTCATATCCGTAAACCTGTCTGGCTGTACCAGCCTCCAAATAATCGATCTTCATGAAAATGCCGATCTTGAGGTGTTGGATGTTTCCGGATGCACGGCTTTATGGCTGCTGTACTGTTACGATAATGCCAAACTTCGTGAATTGAATATCACCGACTGTACAGCTCTTAAAACCCTGCGCTGTATCGAAAGCAGTCTCGAGTCGCTTGACTTGTCCTCGTGCCAAACACTGGAAAAACTGCTTTGCGGCGATAACGCCCTCACTTCGCTGGATGTTTCCGGCTGTACTGCTTTGACGAAGCTCTCGTGTTACAGCAATCCAATTACCACACTGGATATTTCGAACTGTGAGCTTCTTGAAAAACTCGAAATTTCCGACATGCCGCTGCTGGACAAAGTATTGGTCTCGGAAAGCGCAGTCGGTAAACTGGTGATCGAATCCAACGGCAGTGATTTTCAAAATGTGCTGGGAGGAATGATCGGCAGCTCCAGCTGTACGCTCCCGGTTCTTCCCATGTTCATTACGAATAATGAAAATGAAGGCTGGATGACGATAGTCACACTCGCCTCCGGATCCGACATTGAGATGCCGGCGTATGACCGACACGATTACCTCCGCCTCGCATCATTCCTCACGCAGACCGACGAAAATGGAGTGATGAACGGAACGAAACTGAACTCCGCATTCACGATCCACGATCCGAGTACCTGGGCTGGCGTCACGTGGGAAAACGTCGATGGTATCATGCGGATCAGCGAGATCGATTGGCAGCGCCCGGCATACACTCCGGATGATCAAAAACTGATCGGTTTTCTGGATGTTTCCGGATGCACGCATCTGACGACACTGCGGCTTCTCCGAAACGCAGTTACGGGACTGAATATTTCCGAATGCACTTCGATTACCGTTCTGAACGTTGCGGGAACGACGCTCACGTCGCTGGATGCTTCGAACTGTACGTCTCTTTCCAGTTTGCATTGTAACAGCAGCAAGGTCACAACATTAAACGTTTCGGGATGTACCGCGCTTCAAAATCTGCAATGCGATCAATGCAAGCTGACTTCGATAGATATTTCCGGCTGCACGAACATTACGGCTTTAAATTGTCAAGGAAACAGGCTTACGACTCTGGATCTTTCCGAATGTGTGAACCTTGTCGACCTGATCTGTTACCAAAACAGTTTCACAGCTCTTGACTTTTCGGCGTGCCGTTCTCTCCAAAGTGTGTACGCTTACGGAAACGCATTTATAGAGCTGGACTTTTCCAATTGTACAGCCCTTCAATTCCTTTCGATCCGCAAAATTCCGCAGTTGCGTAAGATCACAGTCGCGCCTGGGGCAGTGAATACCCTGAAAATTTTGTCAGACGATGGATCTATTTTCAAAAATGCCGATGGAGAAGAAATCGCAACAAAATCATCAACGGTCCCATCTCTGCCGATGACCATCATAAGCGGCAATCAGGTCATCTCCGTTTCCTGTCCTACATGCCCGGTACCGGCGCTCACAGTCTCCGCTGATGGCGCAAACTCCGTCTCGCTGACGATCGGGAACTCGGAAAACGCTTCCGGTTACACGCTCGAATACGCCGTAAACGCGAATTTCACCAACGCACAAACACGGTCTTTCACCAACGCCGGTACGCAGACGGTCACGGGCCTGAACGCGAACACGACGTACTTCTTCCGCGTGAAAGCAAACGGAACGGAAAACCGTGCCGACTCCGCGTGGTCGGAAACCGAGAGCGTCACGACGGAAAAGATCACGCTTTCCATCCCGTCGCTCACCGCTCAGGCCGCGAGTTCTGATTCGGTCACGGTAACGATAGGAAACGTGCAGAATGCGAGCGGCTACACGCTGGAATATTCGACGAATGCCAACTTCACGAACGCTCGGACGAAAACGTTCACCACATCCGGAAGGCAGGCGGTCACGGGATTGGCGGCTAACACAATGTACTATTTCCGTGTGAAAGCAAACGGCACGGGGGCCTATGCCGACTCCGTGTGGTCCGAAACCGCAAGCGCGCAAACGGAAAAGATCGCTCTTTCGACTCCGTCGCTCACCGTCTCGGCAGCGGCTCCGGATTCCGTCACCGTGACGATCGAGAACATCAAGAACGCCGCCGGTTACACGCTCGAATACGCTGAAAACTCCAATTTCACCAACGCTCAAACGCTGACGTTCACCGTGTCCGGCACTCAGACAGTCACGGGCCTGAACGCGAACACGAAGTACTTCTTCCGTCTGAAAGTGAACGGCACAGGCAATTACTCCGACTCCGCGTGGTCAAAAACTGCAAGCACAACGACGAAAAGGATCACGCTTCCCGCTCCGGTACTCACAGCATCTGCCAATGGCGCAAACACGGTCTCACTGATGATCGAAAATGTTGCGCATGCAAACAGCTTCACGCTGGAATACGCAGAAAACGAGAATTTCACCAACGCACGAACGCTAACGTTTACCGCGTCCGGAATACAAACAGTCACGAAACTGAATACGAATACGACGTACTTCTTCCGCGCGAAAGCAAACGGAGTGGGCGACTACTTTAACTCTGCGTGGTCGGAAACCGTAAAGGCACAAACAGAAAATAAGGCGTACCTTGCTCCGACGAACCTCCGAGTGCTCGCGGTCTCCGGAAATTCGATCGCACTTGAATGGTCTGCGTCTCAGACGAACACAAATGTGCCGCAGCTCGCGCAAAAGTACACCGTCCAGTACAGCGCGGACGGCGGGAGGTCTTGGCGCTCGGTCAACGCAAATGGAACGAATGCGGTGCTCTCGCGCATGAAACCGGGTGAGTATCTGATCCGTGTCCTTGCGGTGAAGGACCGAAATTTTGAGGCTTCCACTGCTTCAGATCCGGTCTCCGTGACGGTCTACGCACCGCTGACTACGCCGAAACTCGCAGTGCCTAAGGACCAGTGCAAAGACGACACGTTCGCAGTCCAAGTGACGAACTACACGGGAGAACTTACGAGTGATGCGAACTCCGTGACCTTCCGAATGAACGGGAATTCACAGACTTTCGCACTCGAAAACGGCTGCGGAACGGCAAATTTCTCGACTGGTGAAACCGTGAAATTCCAGAACGACATCTTCACCGTCACAAATGCAAAAGCCAACACACAGTACAAACTGGAATTGATGTTCGCGAACGAGAAGACCGGCTCGGCATTCGCAAAAGTGAACGTCAAGACGACAAAAACTACGTACCTCGCACCGACGAACATCAGCGCGGTTTCGACAGGAGCGAACACGATCTCCGTTAGCTGGTCGGAGGCTCATGCGAAAACAGATGCGTCGAGGTTTGCGCAAAAGTACACCGTCCAATACAGTACCGACGGCGGAAAATCGTGGAGATCTGCCAACGTAAACGGAACGGAAACGACACTCTCGCGCATGAAACCGGGTGAGTATCAGATCCGCGTCCTTGCGGCGAAAGACAGTAATTTTGAGGCCTCTCTCGCCTCGGGATCGGTTACCGTGACAGTCTACGCACCGCTGACTACGCCGAAACTCACGGCGCTCAAAGACCAGTGCAAAGACGACTCTTTCGCAGTCCAAGTCACCAACTACACTGGAGAACTTGCGAATGCCGCGAACTCCGTAACGTTCCGAATGAACGGTAATTCAAAGACTTTCGTACTCGAAAACGGCTGCGGAACGGCAAATTTCTCGACTGGTGAAACCGTGAAATTCCAGAACGGCATCTTCACCGTCACAAACGCGCAGAGTAACACCCAGTACAAACTGGAATTAATGTTCGCGAACGAGAAGACCGGCTCGGCATTCGCAAAAGTGAATGTTAAGACGACGAAGACGACGTATCTCGCGCCGACGAATTTCCGCGTGACGGCATCGACGTCGAACTCCATCTCACTCGACTGGTCTGATTCACCGGCAAAAACGGATGTGTCGAAACTCGCGCAAAAGTACACGGTCCAGTACAGCACGAACGGCGGAAAAACATGGCGTTCAGTCAGCGTGAAGACTTCCGACGCGACGCTCACGCGTTTGAAGTCGGGTACGTACCTGATCCGCGTCCTTGCGGCAAAAGACAGTAAATTCGAGGCTTCCCTCCCGACGGAGATCCTTGAGATCACGCTCTAAAAGAAGCTTTTTTGTGAGAACTCTGCGGATGAGATCCCGTCCGCAGAGTTTTTTGCATTCAGAAACGTTTTACGTCAACTACCGCACACTGAAATCTCAGTTTACCGGATCTTCCAACAGCAAGGGAAAAAACTCGATCGGCGAGTCGGCTGGAGGTCCTGCGGGCACGAGTTTCACATCCTTGACCGCCGCACGTCCGTCCGGCGTCACTCGCAGCGTGACCTCAACATCATACTGACCGCGATTTTCCCAAGCCCAGGATGCCCTCTCGATCTCCGTCCCGGTCCCCTCCTCAACAAAGAATTTCTCGATCCCGTACCGGATTTGAGTTCCATGCACACCATTTCCGCGAATGGCGACTCGTTTCGCGCCTGGGAAGTTCCGTTCCGGAAGAGTATCGCTCCATCCGGCAAGTTTCCAAAGGTGCGAGCCGTCTTCCTGCTCGAGGATAGCGTACACAGTGCCCGATCCTTCGGTCTCCGGTCCCCGGCTGAATTCGTAGTTCAAGATCACGTAATCACCCCGGAAATAGTCACGCGGATCGACCGGCTCGGTCCGAACGGCGATCTCGACCGCATCTGGTCCGAATGGAAGAAGGGCGTACCAGAGCAGACCCGCTAAAAACGCGGCCTGCGCGAGAAAAACGGCACACAGATAAATTCGGCGTTTCATCAACGGCCTCCTTTCTGAATTTCTGAAACCTGAGCATTCTGCGCCAGCTTTTTTCTCGCGAATCTCCACGAAACTCCGCACAAAAACAGACCGCAGCCGAAGAATATTGCTGCCGTGCCGAGCATTCCGCCCGCCTTGCCGAAGAGGTCCGCGTACCGAAGGACAGCCCACAGAATGAAGTACAGCACGCCAAAGAGGAAAGAAGAGGTCAGAACACGGTGCAGTCCGAGATTCAGGAAATGCAGTCCCAGCCCCATCATGAAGAGATTGTGCAGGAAAACGCCCACAAACAAAGAAGACGGCACAAATGCCGCACATTCGAAGTACGGCGCGCATAGCAGAGTGAACGTCAGGTACAAACCCAGAATGAACAGAAACGCGGTCTCCTTCAAAAACGCGGTATTTTCCTCAAACGAAGTCCCCTTTTTCAGGGAAAGTCCCCCAATGGTCAGAAGCGCGAGGAAAAAACTGACGCCGCAAACCGGCAGGAAAAAATCGATGTCGCAGCTGATCGAAACATAGTTCCAGACCTCTTGGAAAGAGTACGGGATCATGGCAAAACCAAGCATCAGTGTTCCGCACACCGTGAAGAACTGCGCCCCGCCGTTCATCGGTCTCTCCCGCAAATGCGCGTTCAGCCGCGGAATGAGATTCAGCAGAAGCCCCATCGCTGCGAAATAAAGCGAGAGACAGTCACGCAGCTCCGCACGGATCGGCAGCATGAAAAACCACCACCCCAGCGCGAGGAACCAGAAAAACCGGACGGCTGCCGCGCAGCGCTCAGATCTCCCAAACGCACGGGAAGCAAGGATCCCGACGGCCGCAAAGGTCGGCAAAAGGGCATCCAGATGCGAAAAGCACACGGGGTGCCACCAGAACTCCGTCGTCCCGTACGCAAGCAGGAATGCCGTGAAGATCGAGACGGCCGGCGTCCGCATCGCCAAAGAAACGGCAAAAGCCCCTAGACTCCAAAGAAAGATCCCGTCGCGCGCATCCAGCAGAACGTGAAAAATCTGCGAGATCTGCCAGATCCCGGCCCCGAACAGGATCACGGAGAGGAAGAACGCGGTCTCGGAAAGTACCGGATGCTTCCGCCAGGCAAATATGGTTCCGAATCCCCACGAAGCCAAAAACGCGCCGAAAACGATCGAAAGTTTCTCAACGGCCGTGAACGACGCCCAATTGTGGCTGATGACCAGCAGGATCGAGAACCCGAAAAGCAGCGCCGCCAGCGAAAGGACCGTCACCAGTCCGAGTTTCTGGAGTGAATCGCGTTTCATCGCAGTCTCATACCGCCCCAGGATCGCATCCCGGCACGCTGCGCTGATCGTCCCGGTCTGGACCCACTCAGACGATTCCTCCGAGAGAAACCGCCATTGAGAATAAGGTAATTTTTTCGTCATAAACATCTCCGAAATCAAACACACCGCCACCCACACTGGCATACTTTAAAATCGACATCTTCATTTTACTGTAAAGAAATGAATATTCAAGGGGGTGCTTCGTTTAAAATTCAAAGAATCACCATTTTCATCTCAAAGCTCTTCCCATGCACTCCAGTACGCTCCAGCACACGACCGCCATGACCATTCCCAGACAAACTTTCCCCAAAGCTCCCCCGCTCCCCCCCTTGAAATGGATCGAAAACCTGGTATATTGATCAGCGGATCTGAAAATCGCCGCGAAAATGGAGAGATCGTATGGAACTGAGACCCGGAATTTATGAAAATATCATCACGCAGGGCCTAAAAGAGAAGATCGCCGACCTTTCGGAAGGCTTTACCGCCGAGGAAGGCACGCTCGACACGGAAGAAAGTACGTTTGCTCTGGCTCTTCATCTGACGCGTCTGATCGCAAGACAGCTCGATTCCTTTCGCGGCGAAGACCGGACAAAAAAACAGGCGGATTTTTTCAATCAGATCGTAGAATGCGTCGCGAGAAACAGCAGAAGCGGACACTCGGCCGATTCAGAAAAGATCTTTGAGGATCTGCGGTACCTCATGCAGGTGAAAGACGAGCGGTTCCCGGCACTCATACGTCCCGATACGCCATTGACGAATGCCGCGCTATTCACGGGAACCAGCTCGGATCTGACACTGGAGAGTGAACTGAAAAAAGAGATCCTTTCCGCGGACAGGATCGACATTCTCTGCTCGTTCATCAAATGGAGCGGCCTGCGTCTCCTTCTCCCCGCACTTCGGGAAGCCGATGCCGCCGGAAAACCGATCCGGATCCTGACGACCAGCTATCTGGGCGCTACGGATCTGAAAGCGGTCGAGGAACTCCGAAAACTGTCTCACGCGGAGCTTTTTGTCTCGTACGACACCCAGCGGACGCGCCTTCACGCCAAAAGCTACATTTTCCATCGCGAAAACGGTTTTGGAACGGCATACATCGGGTCGTCGAACATTTCCGCGCCTGCACTGACCAGCGGTCTGGAATGGAATCTTAAGATCAGTCAGTTTGAGTCGCCGTACCTTTGGGAGAAGATCTGCGCAACGTTTGAGACGTACCAAAACACGACGGAGTTCGCACCGTATGGCGAGGATTCCCGTGAGCGTCTCGCGCTGGCGCTGGCTCATGAAAGAGGCGGAGACGGGAAGGAAACGGAGCTCATGGCGTTCATGGACGTTTTTCCGTATCCGTACCAGGAAGAGATCCTCGACAAAGTACTTGCGGAACGAGAACTCCACGGAAGAAACCGCAATCTGATCGCTGCGGCGACCGGTACGGGAAAGACCGTCATTTCGGCATTCGATTTTAAAAGATTTCGGCGGGAATACCCGAACGCGAAATTCCTGTTCGTCGCGCACCGAGAGGAGATCCTGAAACAGAGTCTCTTCACATTCCGAAACATCCTCCGGGATCAGAATTTCGGGGAACTGCTCGTTGGGCAGGAACGTCCGAAAGAGTGGAACGCGCTTTTTGCCTCGATCCAGAGCATGAACTCTCACGCGCTTTGCCGACAGCTTGAGGCGGAATATTTCGACTATATCGTCATCGACGAATTTCACCACGCAGCTGCCGACAGCTACCAGGAAGTCCTCGAGCATTTTCAGCCGAAACAGCTTCTCGCGCTCACAGCAACGCCTGAGCGTCACGACGGGCTCGACATTCTGAAGTATTTTGACGGAAGGATCGCCGCGGAGATCCGTCTTCCGGATGCCGTCAACAAGAAACTGCTCGCACCGTTCCAGTATTTCGGGATCACGGATTCCGTGGACCTGAGCGGGGTCAAGTGGACACGCGGCGGATACGACAGAACGGAACTGAACATTCAGCTCGCCGCCAACATGAACCGCGCGAACCTCGTACTTCAAAAAATGCACGAAATACTTCTCGATGTGCGTCAGAGCCGATGTCTCTGCTTCTGCGTCAGTCAGGAACACGCGGAGTTCATGAGCCGCGTCTTCAACGAAAACGGCATCCCAGCCGCGGCACTGACTTCCCTGTCATCGACAGAAGAGCGCACTAAACTCCCTCGCCGGCTCATTGCGCGTGAGCTCAACGTCATTTGCGCCGTCGATATTTTCAATGAAGGCGTCGATATTCCAGAGATCGACACGGTACTCTTCCTTCGTCCGACGGAAAGCCTGACCGTTTTTCTCCAGCAGCTCGGACGCGGTCTGCGTCTCCATGATGAAAAAGAGTGCCTCACCGTCCTGGACTTTGTAGGAAACGCGCACCGGAATTTCAACTGGGAAGGCCGATTCCGCGCATTGCTTGGAACGACGGGACTCAGCGTCTCGGATGAAGTGCATCAAGGCTTTCCTCACCTGCCGGCAGGGTGCCACATCCAGCTCGAACGCCAGGCGAAAGAATACATTCTTCAAAACATCAAAAACGGGATCTCAAGTCACCAAAAAAACATTCTCCGCAGGCTTGCCGAGTTTGAAAACGAGTCCGGAAAACCGCTGACGCTCGCAAATTTTCTCGACTTCCACACCCTGACGCCGATCACGATCTACCAAAAAGGACTTTTCTGCCGTCTGTGCGAAAAAGCCGGCGTTCGGCAAGAGGTTTTCGTGCCGAAAAGCAGCGAAGAACGCTTCCAAAAAGGTCTGAAACGGATCTGCCACTGGAACAGTGTCTCGATGCTCCGCTCGGTCCACGACCTGCTTTGCGCTCCCCAAGAACGGCTGGAAAACCTAAATGAAACAGAGAAACGCCTGCTTACCATGCTTCATTTCGGCATCTGGGGCAACTACTCCTCCGAGTTGCCGTCGCTCTCCGAAAGCATCGCGCAAATGAAGGCAGGAGGTACCTTTTTTCCCGAACTTCTCGAACTGCTAGACTATCTTGCCGAGCGCACAGACACCATCACGCGGACGGCGAAACTCGATTTTCCGTGCCCGCTGGAGATCCATGCCGACTATACGCGCGATGAAATTCTCGCAGGTCTCGGATACTGGCGCCTCGGAAAGACTCCGGATATGCGCGAAGGCGTTCTGTACATTCCGGAGATCAACGCGGACTGCTTTTTCATTACGCTCAACAAAAGCGAAAAACAGTACTCGCCCACCACGATGTACCTGGATTACGCGCTCAATGACAGCCTCTTTCACTGGCAGTCCCAAAGCACCACAAGCGCAAATTCCGCCACCGGCAAACGTTACCTGAACGGCAAGAGCACCGTCCTGCTTTTTGTCCGCGAAAACAAAAAAACGCACGGCCAGAGTACACCGTACACGTTCCTCGGTCCGGCAGAATACGTCCGCCACCGCGGTTCCAAACCGATCAGCATCGAGTGGTCTCTCCTCTGTCCCATGCCTGCCCGTTTGGTCCGCAAAACGCGGCGGCTCGATGCCGCGTAAAAATAAAAACGCTTCCGGAAACGAAACTCTCGATCCCCGGAAGCGAAAACTGCTGCGAATTTATGCCATCACGGACCATTACAAACGATTACGGGAGATGAACGACATTTCCATCATTACGTGCGCCGAGACGCTGATGGACGGTTTTGTCGATCGCGTAAGAAACACGGTGTACAGAACCGTCTGCCATGACCATTCCCAAAGATCCAGCATGCGCACTTCCGAAAATGTACGCAGCTCCGCCGTGTCCTTTGCGGTCCTGCATCGGAATGTTGACCGCATCACGCAGCGTGTCCCAGTCACAGCCGCTCAAGCCTGTGTTATCGTCGCACCCGCTGCCGTTTTCGTAAGTCTCGGGCTGAATGTATTTTTCACCGATGAGGTACGTGTTGGAAGTCCCATCCGTGACGTCAGTGTCGGAGATCTCGCTGCAGATAAAGAAGATCCCGCCGCAGTCCGTCTTCTCTGCGATCCTGCGAATAGAGTCCCCCGCCATTCCGTAACCCGGCCGCGGATACGTACCGCCCCAGTCACTGTACGAGTCCGCAGAGCGCACGTTCACAGCTCCATGATTTCCGCCGTAGTCGATCTTCACGCATTTGTTCATCGTGGCACAGTTCTGAAACGTCGAAGGCGTTGGATAGAGTTTGGACTTTCGGCGTGAAGGGCAGTGGTAGATGCTCTGCGGCGTCTGACAGACCTCCCGTGCTTTGTTTTTCTGAGAATCCGTCGCCGTATCTGGATTGCCATCCTGCGGATGCATCCAAAGCGCGTTCATTTCCAAAAACGGCATCATGGAGCAGATCCAGCCTCCCGGCTGATCCGCACCTGCACCACGGTCCGGGTCCATGACGAACTGATAGTACCACCCTCCGCCGGGATAGCAGCCGTTTGTTGCGATGTGCTGCTGACTCGCACTTCCAAACTGCTTCAGATTGTTCGTACACTGCATCTGCCGGGCAGCTTCACGCGCCTGCTGGACTGCAGGAAGAAGAAGTCCCATTAGCATCCCGATGATCGCAATAACGACCAAAAGCTCAACGAGCGTAAATCCTTTCGTTTTCATATTTTGTTCCCCCTAAATGGAACGGATCCCCCAATAAAAAGGAAGTCCTGCCGCATCCAAATTTTGGCGGCCCGAACGCCGAACCATTCATCACGCTGATGAATATTTTATTCATTTTATCAAATCCTGCCGAAACTGTCAAGAGGTGCTGAAAAATATTTCTAGGTTCCTGCCGGATCCAATCCCTAGGGAAATACGGCCCAAAATGGAAACGGAAACATAACAGAAACTCAAGAAAAGAAACGCATTCTGTGCACCGCGGTAAGTCTTCCGTACTTTCCCTAGTTCTCGCGGTTTCCATGACCTAATGACTGAACCCAAAATTTCTCCCCGAACTCCTCTTGACATTCCGTTTTTCGTCTGTTAGAATGAAAAAAGCAGATCGCTGCACTCCGAATTTTGCGTGCCTGCTTGCCACGCCTCCCGCCCCAAATTTTGCCCCTAAAAACGAAAAGAAAGAGGACGAATCATGCATTCCCGCCCCGTCAAATTCTTCCGTACAGTCCGTTTCCTCCGAGCCGTACTGTTTTGCACCCTCCTGTTTCTCATTTCCGGTTTCACGGAAGCCAAAGTATTTTACGTTTCTCCATCCGGCTCCGATTCCGGCGACGGCTCCGCCTCCGACCCGTTTGCAACGCTTGAAAAAGCACGAGATGCAGTTCGGGCGTTTCGCGAAAAAGTTCCCGCAGAAAGCGTCACTGTCGAACTTGCCGGCGGGACCTACTTCCTGAAAACTCCCCTTTTGCTGGGACCTCAGGACTCCGGGACCTCCCAAGCTCCCGTCATCTGGCAAGGTAAAGCTGGCGAACGTGCCGTCATTTCCGGAGCCGTGAGTCTGACCGACTGGCGTGACGAAGGAAACGGTCTCTTTTCCGCCCCATGCGCCGTCTCCGATCCCGACGCAGGCACGCAGCTCTTCATTGAACGCCGACTTTCGGGAAAAGCAGCCGATTCCCCTCAAACTTTCAATTCCGCCCAAACATCCATTTCTCCTCAAACACCCAATTCCCACCAAGCGTCCAATCCCCACCAAGTGTCCAATTCCCACCAAACACCCAATTCCCACCAAACACCCAATTTCCACCAAGCGTCCAATTCCCACCAAGCGTCCAATTCCCACCAAACGGTCATTTTCCATCAAACGGTCAATTTTCCCGATCCGTCTCTCGATGTTCGCCGAGCGATCCGGGCACGCGCTCCGAATTGGGACCCGGAAAATTTCACCAACTCCTACTTCTGGGCGAAACGCGCAGTCTGCAAAGACCGGAAGTGTATGCAGTATCGTCTCCAGCCAGGCGATCTGGACCCGTACATTTACGATGCCGACGGCAAGATCCTCCCCGACGTTCAGCTGATGACCTACCAGTACTGGAGCACTTCGTTCAACCGGATCGCCAACTACGATCCGATGACCGGCGTCGTGGAATTTCCGCGCAGTGCAGGAGGTTACTATCCCACCAATCACGCACGCTGGCACGTCGAAAACAGCCGCGCAGCCCTCGACGCCCCTGGAGAATGGTATTTCGACCGAAAAGCAGGCCGAGTTTTTTACATCCCGCGCAATGATGAAGACCTTGCCCGCGATACCGTTCTTCTGACCATCTGTCCGCGCCGCCTCATCGAGATCCGCGGTGACTGGAAAAACGGAAAACTCGTGGAATGGCTCACGTTCCGGAACCTAGTCTTCTCGTACTCAGATGCAGATCTCTCGCCGGACTACGAAAACAGCGTGCAGGGCGCACACACGCAACGCGGGACCATTTGCGCAGTCGGTTTGGCTCACAGTCTGATCGAGAATTGCGAGTTCTCCCACCTCGGCGAAAACGGCATCACGCTTCTGGAAGGCTGCGCAGAAAACACGATCTTCCAAAACCACATTTTCGACACAGGCGCCGGCGGTGTCAGCCTCCCCGCGATCCCGCAGGGTACTCCGCATGAACTCGCCATTACGCGCAAAAACCGGATCGAAAACAATCTGATCCACCACACTGGAGAGCTTTTTCATTCGGCCTGCGGGATCTTTCTCGGCGGTATGGCACAGTTCAACTCGATCGCGCATAATGACGTCTCCAACACGACTTGGTCCGCGATGCAGCTCGGATGGAGCTGGGGAGCAGGCAAAGCGTACTCCAATCACAATGACGTCGGCTGGAATCACCTCCACCACATCTCACGCGGAGTTATGAACGACCTGGCAGGGATCTACACCCTGGGCGACACGGACGGAACGCGCCTTCACCATAACTGGATCCATGACGTCCGGCGGTACACTTTCGGAAACATCGGCTACGGCGGCTGGGGACTCTACGGCGATGCGGGAACCTCTAATATCGTGATGGAATCCAATCTCATCCACGACACGCAAGACCCCGGTCTGCACATCCACAATTACGCCTACCCATACAATGCGGTCTACCGAAACAATATTTTCGCCTTCTCCGACGCCGCTGTCCTCGCACGAAATAACGTGATGCACACCGACCGCGAGTTCGGCGCAAAAGTCGAGCAAAACATCTGCCTGAATCATGCCGGCACGATGCTCAGCGGAAGCGGTTACGGTCTGAAACCCGAAAAATCGCTGATCCAAAACCGCAACTGCTTCTGGAGCCTAAACGAAACGCCCGTCTTCCTCGGAAAATCACTCGACGAATGGCGCACGCTCGCAGCACAGGACTCCGAAAGTATCGCCGCAGATCCCAAATTCCAGGATGCCCAAGCCCGCGATTTCCGTCTGTCCTCCGACTCCCCTGCCCTCGCACTCGGATTCGAGCCGTTCGACCTAACTGGCTCTCCGCAGGAACGCGCCGACATCGCAAATGGAGTCCCCGGCACCGCACCATCCCGCCCCGGTCAGCGTGCCGGACTTTACGGATCGGCGGAATGGGTCCGACTCGCGGCTCAGGTCATTCACCGTCCCTGCGAGACTCACGCTCCGTCCCCGGAGACCTCCGCTTGGAACGCGTCTTTCGATGACTCTGCCGATATGGGAGATCTGCCGGTCGGTATGACCCATTTCGACTCGCGCGAAGGTGCCGAACTCCCCGAATGCCTCGTCGTCAGCGACGAACACGCATTCCGCGGCAAATACGCACTCAAAGTCATCGACTCTCCGACACACAAACACTCCTACGACCCGCACATTATCGCCCAGCCCTGGTTCCCTCCGGGAAAACTTGAGCTTTCGTGGGCCATTCGTCCGGAAAAAGGGAGCGTGCTGCTTTGCGAAACACGCCAGTACACCAACGTGTCGGGAAATTACGAAAGTGGGCCAACGCTCCGGATCGACGGTAATGGACTCCTTTCACTCCACGGACAGGTACTCGCGGAACTCCCGCTGGGATCCTGGACGCAATTCGTCATCCGTTTCGAAAATGGCTCCTTTCAAACAGCAGGAAATAGTATCGGAAACGGCCTCAAAGCTCCCGCAAAGAAAAACAGAGAAAACGCACAGGGATCCGCTCCTACACGGGAATGGACACTTGAAGTGCGCTCACAGGATCCAAACTCACCGGAAGATCTCACCGTACGCACATTCGGTCCCTTTCCGCTTCCAGAGCAGTTCCGCGTCCTCGAATGGTTCGCGATCCTCTCTTTAAGTGAGTCGGAAACCGCGTACACAGTCGATGAGATCTCCGTCAGCCCGCTCCTCTGATCTCCTGCCGAAAACGGATCTCAACTCCTCCCCCCTCACATCAGCCAGCATCAAGGACCGGCATTCAGGAAAAAACGGATCGATCCCGAATTTTCTGAATGTCGGTCGGCAGCGTCTTGGCGGTACCGCCGTTTGGAACTTTCGTTTGAGGCTCTTCAAATGCCAGGACCTTGCCAAGGATCAAGGTGCTCGAGAGCTTCAATTTTCTCCCGGTATCGGCAGAACGAAAGACCCAGCAGTCCTTTTTTCTGCCTTTTTCACACAATGCCAGATGAAAATTTGAGCTGCAATCGATCAGCGCAACATAAAAAGACTCTTTCAACGTATCTGCCGGAGCCAGAACGAGATACATTTTTTCAATCTCCACAAGAAAAGCATCTTTACGAAAACGTCGGGAAAGGGTAACCTTCCGCTTCTCTTCAAGCATTTCAAAACTCACGCCGTAAACACGTCCAATGATCGGCAGCTTTTTACGAAAAGCCGAAATCGGGACCACGGCCTTTGAGGAAAGCGTTTTTAACCTCAGATCCCCCTCTTTGCATTCCATTGCCGCATGGGTATTCGACTTCACCTCTGAAATTTTACGGACCATGGAAACACTCGCTTTCCGGAAAGTTTTTACCTAACACTTATTTCGCGGCATCGAAAACATTTTCGATCACCCTTTTACTGAAATCCTGCCTTAAAATACATAAAAAAGCAAACCACGTATGATTCTGAAAGAAAAATAAGAAAACCAAAACAAGATAACCGTAAATTACACCAAGATTCATAAATTTCGATTGAAAATTTTGTGACACATACTGTCACACTGTGTCACTATGTGTCACAGATCGGGAAGTCTTTTAACGATTCCATCAAACAGACGGTTTGTTCGGCTTTTTCCGGCAGATTTCCTTTTTTCTCAAAAATTTTCCAGAGAATTTCAGAAAATTTCTTTTCGCACAATAAATAAAACATAAAAAAAGAGGTCCCCAAATGGTCCCTCTTTCTCTTAAAATGAAATGAAAAATTTTAACTGGCCGCGTTTCAGTGGGCAGCCCGTACGACCCCAGCCTCAAAATTCAGATCCAGATCTGCGAATTCCCCAGCCCGATAGCGTTCCCACGCGATCGCCCCCATGACCGCATTGTCGGTACAGAGACTCAGCGGCGCAGTGAAAAACTGAAATCCGAAACGTTTTGCGTCACGCTCCAGCCGGGCACGCAGAACGCCGTTTGCCGCGACTCCGCCTCCGACGCAGAGATTTTTCATGCCTGTCTTTTGAAGAGCATGCCGGGCTTTTGTCGCGAGAACGTCCACGACCGCCTCCTGAAACGAAGCCGCGATATTCGCCCGATGCTCATCCGAAATGACCAGCTCCTCGAAATTCTGTTTCCCTTCACCGACCAATTGGTACCTGACGGCCGTCTTGAGTCCGGAGAAACTAAAATTGAGATTTTCCGGATCATTTTTGAACGTCCTCGGGAAACGGTACGCTTTCGGATCTCCATTTTCGGCGACCCGCTGAATGTTCGGCCCTCCGGGATACGGAAGCTGAAGCATCGCCGCAACTTTATCGAACGCCTCCCCAGCCGCATCGTCGATCGTGGCTCCGAGCAGCTCAAAATCCAGCGGGTGCCCGCATCGGTAAAGGCTCGTGTGTCCGCCGCTGACGATGAGTCCCACGCACGGGAAAACATCTTTCTTCGCAGCGATCCGGCACGCGTAAACGTGCGCAAGAAGGTGGTTCACCGCAATCAGAGGTACCCCCAGAGCCAGTGCCAGCGCCTTCGCCGCTACGACCCCAACAAGCAGAGAGCCCGCAAGTCCAGGAGCATTCGTCACAGCAACGGCATCCAGATCCTTCAGGCCAACTCCGGCTCGCTTCACAGCCTGATCGACCACAGGAAGGATCCGCTCCATATGCGCACGGGACGCCAATTCCGGCACGACACCTCCGTACTCCGCATGAAGTTTCGCCTGACTGGCTACCACTTCAGACAAAATCTCGCCATCATCCCGGATCACGGCCGCTGCCGTTTCATCGCAGGAACTTTCAATCGCAATCAGGAGCATCGCTCTACTCTCCCAAAAAGGAAACACAAACAAAAAATCCAATCGTCATTTTACCAGAAATCCAGAAAAAGAAAAGACTCCCCCCCAATGAAAAAAGAAGCGGATCTGGAAATTTTTGCACTCTGCCTCTTCCAGACCCGCTCACGTTCCCAAGAAACGGAATTCCAAAAGTCTATTTCACTTCGATCTCATACCAAAGCGTCTGATACTTGGCCGAAAGTTCTACTTCCGCCATGGTTTCAGAAAGCATTTTCGCCTGAAATCCGTTCATCCGATCTCCTTCACCGTCCAGCGGATAACAGAAAACTGCCGCCCCCGCACAGACCGGGATCTGGATCTTTGCACTCACACCTTCACAGAGATTTGGCCCGATCCCATTCGTCTTGGAGGACGTGAGATTTTCGTCAAGCGTTCCGGCAAGCTCTTCGTTAGTCAGGCCGGGGGCATCTTCCGCTTTCAGGTCTTTCTCCCCTTTTTCGTAAACACGCACTTTCATCTCCGTATTCCGAACGAACCCGGTCGCCGCGACGAGCCAGTTCTGCGAAACTCCAACACACTCACGCTGACGATGCTGTTCGCGCGGCTCACGCTGCCCGTCGACCTGCGTCATGGAGATCGTCATCCAATCCAGGATCGACTTTCCCGGAATGAATCGCGTCCCGTCCGAAAAAGTAAATTCACGTCCATTCACGAATCCGGTGAAGACTTTCGTTTTCGGTGTGTCGACGAGGAAAATTCCTTTCTTCTCCGTTTCCGCATTCCAGAAAAGTTCACGAGTCGAACTGGAAGCAGAATCGATCTGCTTTTTGCAATTCTCGAGGACCACATCCTGCCCCATTGCAGGAAGGGAAGCCGTCTCGGAAGGTTCCGGAGTCGAAAGATCCGTCAAACGCACGCCGGAATAGTCACTGAGTGCACCGCATCGCAAAGCGGAAAGATGGTAATGCCGCGCAGTCCAGTCAAGAGTCCGGTGGACCGCATGATCCTGTTCAAGACTAACGGCCGCAATGTTTGCCTTCCTCGACGCATTTGCCGGCGCAAGTCCGTTTTTCACATCACCGCGAACAAACAGATTGAAACACGCAGGCTGATGCACGAGCGCGGGAGAATTTCCGTGAATGTCAAAAAAACTGATCTTTTTCGGATTCACCGGAGAATGCGCCCAGCAGAACGTAAAGATCCCACTCCAGTCCTGAAATCCGCCGACAGCCGCGATCATCGGGAATCCTTCCGCAAAATAGAGATTCGGAGACGGGTGATTGTACTCGCTGACCGTGTACGGTTTCCCAAGAATACGCTGCGCAGCTATCGCGACGATCGTCCCCTCCGTTCCAAGACAGTTCACCAGCGCCGTATTTCTCACAAACCAATCCCGTCCGTCCCACGCCGTTGAGGGAAATTGCGGGTGATTCCAGTAATTGTGGGTATCCACGTAGTCCATCTCCGCCTGCGGGTACGTAGAGCCGTAATTCAGCTGCGTTCCCGTGATCGGGTGAACGCATTTCAGCTCATTCCGCAAAAAGCTGAACATTTCGTTCCAGTAGCACTTTTCCAGATCGAGCAGAAACTGAGTGAAATCCTCACGCATACGCGGAATGTTCCGCTGCGGCTCAGAAAATCTGCGGGCAATGCGGATCGAGCCGTCTTCCAGCTGTTCCTCCTTTCCGATCCCGGCGGTACCGCCTTTGGCGAAGAAAATGTCGTCAAATTCCAGCGTCGTGCCTTCCTCCACATACGTGAAACCGATCCGGGCCAGCGATTCCGACTCTTCAGGAAGGAACGTAAATTCAAATTCCTGCCACTCCTGCGTCACATCAAATCTCTGATCAAGTCCAAAATGCTTCCACGGAGAGTTCATCTGGATGCACGAAACGATCAGCTCCTGATCCCGGCTGCTCCTCGCGCGGAATCGTACCGTGTACGGTTTCCCTTTTTCAACTTGTATCCCCGTAAAGTAGATCTGCGGTTCCCACGCAACAGTGCCGCTCTTCCGGACATCAAAAACCAAAACGCCGTCCTTTACGTCTAGTTTCCCTTCCGCTCCATTCCCAAGTTCCAGCTTCCAGCTTTTTCCCGGAGCTTTTCCATCCAAGTTCCCGGACTCAAAACTGCCGTCCAGGATCTGGTTTTCCTGGATCGTTTCCTCTGCACAGCCCCACGCTTCCCGCACCGCCTCCGTGGATCCATACTTTTCGGAAAGCCACTCATTCCAGAGTTTCTGAAGGACCGTCTCGCAGTATTTCGGCATCTTTTTATCAACGGCGCCTCCGTACCATTGAGAAACGATCGAATTCTCATTATTGATCTCGACCATCGCAACACACGGATCCTCCAAATAACTCATTTTCGTGTACGGATTCACGTGAGTCAACAGATCCCGAGCGTACTTTTTCTGAAGCTCGATCATCCGCGGCATGAAATTATCCAGCCCTTTGTCATGATCCGGACGCAAATCGTATTCCGGGAAACCGTCCTCTTCCGTAAACTTACGCGAACAGTGCAAATTAATGTTCACGTAGATCCCGTTTCGCTTCAATTCCGCGATGAGCCAATCGAGCCGATCGAGTTTTTCTGGGTCAAATTCCAGCTGTTTCGGAAAATTCGTCCCCCAGATCTCCCGCATGTCCATATGGTGCAGACGCACAAGATTGATCCCGAAAGAAGCCATCCGGCGCGCCATTGCCGAGGCGGCCTCCTTCTCCAGGAAATTGGCTCCCATACAGAGATTCACCCCCCAAAAACGGACAGTCCCCCGATCGTTCACGAAATGTGCCCCATCCACTCGGATCAAGCCGTCCGCCCCTGCGGGTCTCGCAAGGACCGGGGAATTCCAGACGTTCGGCAGCGCTGTTCCGGATGCTTCAAACGGAAAAAGCTCCGTAGTTTCAGGTGATTCCGACATTTTAAGCGGTTCCGGAGTTTCAGACGGGATGCGAAAACATTTTGCGATCGGAAGCCCCTGACGCTGAACATCCCGGACGAACATTTCAGCCACCGCCTGTGCGCCGTTTCTGTGGAAATGCGTATTGTCTCGGTTTCCATTCGGATAGTTCGGCTCTTCACCCGGTTCAAGATTCATGTAAAAACGTGCCGATTTCTCTACCCCGGCCGTCTCGACCCATTCGCGCGTCAAAACGTAAAGATCGACCAGCGGCGTTTCCGTCTCACGCGCGGCCTGACGCAGAGCTTCAGGATACTCTTTCAGCGAAAACGTCAAGTTTCCCTCCGCATCAAAGACTCGCCGAGTCACCGACGTAACGAGGATCGGATTCCCGCCTTTTTCGCGAACTTCCTTCACGAAACGGATCAGGTTGGCTTTGAAATCCGTCCCCGCCTCCGCGTAAACTGCCGGACGTCCGACTTTCTGGTCATTGTGCCCAAACTGGATCAAAACGTAGTCTCCCGGCCGCATATCCTGAAGGATCCGGTCCCAACGGCCTTCCGCACGGAAACTCTTTGTGCTCCGTCCGCACGCAGCACGATCCTGCACGACTGCCCCTTCTACCGTCAGAGAACTTAACGCCTGCGCCCACCCCATCATCGGAGCCTGCTTTGAGCTGTACGGTGCCGCCGTAGAATCCCCCGCCGCAAAAATCTGCGTAACGGCAAATTTTTCAGATGCCTGTGAAACCGTCTCTGCGGCAAATACCGTAAAACCGCCCAAGACCAAGATCAGGAAGGCTGCACTTCCACTCAAAACGGATCTTCTGAAACGATCCAATGCAAAACGTGAAAAACTCATCCTTTCTCCTTTTTTTACGTACTCCAAGTCTCCCAGACCGCCATTCCTAAAAAAGTTCCCGACCGTCTCGCCTCCAGCTCAAGTACAGCCAGATCCGGCTTTTCCTAAAAAAACGGTACCGAAGGGAAATCTCTTCTCTCCGGCACCGTTCAGTCTCCTTAAAGTCAGCGCTTCTTCGACTTGCGTTCCTCACGCTTCTGCCGCTCACGCTGCGCGTCACGTTCCTCGACCGCCTTCTGGAATTCCTCCATTTTCTTCGAAAGCCGAGCGAAGAAACCTTCTTTCTTCAGCGTCTCCGCATTGCTGTACGCCCTGCCGTTCTGGACGCGCATGTCAATGACGCCGCTATCCGAAAGCTCAAAATTGTCCGCCTTCGGCATGAACCTGCGTTCAAGCAGCCCCCAGAGGCTCGACATGATGAAGTACAGACACAGACCAGACGGGACCTTGAAGAACAGGAATCCCATGAAGATCATCATGAACTTCATCATATTTTGCTGCATCCGCGCCTGATCATCCAACGCAGGCGGCATCATGATCTTCTGCTGAATGATGAAGATCGCGATGGTCAAAACCGGAAGCAGGTTAAAGTACGGACCAAGACCAAACATACCGTATCCGCAGGAGATCGTCGTCCAGACGTAGTCGCTCCAGTAGAAGAACATGTCGGGCGCAACGAGATTCGAGCAGAATCGGATCGATTCCGTGAAGAGCGGAGCCTGACGCAGTTCCACGTCCACCAAGATCGCACGGTACAGCGCGATAAAGATCGGCAGCTGGATCAGCATGACCCAGCATCCGGACATCGGATTGTATTTGTACTTACGGAAAAGCTCCATCTGCGCACGCTGACGCTCCATCGGATCCTGGTATTTTTCCGTGATCCGCTTGATTTCCGGCTGCATTTTCTGCATGATGATGGAACTGAGGATCTGCTTTTTCGACAGCGGGAACATCAAAAGACGCACGACCACCGTCAAAAGCAGGATCGCGATCCCGTAATTGCCGAAGATACCATAGAAGAAGTGCAGGATCCCGACCAAAATACTTGCGATCCACGAGAACCAGCCGTAGTAGACCACGTTATCCAGCTCGTAACGAGAAAGCAGTTCCGGACGCTTCGGTCCCACGAAAACCGTAAATTCCTGCATGGCCTCTTCACCCGGCGCCAGCTGCTTCGCACCAGAGATCAGACGACACGACGTGTTCGTCTTCGTGACCCAGTCTTTCGCCACGTTACCCACTCGCAGCATCGTAAACCGATCCACCCCAAGCGTAGACTTCTCGTGCTGCGGGATCATGATCGAGGAGAAGTACTGCGCATCCACACCAATGTATTTGATCGGATTCTGGCTGCACTGTGTGTGTTTGCCCCACTTGCCTTTGGCGATATTCGAGCAGGTCGAAACGTTCGGCGTCGAATTCCCCTGGTGCCCGATCAAAACGTCGCGGATACCGGGAGTTCCCCAATCTCGCCCTGCCTTTGAGCAGAACCAGTACCCTTCCGTCAGAAGGCCCGTCGGACCGTCTTGCTGGAGCGCGACCAGCTGATTCTGCGTCCCCGCGTTCTTCACCGCAACTTTCATCGTCAGATGGTACGTCGGAGAGGCTTCGTCACGGCGCTGCTCTTCTGCGACCTTCACCAGAGTGTAAATCTTGCGGACTTCCATTCCGTTTTTCGCATACAGGAACGTGACGGAATCCGCTGCCGCACTTTCGACCGTCCATGCAGCAGTGTGCATATCAAAGCCTTTCAGCTCGGCATTCAAAAATTTATTGAGCGTCTGGAAATCATCATTCGCGATCTGCTTCCGGACCTCCATATCGAGCGAAGCAAGCGAGGCGTTCCCAAACGCAAAGAACGTCGTGAGGAACGAAAGATTATTTTCGCGGACGACATTCTCGCCCCCAAACGCCTCTTCCAGGCTCTTCGTTTCATCGGATTCACGCTCCGGACGGATGACGCTCACCGGTTCACGCGTCAGAACAGCTTCCGCCTTCACTTCCTGCCCCGCACGCATCAGCGTAAGCGTCACCTTCGTTCCCGGCTTCATCTCACGGACCTTTTCAGTCAGATCCTTCGCATTCTGCACCTCCACCTCATTCAGCTTGACGATCAGGTCCCCTTTCTGAAGCCCTGCCGCTTTAGCCGGAGTTCCTTCACCGACGACGTCCACCATGCAGCCGCCGACAGCTTCCGGCGCCAGATCGTACGAAACAGCTCCAAGATACCCGCCTTTGAATTTCGGACCGTCATTCATGCTGACGAGCCGCGCTTCGTTCATCTCGACGCGCGCCACGGCCGCACCGCGTGTTGAAAACGTCACGAGCATTCGGTACTCGCTCGCCGGATCCGCAGAGCCGATCGTCAGGTATTCCGCAACAGCACTTTCACCAGCGGCAGCATTTTGAACTCCCGCAGCGTCAGAGACTTCGGCAGAAACCTCAGATACAGTCTTTTCAGGCTCCGTTTCGGCATTCTCTGAAACCGGCGCATTTTCTGAAGGATTCGAAAGTTCCGTCGGCGCTGCTTCCAAAACAGCACCATTTTCCGGAACATTCACGGTCTCAGGCTCTTCCGAAACGGTATTCGGCGCTACAACAGGAGCTGCCGCAGCATCACCGTTCGGTGCTTGGGCATCTTTCGCAGTATCGAGTTCACTCAGGACCGCTTGAAGATTGGCACTGGAATCCGTCGCGCTTTCTTCAGGAGCGCAGGCTTTTAAAAACAAAATGTTGAAAAGCAGCAGAATGACGATCAAAAACAGCATCTGCGAGCATCCGCCCTGTGGGGGCTGCCCCTGCGCTCCGCGATGGGACTGGGGCCGCTGGTACTTCTGCTGAGGAGGTTGAATGAATCGGGACATGATATTAACTAAAAAAGGAAATAAAATTCACACAAAAAAATCGAAACCGCGTCAAAAACACGTTGGCGAAAAAATCACAAAATCTGCATTTCCGACTGCGGACGAGGAAAAAACTAGCGTCCTTCCAAAAGACGGTTTCCAAAGAACTGATCCAGCTCATTGACCTGGAAGATCTTGTCTGCCGCTTCCTGAATAGGATACTGGATCCTGCGGTAAGTCAGGTGAATAGTCTCTTCGAAACTCTCACCTTCCGCGATCACATAACACGCATTTGTATTCGAATCCCGCGGCTGACCGACAGATCCGACATTGATCATGTACTTCTTGCCGGGCACCAGGTCCAGCTCAAACTCCGGGCTCAGATCATTCGGCGAATCAAACCTTCCATCCACGAAAACCCCCGGCACATGCGTGTGTCCCTGGAAACAAATATGCTTCGTCAGGCCCCAGAAGATCTCCATTTTAGGCGCGTCGTTGACATCGTCAGGAAAAACGTACTCGTTCAACGGATTTTTCGGCGAACCGTGCACAAAAAGAGCGTTCCACGCAGGATCTTCAAATTTTCGGGGACGCATATTCAAAAAGTGCCAGCGGACGTCTCTCTTCTCTGATTCCGTCTCCAGCTGCTTCCGCGTCCAGATGATCGCACGCACAGCACGCTGATTAAAACCTTCCGGATCGTAAAGAGCGCCCTGTTCGTGATTTCCAAGAAGACAGACTTTTGCCTTCTCCATGATTATGTCGAGACACTCCAAAGGATTCGCACCGTAGCCGATCACGTCACCAAGACAAAAGATCTCATCGACCTTCTGCTCTTCAATGTCTTTCATGACGGCAGTGAGCGCTTCAAGATTACCGTGAATGTCGCTGAGGATGGCTCGTTTCACTTTACTGCTCCTTTTGATGTTCAAAAACCTTTGGACCCTTTTCCATTCCGCAATGGATCGGAAGAGCTTTTCTTATATTTTCCGGAAATATTTCGAAATGCACCACTGGATCACTCGCTACCCTATTGATATTATCTCACAAAATGCTTTTTTCGTCGAGGCCCCCCTTGAAAAATTTTAAAATTTTGTCAAGCTATGGGAAAATAAAAGCCGATTGAGCTTCAAAAGCGGATTTTGCCGAGATATTCACATTCAGTGAACGCTCTCGTGTTCCCTGACCGACGTATTACGGCGAGGTCCTCAAAAAATTTTTGCTGTTTTCCGCCAAATTCGGATGATTTCCAAGGCGGTGTCGTTTTCCACTCTGAGTCGGATGGCTCAGATCCATTTTCAAAAGGTCCGGATACCATGAAAATTTTGGCTCTCGAAACCATTGATGTCTCGGCGGGGATCGCTCTTCTCGAAGACGAGAATGTGCTTGCGTCCGCCGTTTTACCGCCGCAGCAGCGGAGTGCGCAATTCCTCGCGCCGGCTGTAAGGGACCTGTTGGAGTCCCAAGGCTGGAAACCCTCCGATGTGCAGCTGGTCGCCATTGCCCAAGGACCGGGATCGTTTACCGGATTGAGAGTCGGGATCGCCTTCGCAAAAATCTTCGCATACGCGGTTGGTGCCGACGTCATCGCTCTCAATACACTCGAACTCCTCGCACAGGCCGCGCCGAGATCCGTCTCAAATCTCTCGGCAGCTCTCGATGCACAGCGAAACCAGGTCATTTGCCAGCGTTTCACCAGGGACGAAAATGGAATGTGGACCCCGCAAAATGCGATGGAACTGCTCGATCTCGAGGATTGGGCAGGATCTGCGCCTGAGGGAGTATTCCTTACCGGACCGGTACTGAAACAAAAGGCAAAATACCTTCCCGATGGACTCACGACTCTGCCGGAAGAGTGCTGGCAGATCTCCAGCTCCGTCATCGGAAAGACCGCGTTTCGGCTTTATGAGGATGGAAGAAGGGACGATATATGGAACCTCCTTCCGATCTACTCCCGTCCAGCGGCTGCCGAGGAACGGAAAAACGCCAAAAAAGCCTGACCTGTCTCTCACGCATTCCGGGAACCGCGGCGGACAGTTCCGGTTCCCGAATGTCCGGATCTCCTGATCCTCTCGCTCCCCCGGACTTCCAGACTCTCTCGCTTTTCCTGACTCTCTCGCTTTTCCAGACTCTCTCGCTTTTCCTGACTCTCCCGCTTTTCCTGACTCTACGCCTCAAGCCAGTCAAGACCAAGGTCAAACATCTGGAACGAATGCGTCAATGCACCCACGCTGATCCGTTCGACTCCCGTCATGGCAACATCACGGATACGCTCAAGCGTGATCCCGCCCGACGCTTCCAGCTCGATCTCCGGTTTCCGTTCATTACGCAGCTGCACAGCCCGCGCCATCATTTCACACGACATGTTGTCAAGCATGATAATATCCGGATCTGCCGTCAATACGGACTCAAACTGCTGAAATGTATCGACTTCCACCTCAACGATGACGTCTTTTGCCGGAAAATTATCCGCTGGCTTCCGCGGAACGGCCTCGTGTTTCTTGTGAGCCGACTCAATGATCCGATGGGGAGTCCGTGCGATGATCTCGCTCAAAACCGCCGACCCGGTAACTTCCGCAACTGCCGCAAGCAGTGCCGTCCGCATCTTAGAAGCCGCACTTTTACTGTCGGGACACTGGATCGGAGGACGCGGTCCAAGCTCATCCTGTTCCGCCAAGAATTTCCGAACGGCACAGACCGCCTTTGCAGGATCGTACTCAAGCGCCCCAAGTCCCGCACGCCCAGCCGCCAGCGCAAGGTGATTGTCCTTGATGAGGATCGCGTCATAAAGTCCAGTACGATGATTCTTCGCTCCGCCGCAGCAGGTCGCATACTTTTCGAGAAGACGCCAGCCGGGGGTCGTTTTCCGAGTGTCATAGACGCGCGAATCCGTGTCCGCGATGCGCTGCACATACTGATCCGTCGTAGTCGCGATCCCGGAAAGACGCGCCACAAAATTCAAAATCAAACGCTCCGCCTGCATCATCGCACGCGCCGGCCCGGAAAGGATCCCGATCTGATCCTTCGCCTTCACCCGGGCACCATCTTCGACCAACGCCTCCCAGCGAAGCTCCGGGGAAATGGCACTGCAGATGATCTCGACCGTCGGCATTCCGGCAATAAGCCCCTCCGAACGAGAAACGACCGCCGCTCGGCCAACTGCCGTTTCGGGAATGAGGGAAAGAGACGTCAGGTCGCCGATCGATTCGATATCCTCACGGATCGCAATATCCAAAAGCGACCGAAAGTCATCTTCTACCGCACTGCACCAAGTGATCACTTGATAATCTCTTGCCATTTCACGCCTCTAAAAGCATTTCACCCTAAACGTTTTTACAAAAAAACAAAAAAACTCCATTTATTATACCCGAAAATGAAAAAAAATCCACCCCCCCCTCACATTTCCTCAAATTTTTTCCACAAAAACCATAACGCATGCCAGACTTTGCCCCCTCAGGAAGGGGAAATGACCGCGAAGCCCCCACTTGACAAAAATGCGCGAAAAGGTATACTATAAAATTGAAGGCTGTCCTTCATCACACACCCGCCTTTCCTTTTCTCACTGAAGGAGAAAAAAATGAAACCCCGTATCCTTTTATCTGCAAATACGAATTCCAGATACTATATCGATGCCGTCGAGAATTGCGGCGGAGTCCCCGTTACGGTATACTGTCCGAACCAATGGGAAGGTTTCGACGGTCTGATCCTCTGCGGCGGAAATGATGTCGATCCCAAATACTATGATGAACCCTTCAACGGTGCGGTAAACATTGACGAAAAAAGAGACGCGGCAGAGATGAAACTGATCCAGAAATTTCTCGATGCCGGAAAACCGATCCTTGGCATTTGCCGAGGACATCAGATCCTCAATGTCTTCTTTGGAGGAAGCCTCGTACAGCATCTCGAAAACACCCATCAGCACCGAAACGGAAACGATTTCTACATCACGCACACGATCCGCGCTGAAAAAGAGAGTCTTGTCGGTCAAATGTACGGCACGAAATTCACAGTGAACAGTTCCCATCACCAAGCGATCAAACGTCCCGGCAAAGACATCCGCATCACTGCGTGGGCCGGTGAGGTCCCCGAGGCGTTTGAGCACACCAAACTCAACGTTTTCGGCGTCCAGTGGCACCCGGAACGCATGTGCTTCAACGAACGGCGTGAAGATACCGTGAATGGAGCGGAGATCTTTGAATATTTCATTCCTCTTTGCCGTCGTATCGCAGCGTCAGCAAAATCAAACTGACACGATCTTCACACAAAAAACTTCGGAGCCTCGCAGGATCGGAGACTCCGAAGTTCGCTAAAATTCTCCAAAATTCGCTGAAGTGTACGTTTTAAGTTCGTCAATTCACTTCCAGTGCGTCTTTCGTTGATTTAACGGTCAGTTTCTCACCAAGGTAAGCGCGCATTTCCGGCAGATCGTAGACACGCAGAGCACCGTGGACTGTGCTCGTGAGCGGCGTACGGGAGTGTTCGCCGTTTTCCACCGTGTTCGTCCAGGAGATCAGGCACTTTTCGAGCGTCACGTGCTGGAAGGCGTCCTTTTCGAGGACCGCAGCGTGAAGGACAGGCACACAGCCTTCCGAGAGCCCGTAAAGTTCCACGTTTGCGCAAAAATCTTGCGTTTTCAGCCAGCGCGTCACAGCAAGAATATCGTCGGTGCGGAAACCAACGTGCGTTTTTCCCAAATTGTACGCGACATAGAAATCTGCGCCGTCGGTCCCGAGGTGAGTCGGACGGTAGTAGGAGGCTCGGAAACTCTGCTGTGTCTCGCCCCAGCCGCGAAGTTCAACCGAGAGAACGATCTTGCCCGACTTCACGAGCGGGAGGATACTTTCATCGTAACCGGCTGCTTTTCCTTTGTCGGCGATGAAGAGCACGACGTCCGCTTTCTCCGGCGTGTTTTCCGCCTTTAAAAGAAGCGACGGGAGGTAAATTCCCTCTTCCGGTTCCAGGATCAGCTTTTTCGCGGAAATGCCGTCCACAAGTTTTTCCTCGCCGAGTTCCCGAACCTTCATCTCGCCAAACGCGGACGCGTCGCGGACTTTAGCCAGATCACGGATCTTTGCGACAGTTTCCGCATCGATCGGTTTTCGTTCGGCAGCTAACCGTTTCGCTTCATCACGGTTCAGATCGTACGTCGTGCGCGCGCCGGGCAAAAGGACCGTCTGTCCTTCCGGAGTCACGAGGATCTCTTCGTACGGAAGGTCCTGAAGCGATTCCGGCTCAAAAATCGGCGTTTCGCGTTTTTCGAGGAAACGAAGCATAAATCGGACGGTCGCCTCCCGCAGCGTTTTGTCGTACGTGTGGTGATTGTCCGTCTCAGCCAGGTCGATATTTTCACCATATCCGAGCCGCTGAAACATCCGCTTCGCATCACGGAAACTCTGCCATCCCATCTCGATCGGGAAGAAATCTCCCGTAGCAGTCCCTAGGAACGTCGGACGCGGCGCACGCATGATGCAGTAATCCGCGTGATCCATCCCGAAAGCTGCCTGTCCGAAAATGTTCTGCTCGGCATCCTGCGTATCGTTGGCCATCATCAGACCGTAAATCGAGCAAGTGTAACAGAGCGTACAAGCGACTTTCACGCGGTCATCAAGCGCCATGACGTAAGAGGTCTGCGTTCCGCCTCCTGAAAGTCCAGCCATTCCGAGACTGTCGTGCCGAATATCGTCACGTGTCTGGAGGTAGTCCAGCGCGCGCATGATGTCCCAGATCTCGAATCGCGCGGTATTTTGCCCCATGAGGATCGCACCAACTCCGAGCTGATTGTGTCCCTGCACACTGGCTGCACGTGCTTTTTTCGTTTTAAGATCGAAGTTCTGCAGACGCTCCCCCTGATCGATCGGATCGACGTGCAGAGCCGCGATCCCGTTCAGAGCGTGCAGCGCAGCCGTTTTCTGGTAAATGTCGAGTCCCTTTCCTTTCCCATTGTGCCCGCAGGCGACCACCACTCCGCTCCACGGTTTTGGGTACTTCGTCTCGTCCGGAAGATACAGAATGGCGGAGACGTAGTGATCCGGCCGGGATTCAAAGACGAGTTTCTCCATCGTGATCCCGTTCCGCTGTATCGTGCTCATGATCTTCGGATTCAGCGGCGTGCGTTCCGGAAAACCGCCGATCGCGGAAATGAACTCTGCCCGCAGGCGTTTCTGGTACTCTGCGACCTGCTCCGGAGTCTTGACCGACTCATAGGTCATCCGCCAATTCTTTTCCGCCTCGACGATCTGCGGATGAAGCCAATTGAAGACCATATTACTCCGTTTGACGGCACTTTTCGAATTTTCCGTTCCCGTCAAAACGCGAAGATTTTCGGGAAGGAGGGGTGCTTTTAAGGATCCAGGCACTTCCGCTTGAAGCAAAACGCTCCCGCCGAACAGTGCGTAAATCAGCATAAAGAACAAAAGGATCAAAGACCGCAGTATTTTTTTCATTGGGCTGGTTCCTGAAAAAGGTGGGTAAACTGAATTCGACCCGCCATCCGTTCTGTTACGTTTGGCGGCCTGCTTTCAGTTTACCCTCACCAACCTGTTCTGTCAAGCGGGGGACACTGGATTTTTTCAAGAAAAGTCCCCCGTTTCGCTTTCCGCCGGTCGTCAGCATGAGCCGCAAAGACTACCGGTACGCTTCCGCTTCAGCCTTTTCCCACTCCTGAAGAAACCATCTCGGCGGCACGGTCGCCCGCAGGAAACTGGAAGAGTGCCACGGTTTCAGGATCGCCGCGGGATGCGGATGCCCATGAAAGACCAAAATGCGCGTTTCCGGCCCCGGGTGCTTCGGCGGAATGACGTACCCTAGCGGAAACGTACGTACGCAGTGACGTTTAAAACTGCGGCACCACTCCTCCGGCCAGTAGGTCAGAAGGCCGTGCTCTTTCATCCACCAGGAAAGGTACGCCTGTTCGTTGCGGTGCTCGCGAAAGACCGACTCTCGATTTTTCAGAAAGTAGTCCAGTACCCCCGGAGTCTGGCCCGGCCGAAAGCGGAAAACGCTGGAATTCCCCACATAATTCCGAAGATTCCAGTCGTTGATGATCTGAAAATCGCCCGGCTGATCAAAAAAATCGTCCAACGGCTTCAGGATCACGACATCCAGATCCAGAAAAAGCGCACGTTCACCAAGATCTTTCAGCGGCTCCTGAAAAATCGTCAACTTCCTCCAGCCGCGTTCCGGAGCGTTCGGCTCAAGGTCAAGTTCTGGAAGCGGACGGATCTCCACCGTCGGATCCACCCCCTCTGGATTTTCCGTAAAACAGACCAGCCGATACGGTCGGTTCATGTGCTGACGTACCATCGAGGCGAGCCGATTCACATACTCAGGGCCGAATTTCGTCCCCCATTTCATGCAGATGATGGTTTCCATGGCATCCTTTCCTTTAAAATCAAATCAGGGAACGGAAGGGCCGTCGCCCCCGTCCGTTCCAAGTTGCCGTTTTGGTTTTCACGCAAAAATGTTCTATTTTTCCGCAGTCAGAACTTTCGCCGGCCCGATCAGCTTTTTCGTGAAGTACCAGAGCACGAGCCATGAAACGAGCGAAACTCCGGTCAGGACCAACGCCGGCGTGTACTGAAGATAGACCCACTTGCCGACCGCGAACAGCGAACTGAAGATCGCGGAACAGCCGAGGATCGAGCAAAACAGTCCGAGCGGGACGTTGACCGGTTCCGCTTCCGAACGCAGATCGATCCCTTGCGCGGCTGCCTTTGCGTAGACCTTGCGCCAGCCAAGGCCGGAAGCTCCCGTTTTGCGGACGAACGCAAAGAGGGTCTCGTCGTCATCCGGCGGGGTGAGGAACGTGACGATCAGCCAGCCGACCGTCGTGATGGCGACGCCCCAGACGAGACGTTCCGAGTCATTCATCCAATCCAGGGCCGGCCAGAAACGCAGCGTCATGGCGACGATGAAAGAAATGGCCATCGCGGCGATCTCGCTGTACGCATTGATCCGCCACCAGAACCAGCGGAGGAGGAACAGAAGTCCAGTTCCCGCCCCGATCGAAAGAATGATCTGGAACGTGTCCATGGCGCTTTCCAGATAAAGAGCCATGACACTGGCCAAAACCATCAGGATGACCGTCCAAATGCGCCCCATCAGGACTAGCTTCGTCTCCGAAGCGTCCGGTTGAATGAACCGCTGATAGAAATCGTTCACCATGTACGATGAACCCAGATTCAAGTGCGTCGCGATCGTCGACATATACGCAGCAAAAAGCGACGTGATCATCAGTCCGAAAAGCCCGTGCGGCAGGAACTGAAACATCGCGGGGTACGCTAGGTCGTCTTTCATCATGTGTGCCGGAATGTTCGGGAACGCCTTCTGCAGCGATGCCAGATCCGGAAAAACCACCAGCGAGGCGAGAGCCACGATGATCCACGGGAACGGACGCACGGCATAGTGGCAGAAATTAAAGAAGAGCGTCGCGCCGAGTGCGTGATTTTCGCTCTTTGCCGCGAGCATTCGCTGCGCAACGTAACTTCCGCCGCCCGGTTCCGCTCCCGGATACCATGAGCTCCACCACTGCACGGCAAGCGGAATGACCAAAAGCGTGATGACGAGATCCGTTTGGCTCAATTCCGGAAGCATCGACAGACGCCACGAAACATTCGGGTGCGCCAACAAATTGCTCAAACCTCCAACTTCCGGAAGCTGGACCGTCACGACGGCAAGTGCGACCGCGCCGAACATCGCAACGAGAAACATGATGAAATCCGCCCAAATGACGGCCGTAAAACCGCCGAGGACAGCGAAGATCACCGTGATCAGACCGGCGGAAATGATCGTGACGATCGGCTCCACACCAAGCGAAACGCCGAGGATCTTGATCATCGCGAGCGTCACGTTCGCCATGACCACCGTGTTGAAGATCAGCCCGAGATACAGCGTGCGGAAACCGCGAACCACGGCCGCGCTCGTGCCGGAGTAGCGTTTTTCGTAAAATTCAATGTCCGTCAAAACTCCCAGACGGTGCCAGAGTTTCGCGTAAATAAATACCGTCACCATCCCGGTGAGCAGAAACGCCCACCAGCACCAGTTCCCCGCGACTCCCTGCGTACGGATGACATTTGCCACGAAGTTCGGCGTGTCGGCCGCGAAGGTCGTCGCTACAAGTGAAAAACCAAGCAGCCACCACGGCATATTTCGGCCGGAGAGAAAATACTCGGAAGAATTCTTTCCCGCACGGATCGCAGAAACAGCACCGATCAGTGCCATGAGCGCGAAAAATACGATACAGACCGCATAGTCAAGGAAATTTAGGGAGGTCGTTGGGGTAAAATTGGGATCCATGGTTTCTCTGAACTTTCTGTTCACGTGTTTCTGAAATCGAATCTCCGCGCAAAATTCAGCCGGAGACCGCATACAACTCAAATATTTACATAATTATAGCACAAAACGTATTCCTTGACCAGATATTTTTCCACGAATTTTGGCGAATTTGGAAAATTTTCCGCAAATTTCTCTGAAAAGATCAAAACATCAAAAAATTTCTGGAGTGTGCGTCGATGAAAATGCCGCATCAAAGCAAGACGGTCAAATTGGGAAAATGTTCGGAATGAAATGCTCTTTAATTTTTGTCCGCTCCCCCCTTGAATCTTTCCCCAAAACTGATAAAATCAAACTGTGATTTTTGTTTATTTTAAGAGGAACACAAAAATGTCACTAAATTCAACTTCGCAGAAAACGCTCACAAAGAACGAGAAAAACGGGAAACTGACCGCCACGCAGAGTGAGCATGGGGAGAAAAACGTCGATGAGACGCAGTTTAAGAAACTGCAGCCTGGGTATCTGCTGGGAGAACATAAAGAGTTTCGCCTCGTGAAGATGCTCGGAAAAGGAGGGATGGGCGTCACGTGGCTCGCGGAGGAACTGGATTCATCCGGAAAGAAAAAGCAGGC
>JAFQOH010000224.1:0-5002 GCA_017403345.1 Thermoguttaceae bacterium
AAAAGCGACGCGAGACGCGCCGCCTCCCAAAAGCAACGCGAGACGCGCCGCCTCCTAGAAGCGACGCGAGACGCGACGCCTCCCAAAAGCGACGCGAGACGCGCCGCCTCCCAAACTGGCTGCTCGTCATGTCGCCGCGGCCGTGAGGAAGGAACATCTTGAAAGTTGTTCCTCCCTCAGACTCCCTCTTCAAGAACTTTTTAAACTGTTTTTGTGCTTTTTTTCTTTTTTTCGCGTTTTTTGTGAAATTCGCGTCCGGAAATTTTCCCATTCTTTTCAATGTGTCTTTCTGCGCCTCTTCAGCACTCTCAGCGGTAAAAAACACGGCCGATCGCCGCACAGCTTCGATTTTACTGAAGAAAAAGAAGTAATTCAGAGTTTTTCCAGTCGAAATTGCCGAAAGTCCCCCTTGCGAAATTGCGGATTTTAGATAAAATTAAATTCATAGGGCCTTTTTGCGTGAACGCGGCGGCCGTTTTGACCATCCCAAAGCATGAATTAAAGAACCAATAGAACGAAATGAGTTGATTATGAGAAAAGTTGGACCGATCGTTTTCTTGCTGATATTCAGCCTCACCGTGTGGCACACGCTCCAGCTTTCAGGAGCACAGCGGCTTGAGGAGGCTTTCCCTTCCGATGAGACGGGGCACTCGGCACTTGAGGCAAAGATCGTGGAAATGACGCCCGTGAACGTTTTGGCGATCCCCGGCACGGAAATGACAGCGTGCACGATCGCGGATCGATCTGAGGCCCCCGAACTCACGGACGGTCTTGCCGGTGTGTGGGTCGGCGGCGGACGCGTTCAATGCGGGGGGAAAACACCGTCGGTCGCGGAGTACAAACTGCCTTGCGCGGTGAAGCTGGACCGAGTCGTTCTCTGCACATCCAATTCGGACTCGCGCGCGAATCACGATTTTGAAGTCGAGCTTCTGAACGACGACGGCTACACGCTGAAGATCTCGTCCGGAAACCGCGTCATCGGGCGCGACGCCGGTCCGTACCTTACGTCGATCCCAGTCGAGTCGGAACTGCGTTTCAGCCGGATCCGGTACCGAATTTGGGGAACGTACCCCACGAAATCGGGTACACCGGGCAAAGAGCAGACTTCCGCGTCGAGCTGGTGCTCGGTCGTGGAGCTTCTTGCGCTGACGGATGAGGACTCGATGCAGAGCCTCTTTCCCAATGTTGACGCGTACAAAACGTGGTGTGCGGCCAAACTGGAAGCGGTCGAAAAGCTGAAGGCGGAGGCGCGTGCGAAGTTTCTGTCACAGCTGACGGGCGGGATCTCCGAGAAGCTCCCGGCGTTTGAGCGTGCGCTGAACGACCTTTACGCTTCCCATCCGGAACGGTTCAAGGATTCCGGATACCGTGCGCGCCTGGAAAAAATCAAGTCAGAGGCGGAAACGCTGACTGAATCGGTTTTGAAGACTCCGGATCCAAAAAATTCCGTCACGGACGCGCAGAAAGCGGCATTCGCAGACCTCTCCGCGCGATTCCATGCGCTTCAGCGTGAGGCGCTCCTCTCCAACCCGCTTTTGGACGGCATCTCCGAGCTTCTCGTGGTCCGCCGTTCCTACTCTTCGCCGCGAATGGGTCTTCCGACGAACTGGGAAAGCAATTCGACGCTTCCGCACACAGGTTTCGACGACGCGATCGTGCGTATCCCGCTGAAAAGTGCGGAGACGAAACTGGACTGGGCGAAGATCCCGGTCGTTTACCGTCCCGAAAAACCGTACTTCGTCGGCGACGTAGACCTGAACTGGGACGCGGACAAGATCCTCTTTTCCTCCGTCGGAGCGAATGACCGATGGCAGGTTTTCGAGTACGCTCTCGACGGGAAGTCCGCACCGCGAGAACTGACAGCTGACGAGCCGGACATAGACTCCTACGATGCGTGCTACCTGCCCGACGGACGGATCATCTACACATCGACAGCCATGATGGCCGGCGTGCCGTGCGTTTACGGTCACTCGCACATCGCGACGCTTTTCCTGATGAACGCCGACGGTTCCGCGAAACGCCAGCTGGCATTTGACCAGGAACACTCTTGGAATCCGTGCGTCCTGAACAACGGGCGCATTCTCTACCAGCGCTGGGAATACGCAGACCTCCCGCACAGTAATTCACGCCAGCTCTTCCAATGCAATCCGGACGGAACCGGCCAGCTTTCGTACTACAGCAGCAATTCGTACTGGCCGAACTCTTTCTGGTACGCCCGCCCGATCCCCGGTCACCGTTCGATGGTGGTCTCAGTCATCACGGGCCATCACGACTCGCACCGCGCAGGGGAACTGTGCCTCTTTGACCCCGCGCTCGGCCGAAATGAAGCCGACGGCTGCGTTCAGCGCATTCCCGGTTTCGGAAAGAAAGTCGAGCCGATCATCAAAGACGGACTCGTAAAGGATTCCTGGCCGAAATTCCTGCATCCTTACCCGCTTTCGGAGAAGTACTTCCTCGTTTCGTGCAAACCGTCTCCGCATTCGAAATGGGGCCTCTATCTCGTGGACGTTTTCGACAACATGACGCTCCTGTACGAAGACGACCAGTACGCGCTCCTTGAGCCGTTCCCGCTCGTGAAGCGTGAGCGTCCGATGGTGATCCCGGACCGCGTGGACCTGACGCGTAAAGACGCGGAAGCGTACATCGCCGACGTGTACAATGGTCCGGGCTTGAAAGACGTGCCGCGCGGAACGATCAAACAGCTCCGTCTGATCACGTACCATTTTGCGTACCAAAACATGGGCGGTCTGATGGGTGTCGTCGGCGTGGATGGTCCGTGGGACATCAAAGAAGTTCTGGGAACGGTCCCGGTCCACCCGGACGGTTCCGCGCGATTCCGCATCCCGGCGAACACTCCGATCGCGTTCCAGCCGCTCGACGAATCGGGACAGGCGCTCCAGATCATGCGTTCCTGGACGACCGCCATGCCCGGCGAGATCCTCCAGTGCAACGGCTGCCATGAAGATCTGAATCAGGCGGCGGTCCCCAAAACCACGACTGGCTTCCTCTCCAAACCAGATGAGATCACCCCCTGGTACGGTCAGCGTCGCGGTTTTGCGTACGCGCGTGAAGTCCAGCCCATCATCGACAAATACTGCCTCGCGTGCCATGACGGAAGCAAAGAAGACGCTAAGTACCCCGATCTCCGCGGTACCGTGTACGTTTCGGACTACCGTTCCGTCCAGCACGGCAACGGAACTGGACACATTCGCCGAAATTCGCATTTCACAGTCGGATACTTCAATCTCCAAAAGTACGTACGGCGGCCGGGGATCGAGTCCGACATGCATCTGCTTGAGCCGAAGGAATTCGCAGCCGACACCACGGAACTCGTCCAGATGCTCCGTCACGGACACCACGGCGTCCGGCTTTCCGCGCAGGCCTGGGACCGCCTCCTGACCTGGATCGACCTGAACTGCCCATTCCACGGAACCTGGACCGAGGCGACGAAGGATCCGGACAAACAGCGCTCGCGCCGAATGGAACTGGCGAAACTTTACGGAAATCTCGACCCGCACGATGCCGAAGCGATCTACCCGACCGACATTGAAAAAGACGGACCGATCATGCCCCCGGAAGAACTTCAGAAGGCCGACGAACGCAAAGACCCGGTCATCGGAATCCAAATCGAAACTGCGTCGGGAACTGCGTCGGGAACTGCTCCGCTTGAGACGAAAACGGTCCGGCTCCCCAATGGTCCGGCTCTGGAATTCGTCCGCGTACCTGCGGGGACGTACACAGTAAACGGCAAAACAGCGCGGATCGAAAAGCCGTTCTGGATCAGTACGCGCGAGATCCGGAATGACCAGTTCCGCGCTTTCGATCCGACGCACGACAGCCGCGTAGAATCGAAACACTGCTACCAGTTCGGCATCCACGGTTACCCGATGAACCAGCCGTTCCAGCCGGTCTGCCGAGTCACGAACGCGGATGCACAAAAATTCTGCGCGTGGCTGACCGAACAGCTCGGCGGTGAACTGACCTGCGCACTTCCAACGGCAACGCAGTGGGAGTGGGCGGCGCGAGCCGGCCAGACGACGCCGTTCTTCTACGGAACGAAAGACTCCGATTTCGGCCAGTACGCCAACTTGGCGGATCTTTCGATGAAGGATTTCGCGACGAATCCGTACACAGTCGACCAAAAGTACTCGAATCTGACGCAGTACGATGACTGGATCCCGTCTGAAAAGCGTTTCTCGGACGGAATGCTTCTGACCGCGGCTCCGGGATCGTACCGTCCCAATGCCTGGGGGCTTTACGACGTTCACGGCAACGTTGCGGAATGGACACGCACGCAGGATGAGGCAGGCAACTTCCTGATCAAGGGTGGTTCGTGGTACGACAGGCCGTACCGAGCGGCGGTGCACGTTTCACGGAGTGCTCCGGTTTGGCAGCGGCTTTTTGACGTTGGGTTCCGCGTAGTGCTTGAGGAGAAGTAACGCAAACAGAAAAACAAAAACGAAAAAACAAAAAAGGTTTAAAAAGTTCTTGAAGAGGGAGTCTGAGGGAGGAACAACTTTCAAGATGTTCCTTCCTCACGGCCGCGGTCTCTTCACGGGCAGCCAGATCTTTCCCGAAGGGTAAGATCGTGCGTGGGACCTTTAGCCAAATTTTAACCACGAAAAGCACAAAAACAGTTTAAAAAGTTTTTGAAGAGAGAGTCTGAGAGGGAAACAATTTTCAAAATGTTTCCCTCTCACGGCCGCCGTCTCTTCGCGGGCAGCCAGATCTTTCCCGAAGGGTAAGATCGCGCGTGGGACCTTTAGCCAAATTTTAAACGCGAAAATCACGAAAAAACGCGGATCTCTCGAAATGTTTTTAAAAAATTTTTTAAGACCATTTCGCGTGCTTTTCGTGTTCTTTTGTGAAATTCGCGTCAGGAAATTTTCCCATTCTTTTCAGTGTTTCTCTGTGTCCTTTCTGTGACTTCAGCGATAAAATTCCCGGCGTAAATTTTGGATTTGGGGGTTGAGGTTTTTGGCTAAAGGTCCCACGCGCGGCG
>JAFQOH010000225.1:0-5426 GCA_017403345.1 Thermoguttaceae bacterium
AATTCCCCGGCCTCCAATTCCCCGGCCTCCAATTCCCCGGCCTCCAATTCCCCGGCCTCCAATTCCCCGGCCTCCAATTCCCCGGCCTCCCGCTCCGAGACTTGCCATCACGTGAGGGCAAGAGCGTGGTTTTCATTTCTCGGCCTTGCGACCTGCGGAGGTTTAGCAATGCTGTGTGCGCCTCTTTTGATGCAGGAACAAGATCCAGAGAAAAAGATCGCGAACATGCTCGAGTCCCAGATCGCTCCTAAAGAGAGTTCCGACGTTCTTGAGCAAACTCCCGGCGCCTCCGAGCAGGATTCCGACTTCCTCCATTCAGAATACGTGACAGAAGCGCCTCAGGCAGTTCCTTCCGAATTTTCCGACACACAGAATGATCTATATGCGAAACCCAAGGAAGAGAAGATAAGGATCCTGCGGGAATTGCGGGCGTCTATCCTTCCAGAGGATCGGATGCCGGAATGGACGCTTGCCGCGCTCGGTTTTCCGCTCTGCGGACAAAGTTCCGACAGAGAGTTTCCTCCGATGGATGCAAGACTGCAGAACCTTAATGAACTGTTCCGCGTCGCGCTCGCCAACGATCCGGAGGAGGCCGGTCTGTATCTCGAATACGCCGCGTTCCTGCTTTACACCGCCGATCAGCCGGAGCTGGCCAAGCAAGTCCTGGAAACCCTCCCGGCCGAGACGCTCAACGACCGGCAGAAAAGAGACTGTGCCAAACTGACGGCACTCACCCTCTTCACACTGCGCAAGTTCGAGGAGGCGGTCCCGTACTTCGAAGAAGCGGCCCAAGCATCCCAGCAAACTGCGGATAAACTGGACCTCGCCGCAGCTCTTTACGCGGCAGAAGAGAAAGAAAGGGCGCTCACACTGCTGCGTGAGCTGAAAGAAGAAGTCACGGCCCCGGAAACGCTGCGGCAGATCCAAAGGGTAATCGAGGAAACTTCTGAAAACTCAAAACCGCAAAAATGAATATTTTTGATTTTTGACCAAGGAACATACTCATGAAAAAAATACACTTTTTTTGTGTCATTTTAGCACTTTTTTTCATCATTTCGCAAGCAGCTGCCCAGCAGACCCTCCGCGAATGGCATGTTTCTCTGAGCGAGGAAGCGGAAGCGGCCGGCTCTAGCTCCGCCTCTGCCCCGGTATCCGAACCGGCTGCGATGAACAAAAAACGCATCGCGTGCATTTTCTCACAGACCCACGTTTACGCTCCGAGCACAGGAAAATTTGAATTGGACCGCAATATTGCTTTTCGCCTCGGAAATTACATCCAGGTCAGGAGCGTTTTGGAACAGTACGGCAAGTTTGAGGGAATATACACCCTAATGGGGCCCGATCTGACCAAAGAAAATGTACAAAAAGCCTTCGTCTGCATGCAGGAAGAAACTTCTCCCGGCGACGAGATCTTCATTTACTGGGAAAGTCACGGATGTTCCGATCAGTGGGACCACTCCGGCGAGGAGGCGGACGGATTCAACGAGTACCTTTTCCTCGGACGTTCTGGGAGTCAGCACGGCATCACAGACGATGAATTCAGCGACCTGCTCAAAAAACTGAACGGCAGAAAAGTCATGATCCTCATGGAAGCGTGTCACTCCGGCGGCTTGCTTGCCGAAAGTTCCCCAAAAGGCCTGATGCAGGCGTCCAATTTCCCGTTTAAAGATGCTGCTTCGCTCGAAAATGACATCGAGGACCATTGCGGGAAGATCCGCTACGAAACGCTCACGCCTTTGTTGCCGCAGATCATGACGAAAGCGGATCCTCCAAGCACGGAAAACCGAAATTTCTCCTCACTCCGAGACTTTCTCCCCCCAAAAAGCCTCAAGAGCAAGACCGTGTTCTTCAACAGAGTATTCCAGCAGTCCGGCGCCAGGGACATCAGCGATCAGACCCATTCCGACGTTTCCGTGATCTTCACGGCCGGAGAAACAGAGAAGTCCTACTGTGCACTGTTCACGAACACCGGAAAAGCCGTCGTCTATGATCACGCCCGCGATCGCTACACCTTCAGTACAGACCTCGAGGAACCTGATTGCCTGCCGATCGGCGCACCCGTTTTTGCACTGGTTCTCGCGATAACGGATGCCACCGGTGAATACTCAGACGCACACCATACCGATTTTGCAGACATCTGGAAGATCGTGAAAGACCTGATCCCTGAAAACTGCAGACGGATCAACCAAATGCGAGACCCCGATACTCCCGAAATGACGCAGACCCCCTGCTATTTGAACACGACCGGTCCCATCGATGTGTGTCCTAAAAAATAGCATTTCCCAAAGGGGGCTTCCCAAACGATCGGAAGATCCGCGGTTTGGAAGGAAAATGAGCGAAAAAATCGGGAAACCCCCTTGACAAAAAACGCGGATCCGATAAAATCAAATCAATTCTGTTTTTTTTGATTTTTTTGCGTATCTCGAACAGGAGGCGTTCCTCCGAGGGAGAAAAACATGAAAACGTACAAGATCGACCTGATCCCTGGCGACGGTGTCGGTATCGAAGTGGTTCGTGAAGGCCGTAAAGCACTGGAAAAACTCGGCGCAATGGCTGACGTGAAGTTTGAGTTCAATGAACTGCCGTGGAGCTGCGAGTACTACCTCAAGCACGGCGTCATGATGCCGGAAGACGGTCTGAAGATCCTCGACGACTGCGACGCGATCCTCCTGGGTGCCGTCGGTTTTCCGGGCGTTTCGGACGTGGTCTCCGCGCAGAATCTCCTCTTCCCGATCCGACGCGGTTTCGATCAGTACGTGAACATGCGCCCGATCAAACTCCTCCCGGGTCTCGTCTCCCCGATCAAGAACGACAAGATCGACTTCGTCGTCGTTCGCGAGAACTCCGAAGGCGAATATTGCTCGGAAGGCTGCATCACGGAAGACCCGGTCAAGGGCAAGAAAGTGATCCAGAACTCCATTTTCACGCAGCTCGGCACCGAACGCATCATGCGCTACGCGTACGAGTACGCCGTGAAACACGGAAAGACCAAGGTCCTCAGCGCCACGAAATCCAATGCGCTGAAATACTCCATGGTCTTCTGGGATGAAGTGCAGGAACAGGTCAAGAAAGACTACCCGCAGATCGAGTCGAGCAAAATGCACATCGACGCGCTGACCGGAAAATTCATCATGCGTCCGGACGATCTCGAAGTCGTCGTGGCAAGCAACCTCTTCGGCGACATTCTGACGGACCTCGGTTCCGCAATGCTCGGAAGTATCGGCATTTCCCCCTCCGGAAACATCAACCCGACCGGCGAGCACCCCAGCATGTTCGAGCCGATCCACGGTTCCGCGCCGGATATCGCAGGCCGCGGCATCGCAAACCCGATGGGAACGCTCTGGGCCGTGAACATGATGCTCGACCAGCTTGGAGAACACGCGCTGGCCGACGCGCTGATGGACGCCATGTGTGCCGTCCTGGTCGCCGGAAAGATCCGTACCCCGGACCTTGGCGGAACGTCCAGCACCTCCGAATTCGGTGACGCCGTCTGCGCCGCGCTGAAATAAATACACAGAAACTCTCCACAAGCCTCTTCATCGGGAAGAGGCTTGTATTTACGCTTTTAAATATATCAACATAGGGAATGTGACATGATGAAATGCCTCATCTGGCGAAATTGGTTTGTTCTTTGTTTTTTGCTCTGTGGAATGTGCCTTGCCGAAGCAGTGAACGAGCGCGGGGTAGCCATCGTGCCGAAGGCGGAAGACGACGGAGCGCAAAAGTACGCTTTCATCGTCGCGGTCAGCGATTACGATACTGGAATCAGCAATCTCCAATGCACGGTTAAGGATGCGCGCGATTTCAAAGAGCAGCTTTTGAAATTGGGATTTGAAGAACAGAATATCGATCTTTTGACATCTGAAGAAAATTTTGCGGATCTGCCATTGAAAAAGAAGATCCTCTCTCGCTACGACAACCTTCTGAAACGCGTTAAGGAGGGGGATTGGGTCGTCGTTTATTTGAGCGGTCACGGGGTCAAGCTCCAGGGAAAGGAAGGCTCGTGGTTCTGCCCATCGGACACAGATGTCGAAAATATGGCAGAAACGACCGTCTCCATTGACGAGATGCTCCAAAAACTAAGTGATTCGAAAGCCGGTTTCCGCTGGATGATCGTGGATGCGTGCCGAAATATTCCGGAAGGAAGCAAGGGGATCTTCGAAGGGATAAAATCGCCCCCCGCCCAAGTGCTGGAAACGGTGGCGGACCCGCCGAAAAACATCATGCTGATGCAGAGCTGCCAGCCGGGTCAGTGCTCCTACGAGGCGGTATCGGTGGGGAACGGTATCTTCACCATGAGTCTGCTCGAGGCGTTCTCGATGGAGGCGGACAAAGACCAAGACGGGACCGTCAAGTTTTCTGAGATCTTTCAATACGTCTCCGAACGGACGAACGAACTGGCGGATCTCCATTTCAAAAAATCGCAGATCCCGCAGGTGACGGGAAAAATGACCGACTTTGACTTCCTGCGCGACGTGAACTTCCCGAAAGCGGAGGAACTTCTTTCGGAAGCGCTCAAAAAGATGGAGGCGAAAGAGTTTGAAACGGCACTCGGACTGGCGGAACAGGCCTGTGCGCTTTGCCCGCGGGTACGGAAATTCCAGAGCGAAAAAGAAAAGATCGCGCTGAAGATCGAGGCCTCCAAACCGAAAGTGCTGAAGGAAGTCACCTGGCCTGCCGACGGTCTGACGCTTCAGGAAGCGTACGATAAAACTGCAGAAGACGGCACGCTTACCATCCTTCGCGGCGTGCACGACGTGCCGGAAACGCTCGTCATCCGCAAAAACATCACCATCACCGGCCAAAGCACGAACCGCGACTACACCGTCCTTAAAGGCGGCAAGCAAAACGTCCTCCGCCTCGAAACCGGCTTCGCGGAAATCAAAAACCTCACGATCAAAAATGAGGGAGACTCTCAAGATTCTGGAACCAGTGCAGTTCGTATCCACGCTCCCCTGTGCGCCTTTGAAAACTGCCTGTTTACTTCCGAAACTGGAAGTGGATTTGTTGTTAATCAAAAAGACTCTTCCCCGATCGTGACCCGCTGCACGGCGAAAAACTGCGGCACTGTGGGATTTTTGGTCTACAACGGCGCCTCCGGAACGTTTACGGACTGCGAAGCCAGCGGAAACGCGTATCCTGGAATTGAGGTCCTCGACAGCGGCACGAACCCGACGGTGGAGAAATGCCGATTTACGGATGGGAAACAGAAAGGAATTTTTGTCCACGACGGCGCCTCCGGAACGTTTACGGACTGCGAAGCCAGCGGAAACGCGTTGTCTGGAATTGAGGTCCGCGGCAGCGGCACGAACCCGACGGTGGAGAAATGCCGATTTACGGATTCCAAGAAAGGTGGCGGAATTTTTGTCTGGCAAGGCGCCTCCGGAACGTTTACGGACTGCGAATCCAGCGGAAACGCGTTGTCT
>JAFQOH010000019.1:0-43698 GCA_017403345.1 Thermoguttaceae bacterium
AAGACACTGAAAGGAAACTCGAAAAACTCGAAAAACTCGAAAAAATGCGAAAGGCACCCAAAGGCGATCAAAAATATTGGTCCATCCGGGAACTGTGTACCCGTTTTACCACTGAAGACACTGAAAATGCACAGAGAAACACGGATCTTAATGCAAAAAGGAGTGAAAACCGATCGCGCGAACATTTTTTAATTTTAAAAATTTCTTTCGCGTCTTTTCGTGTTTTCCGTGAAATTCGTGTCAGGACACGTTCCCTCCCTTTTTTCCTCTCTTTCTTTTCAGTGTGTTTCAGGGAACTCCTCTGTGTTTTCAGTGGTAAAACCCCAAACTTGGACTGGTACGCACATGCCGGAAGAGGTAAATTTCTTCAAAACCTGCCAAATTTAGCGAAACGAGACCCAAATTTCAATTTTTTGCGTATTTATTCCGATACCCCTTCTTGACAGATGGATTGAAATTCGGTAATCTGTTAAGGAAAGACGCATTTTGATTTCAATTTGGGGAAACTTTTCCTGAAATTTCGATTTGGGAGTAAATGAATGAGCGCACCGCAATCCATGCACAGTAAGCCATTCCAAAATAAGATCATTTACCTTGGTTTCATCATCGTATTGCTGATCCCGATCTATATGCTCGGCAATATGTCCAACGGTTTCCTTGAACAGCAGCGGACGCCGGACGCCAATATTGAAGATCTCGGTAAAAATCTCGACGGCGAGATCAACATGGCGGCAGAAACGGTCCGGCTGGGGACTTTCGGTCTGGACGGCGTCGCGCAGATGCTCCTCTGGCAGAAAGCCGACGAATACAAAAAGAAAAAGGACTGGACCAAACTTGCCGCAACGCTCAATCAGCTCATCATGCTGAATCCCCATCTGGAAAGCGTCTGGCGCTTCCAGGGCTGGAACCTTGCGTACAATGTCTCGGTCGAGCACGACAATTACGAGGAACGCTATTTCTGGGTCAAAAAAGGGATCAAATTCCTCGAACGCGGCACAGAATACAATCCGAATTCCATCCGCGTGACGTGGGACGTGGGGTGGACGACCTCGCAGAAGATCGGAAAATCGGACGAACGCGTCTTTTTCCGACGTCTTTACCGCGATGACAAAGACCCGAACATCACCGACCCGCCGATCCGGATGAGCCGCCGTGACAGCTGGCTCGTCGGTAAATGGTGGTACAAGCAGGCGGAATCTCTCCATGTGGAAAAAGGCGTGGACCTGGAAACCATCAGTCCGACCCTCTTTTTCTCCTACGCTCCGCTCGCGCAGGCCTACTACGCAGACAATCTGGAGCAGGACGGAAACTTCATCTACGCCGGAAGCGCCTCTGGAAATGCCGGCGGCGCCTCGGACGGTGCACAGATGGCATGGAACCAGTTCAATAGCGAATGGAAGGCTTTCGGCGAACTTTCGCTCAACTCTGCTTTTGGAGAACCAATGAAACTCATCGAGCAGGAGATGCAGGAAGAGCTCGCGGAAACGAAACGGAAGGAACTCGACGCTCTGGATCCCGGCCGCTACGAGTACCTGGTCAATATCAAGCGCGCTAGGCTGACGCAGGAAGAACGCAATGCCCTGAGCATCCCCCTGGAAGCCCGGTCTGCCGACGTTCAAAATATCGCGAGCGCCGCGGAAGAAAAGATCAAGGTCTCCAATGACGAATGGGCGCAGAATCTTCCGATGGAGAAACGCCAGAGAGGACAGCAGCTCGCGAAGGAGCTGGATGCCGCGAATGATCAGGCAAAACTCATTCGCAGATACCGTCTGATCGTGAACTACCAGTACTGGGACCTGCGCGGTGAACTGGAAAAAATTCCGTCCATCATCGAGGCGAGAAAACTGGCTTACGAAGCGGACAAACTGTACGAAAACAACGAACTGCGCGAAGCCGTCGCGAAATACGACCGGGCGTTTGCGCTCTGGGTGGAAGTCATCAACAGTGAGGAACGGTTCAAGGACATTCTGCAGGAAGACCTGTTTGCGTCCGATCTGCGCTCGATGTACGACAAATACGTCCTGATCCGCACACAGGACGACCCAAATCTGCGTGAAGAGGACATTCGACGGACATTCCCGCTCAAAAAGGTGCTGGAAACGGCTCCCACGGATGACGGGGAAGTGGAAATGATGCGCATGCGCCGGGAGCACAACATGAAACAGGGCGGCTACATGCCGGGGAAATTCATCTAAACGGCATCGCAGCACGGCATACTTTTCAAAAGTTTGCCATGCACAAAAAAGCGTCCAAGCAAGTTCGTTCAGGAAAAAGGAAAGAGTACCGTGTGCTTTTTCCTTTTTCTTTTCAAAAGACGGCCTGCCCTAACTTTAGCCTTTTTTCACAAAAAAAGAAAAAACACCCAAAACTCGACCCACTACAAACAGCACAAGCCATGCGACCCGCACACTTTCACGCAAATATTTTCTAAATTTTAATCCGGAAGACTCTCAAATCTTGACTTTCCGGCAAAAACCGGATATAATTCAGTGTGTGTTCGAAGGGATTTATGAACACATTCGATTCGGATTTTTTCAGGGAGGCATTATGTTTTCCACTCTCACAGCACTGATTTTATACACAGCCCCTTTTGCCGACATACAGAACGGGATCGCTAAAGCCGCACCATCGATCGAGCTCCCCGCAGCAGGATCGTCCTTTCATCATTTGGACGATCTCCATTCCCAGCAGATGAAAACTCAAAAAGAGATCACCGCGATCATTCAGAACGGGAAAACGCTCGAAAAACGCGGAGATCTTTCCGGTGCACTGAAGTGTTACAAGGACGGGTACAGGAAATACCCGACCTCGACAGCGATCCAGCGGAATTTCAGCCGCATGAAAGTTTTGTGCGACATTCGCAAACGTTACTCTTCGCAGATGCACTTAGAGCTGATCCTGAAGATGGACGCGGAACGATTTCACCTTTTTGTGGACGATTTTCTGACCACATTCGGAAATTTCTACCATCCGCTTTCTCCCGCAGAGATCTTCAAACGCGAGCTCCTTTGCATCAACATCGCGCTTCATTCCCGTGATTTCTGTTCCCGGATCCTTCCGGAATACTCCGAGGAGGAGATCCAGCGGTTTTATCAGGCAGCCTCGGCTCTGGGAAAAAGCAGAACGCTCCAGACTCATGACGAGCTTGTCTCGGCAAACCTAGAACTCGGGACGCTTTTTGAACAGCATTTCCGTAAAAAAGGATGCATTTTGGTGTCGGAAGGGCTTTTCAGTTTCATTGCGAGCCTGGACACCTACTCAGAAGTCCTTCTTCCTGTCCAGCACAAAGAACAGATCGCAGAGATCCAAGGAGAGCTGGTCGGCATCGGCATCGAGATCTCCGTTAGCGGCGGAAAAACGTACATTCAGCGTCTTCTTCCCGATTCGCCGGCTGCGCAGGCGGGGATCCGGCGAGGTGAGCTCATTACGAAGATCGACGGCATTTCGACCCTCAGCAAATCGCAGGTGCAGGTCTCCGAGATGCTTTGCGGTACGGAAGGAACCCCCGTCCGCCTGACGCTCGACGATCAGAACGGCAGGACATACAGCGTCGAACTTTTTCGCCGTCACGTGACCTACCCGAGCATTTCCTGTTCCCGGCTCATCCCCGACAGCACAGACACCGCAAAGATCGGATACGTCCATCTGGAACGATTCCAGGACAATACGCCGGACGAAGTTGAAACGTTCCTCAGGACCTTCATGCCTCAGGGAATGGACCGCATGATCATCGACCTGCGCGGAAATCCGGGAGGGACCGTCACATCTGCCGTCAATACTGCAGACCTTTTTCTCCAAGATGGCGTGATCCTGAAAACGCAGAGCCGTTCCCACACGCAATTCCAGTACCATGCGGACGCGCGCAAGTACTACACGCTCCCGCTGGCCATCCTGATCGACGAGGAGAGCGCGAGTGCCGCAGAGATCTTTGCCGCGGCGCTTCAGGACCATCAGCGCGGGATCCTGATCGGCAAACAGAGTTTCGGGAAATGGGTGATCCAGTCACTGCTGCCCATTCCGAACACGCCGTTTCACATGAAACTCACGACTTCACGGTTCTACTCGCCGCTGGAACACCAGTACAATCACGTCGGCATCGAGCCGGATCTCGTGATCCACCAGACAGGAAAACCGATCTTCAATGAAGAAATGGACAGCCAGGGAAATTTCTCCAATGCGCAGTCCCAAATGCTCCGGCAGATCCAGGACCCAGTCCTCCTTCGGGCAGCGGAACTCCTTTCACAAACGGAGTGATTTGAAGCTCTTTGAAGCTCTTTGAAGCTCTTTGAAGCTCTTTGAAGCTCCGCCACACCTTTTAAAAAGACGGACCGTTCCAGGCGTTCCGTCTTTTTTGAGGTCCATCCGGGAACTGCGTACCAGTTTTACCACTGAACACACTGAAAACTCACAGAGAAACACTGACCTTAATACAAAAAGCAGCAAAAACAGATCGCGCGAACATTTTTTAATTTTAAAAATCCATTTGCGTCTTTTCGTGTTTTCCGTGAAATTCGCATCAAGGCACGTTCACTGCCTTTTTCCTCTTTCTTTTCAGTGCGTTTCTGCGTTTCTTCAGCGCTCTCAGCGGTGAGATCGGAACCTGGATCGGTACGTACTTGCCGGAAGAGCCATTTTTGATTTGAAACCGATCAAGGACCGCCCCAAACGGCAGGTCATTCCTCGTTCAGAGCCAGTTTTTCCTTCCGTTCCTTCCGTTCTTTCCTTCTTTGCCAGTATTTGGTCCAGAGATGCGGAATAAGGATCCGAAGCGGCATTCGGAGAAAATGCGAACGGACGTAGAGACAGAAACGCGCAAGTGCAGAAAGCCGCGTCTCTTCACCGGAAAGTTCCGGCTCCATCGACAGCGGGACCAAAAAACGCATGAGATTCCGGGAAACGAAATTTCCGCGAAAAGCATGAAGCTCCCGCAGAAACTCCACTGAAAAAGGAGTCCCGAGCAGCAGTCGGCAGAACGTCACGGAATGGTACAGCGGGCGAGTCAGGCGCAGCTGGCGTGCCCGAGCGAGCAGTTTCTCCGGAAAATCCGGGTCCTTCTGCGAAAAATAGCGAAACATTGCGTCCAGATCCAGAAGGTCGCGCGCACAATTTTCCAATTCGCCATCCTGAAAAAGGTGGACCGTGCTGTGAAGGAGCATATCACGGGGACTCAAAACGTAGAGGTCGTCGCGCAGGTGCACGAGCTCCTCAAAAAGCAAGTCGGCATCGACCGTCAGTTTTCCGGTCCTCGGCAGGATCGTGTGATGGACATCCAGCGTCGTTCTTCGGTCCAGATGGACCATGGGGGGGATCTCGTGCATCCAGTCGCGGTAGAAATGTTCGTCGTATTCGGATTTTTTCTCCGGGATCCACCCGGCAACGGTCAGCGCGGCTTCGACCTGCGGAAGGGTCTCCAGCGGCGTCAGAATATCGACGTCGACCGAAACTCTTCCCCTTCCCCACGGCAACCCGGCAGCCTGGTAGGCAGCGCCTTTCAGCAGAACGATCGGGATCTCTGCATTTTTCGCAGTTTCCGAATAACATTTTCCAAAAAGCGCACGCCGAATGCACTCGCTCTCCCAAAGCGACTGCCGTCTCCCCCGCTCTGCCTTGACTTCCGCAGACCGAAGCATCCAGCGTCCCCTTTCCGGCACGAACTCCGACAGGCCGTTCTCCCGGATGAAGATCGCCAGCGTTCCCATCAGTCTCGCAGCTCTCGCAAGCTGGAAAAGGCGTTCCCATTCCCGAAACGTCCACATTCGCGCCTGCGCAGGATCACGAAAGAATGGCAAAATCAACATAAGGCCCGCTCCCCGGAATGTTCCCCGCACTCTCTGCCCAAAAAAGCCCCCGAAAAACGGAGGCTGACCCATTTCTGTTTCCGCAGTACGGGAAAACGCCCGTCAAGATCTTCTCTTCAAGACATTCTCCCGCACTTTCATTTTACGCAAAACGGCACGCTCAGATGGCGTTTCCGATCTTGCGGGCACGCGTCGGATGATCGAGGTCGATGCCGAGCGAAACGCCGACCTGGATCAGAAGATTCCAGCCGGCCATAAGCTGCACGCACGGATCAAGCAGACCAACGGACGGGATCTGAATGGTCGGGAAGATGGTCGGTTTGGAAGAGATCGCGATGATGTTCACGCCAATACGGTCCACCAGCAGTTCCTGCATCTTGGCCATTTCGGATTCGTAGGGTTCGATGACGATGATCGTTTCGCCTTCGTTCATGACTTCTTCGATACCATGCAGGAGGTAAGTACCTTCGAGGTAATCGCTCTTCTTGCGGGTGATCTCGTTCGTCTTCAGACGCAGTTCTTCCGCGACGCCGTTATTGCGCCCGGCAAAGTAAATGATCGGAGAATTGGCGACTTTCGCGATGATCTCCGGATCGATCTCGACCGCCATGGCCTTCTCTGCAGCTTCGGCAGCCGCTTCGACCTGGAAATCGCAGCCGTAAATGTTCTTCAGGATGGAAAGATAGACCAGACCGCTTTCCACGACGCTCTTCGTAGCGGCGACAGCGTCTTCTTTGCCGCAGGAGAGGATGATCGACTCGTTGGACGCCTCGATGATCTTCGTTCCGGCATTCGCAGTCATGGAGAAACGCTTCTGATGATCCTGTTCCGCCAGATTGTTGAGCAGCATCACGATCTCTTTCGTCATTCCGCTGTTCGACACGCCGAAGACCGCCCAGTTTTTCAGGTCATACTCACGCGCCTGGATGCTTCCGTCAGTCGCCATGGAGATCTCGGACCCCAGTTTCAGCGCGGTGTAGATCATGTTTTTCGCCGGGAAAATACGGCTGGAACCTTCACCCGTCATGAAAAAACGGCCGGCTTCCTGAATAGCTTTCGCCATGTTCGCCGTCTGGGTCCAATCAAACTTGCGGATGATGTCCGGCGTCTCGAGCATTTCTTTGACCAGCGCAAACGAGCTGTACTTGCTGTCAGTCAGATTCATAAAAATTCCCCTTTTATGAAAAATTTCCTAAAATAAAGTGGAAAAATATGGAAAACGGTCTATAATAAAATAAAATGGACATTTTCCAAAACGCACAGGATTTTCATTTTAGTCCAAATGTGAAAATTTTTCAAGAGGGAGTACCGACTTTCTCTTCAAATTTGCGTTTTTTCCTGAATAAATTTAACCTTTTTGCAGAATTTTTTATTTTCATGAGCATTCTGAATGAATTTCAAAAACGTTTCCAGATCGTCCGCGACTCTTCCCAAAGCCGGGAAAAACGCACTTTCGCACTCCTAGAGCTTCTCTGTGCCCCGCTGAGTTTCCTGACGCTCTTCGTTTTTCTTCCCGCAATGATCTTTGCCCGACGCTGCGAAGCTCTGGATCCGCTCCTTTTGGAGAGACTGGAACTCGTCCTGCGCGTCCTTCTGGCGGCCTCCGTCGGATACCTGACGAACTTCATCGCGCTGGAAATGCTCTTCAAGCCGTTTCGGCCAACGCTTTCCCATCCGCTTTCCATTTTGACGCTCGGATACTGGAAACAGGGTCTCGTTCCCCGAAATAAACCCCAGCTTGGTGAAGAGATCGGAAGAGAAGTCGAAGAAAAATTGCTCGATACGAAAGAGGTCACCGACGATCTGTGCTCCGCACTGCTGGAGCTCCTTCACTCCCCTCAGACCCTGGAGACAGGAAAGGCACAGATACGCGAACTCCTCAAGACGCATGACGCCCGGATCGCAGAATTCCTCATCCCGCAGATCGAAGACTCCCTCGCTCCGACCATTCAGCAGCTACTCAGCGAAGAGAGCCTCCGCACGTTCTGGCAGGAAGTCATCGCGCCGCGTCTGGATTCCGATGAACTTCGGCAGCTCGCAGCACAGAAACTCGCAGACAAACTGCGTGAAAAGACCCCGCAGTTCATGGATACTCTCCGCGAAATGGTGCGCGAGTACATCATGTCCTTCCTCCAAAAAAATCCGTTTCTCGGAGGGTTTTCAGAAAAACTCGCAGATGGTTTCGTTTCCTTCGTGAACTGGGACGACGTGCGCGTCAAGATCGAAGAACGCCTCTGCGCTCACTCCACGGTACACGCCCTCGGTGAGGAACTCGTAAGCATGGGAACGGAACTCCAGAAATGGTTTCAGTCTCCGGAGTCGGCATCGCAGATCGAAGGATTTCAGAACATCATGCAGGAACGTTTCCGGGACTTCATGAAACAGTACCTTCAGGAAAATCTCCCGCACTGGATCGAGCAGCTCCTCGATTCGCCGCAGCTCTGGCAGTGGCTCGATTCCGAGATCCTCCCCGAAGCGCAGAACGCCGTGAAAGCGTGGCTCGAAAGTGATGGGCAGGACCTCCTTGCAGAACGTCTCCATCTCGCCCAAAGGGTCCAGAAAGCCGTCGAAAAACAAGACGTCGAGGAATTTTACCTCATGATCACGAACGTCGCGGCAATGCACCTCGGTGCGATCCAAGTCCTCGGATTCTTCCTCGGCGGCGCGGTCGGACTGCTCCAGCTCCTGCTCTGAACCTCCGATCTCCAATACGGAAAATTACGGCAGGTCCCGTCGTAAACCAAAAAGGTCCATCCGGGAACTGCGTACCAGTTTCACCGCTGAAGACACTGAAAACTCACAGAGCCGCACAGAAAAGGGAACACGAAAAGCACGAAAAAACACGGATCGCGCGAACATTTTTTAATTTTAAAAAATTCATTTGCGTCTTTTCGTGTTTGCCGTGAAATTCGTGTCAGGGCACGTTCACTCCCTTTTTTCCTTTTTCCTCTTTCTTTTAGTATGTTTCTGCGTCTTTTCAGTGTACTCCGTGGTAAGATCGGAACCTGGATCGATACGCACTTTCCGGAAGGACCTCAAAAAAAGGAGCTTCCGTGTTTTCCGCGGTGAAGTGGTGCGAAGCCGGCGGATGGACAAAAAAATTTTCCAAAAAATGAAAAAAATTTGCATAAAATCTCAAACACGCGTTCATAATATAGTATAAACACAAAACGAAACAAAATAAAATAAAACAAAACCCAAATGAAAGGAAAGAAAAATGAAAAAAGCAATGAATCTCCTGTTTGCCGCGGCCGTCATCCTTTTTGCTTCCATGAGTGCAGCAGAAGCTCAGATGATCGAAACTGGCTGGCAGATCGGCAAGTACACTTTTAACGCGCTGATCGTCATTCCGAACGAAGATGAGGCAGTTGCCCGAATCGCGATCTACAACGAAAACGATGAAGTCGTTGAATTTGTGGACGAAAAACTGGTCCCGACGACCTACGAAGGAAACCGCGTCTTTATCGGGAAAGAGACGCACATCCATAACGGAACGACGCGCAATTATACGCCGGACAATTTCCTCTTCATGACCTCCGGCAAGGCCTTCATGTTTGACGAAGAGGGAAACAAAGCAGAAATGCAGATCCGTTTGGTAAAGCAAGATGAACTCGCTCAAATCATGGAGAAGTACCAGATCGATCTTCCGGAATCAGAATCAGATCCAGATAATATTTCTAAACCGGATGGCCTCATTCGCAAAAAGACGCACAATGTCAATATCAACATCAATAAATAGACGGAAACGCTCTTAAATTCCGCAGACACACAGATCGTTCAGCCCCAATGCGGCTCGCGGATCGGCTGAACGATCTTTCTTTGACTCATCTAGGAAGTATGCTGCAGCAGGAGCTCTGTATTTTCAGCAGCCGAAATTACGATACAAACGGATACACTGTTACCGGCGATTCTCAAAAAATCCCCGCAGCGGCCGCCAGCCCCTGCGGGGAACTTCATTTTAGACGCGCTTCTGCACGTTCTTACTTCGCGGCACGTTCCGCCATGACTTTCAGCAGGACGTCAGGACAGTCCGTCGTAACGCTCGCCACGCCGGCGTCAAGACATTCGTTCATCCGTTTCGCGTCATTCACCGTCCAGCAGAAAACCGTCAGACCGGCCTCGTTCAGACGCTTCACCACATCAGCAGTCACGCCGGCATGGTGCATGTCGACCGCATTGACTCGGCAATCCGAGCAAACGGCGATGATGCGGTCACAATACGCTTCCCAAGATTCGCCTTTTTTCTGCGTGCAGAGCCATGCGATGAAAATATCTTTGTTCAGCTCACGCATTTTCTTGCAGACGTTCGCGGAGAAAGCGATCACGACGCATTTGTCGATCATGTCGTACTTTTCCAGAACTTTCAGCGTATCCGCTTCGATCCCTTCCTGCTTGATCTCCACGACCGGAACGGTTTTCGTCCCCACGTGCATCTTAACGGCAGCATCGAACGTCGGGACCGGCTCACCCTTGAACTGCGGGCCTTTGTGACTTCCGACGTCACGTTTCGCCAACTCTTCCATCGTCAGATCGGTCGCACGAATATTTTCGCCCGTGTAACGCTTTAGACTTCCGTCATGCATCAGGAAAACGACGCCGTCACTGGAACGGTAAATGTCCATCTCATTGCCGTTCGCGCCAACGTCGATGCCGCCTTTCATCGAGGCAAGCGTGTTTTCAGGATACTGCGACGAAAAACCGCGGTGCGCCACACACGGACTGGAGACCGGATCAGGATGGGACGGGATCTCTGCAAAAACAGCAGAAGAAACCAGGAGGCAAAGGCTCCAAAGGCCGACGGCGGGAACAAAACGACTTTTTTTCATTTCTGAATTCCTTTCAGGATCTTGATTTTCCTGTGCCGGGACAAGCGCCGTTTCCCACCATACACGCGGCAAGAACTACACGCAGGATCCCAATGGCACACATTCTTGTACTTCAGACCTCTGCATTATATCATGTCATCTCCAAAATGTCAACCATTTCCCTCCATCTTCCAAAAATACTTTCAATATTTTTTCGAAAATGCTTAAAACACCCCAACCGATCGCCCCGCCCATGTTGCGCATCTAGCGCTTCCTGCCTATTTTGTCACTGAATTCATCCGTCAAGAAAAAATTTTGAAAAAAATTTCAGTCTGTTTCATGCCCCTTCGCAGCATGGCTCCCATAGCAAAACACGGATTTCACCGAGGTCTTGCAAAAATTCCCATTCTGCTTCCAGCGTCCGCCCGTAAAAGCACGGCTCGGCCTCCCCCTTGAAAAAAATCGATTTTCTGGTAGAATACTTTTTCAAATACAAAACCTTTTCTTTCCTCGTGAGTAGTTCATGGACTCCATTGGCTGCAGAAAAGAACTGGCCGGCTGTTCCGGTTCCTGTTTTTTTGTGTTCCCAGCGGGAATTTTAATTCGCCCTTTTTATTAAAATTCAGACCCTAGTCCAGTTTACGTTCCAAGGAGTCAACGATGGCAGCGAGTGCCTATTTTATTCAGGAATGCCCAACGTGCGGCAAACGGATGCAGATCCGCAGTCAGTATCTCGGTAAGAGCCTGACCTGTCCCAACTGCATGGATCAGTTTATCGCCTCTGACGAGCCGATAGAAGGTCTCGGTCTCTTTTCGATTGCCGGAAATCTGAGCATCGGCGGGACTGAACGCGAGTTCTCAGAACATGAGTTCCAGGATCTTTTGGCAGGCTGTCACGGTTTCAACCGCTGATTTTCCGGACCATTCCAAACAGGTTTCCGCCATTTTTACATTTGCCGTTTTCGAATTTTTTTCGGAAACGGTTTTTTTATGGTCCATTCGGGAACTGCGCACCGGTTTCCCCACGGAAGCCGCCGAGGAGTTCACAGAAAGATACAGAAAGAAAACACGAAAAACTCGAAAAGATGCGAAACACACCAAAAGGCGATCAAAAATATTTGAAACCTTTCGTGTTTTTTCGTGTTTTCGTGTTTTCGTGTTTTCGTGTTTTCCGTGAAATTCGTGTCCGTCCGCTTTCATTCCGCTTTCAGAGTCTTCTCTTCCGCGTCATTCTTTGCGGAAACTTGACGAAACTAGTGGACTCTCTGTCCCGGAACGGCTCCGGAGTCGGGGGAAAGAACGAAAATGTCTTTTCCGCCGGGGCCTGCCGCGCAGATCATCGCTTCGGAAAGCCCGAATTTCATCTGTCTCGGCTGGAGATTCGCGACGCAGACGACCAGACGTCCAAGAAGATCTTCCGGTTTGTACGCCGACTTGATCCCGGCAAAAACGTTCTTCGTCACGCCGCCGCCCAGCGAAAGAGTCAAATGCAGCAGCTTTCTGGCTTCCGGAACTTCCTCTGCCATGATGATGCGCGCGACACGGAGGTCCACTTTGCAAAAATCGTCGATCGTGCAGAGTGCTTCGAGCGGCTCATCCTCGAGCGGCTGCGCACTGTCGTCCCACTGGCAGTTCGTTCCTTCCGCATTCTGTTCTTCTGCGGGCTGATTTTCAATTTTCGTTTCTTCGATCATCGCTTCGATCGCTTTCTCGTCCATACGGGTCATCAAATGGGTAAATTCATTCACTTTCGTGCCGGCAAGCGGCGTCTTGACCGACTCAAACGTCCAGTCGGCCGCATTCTCGTTCAGAAGCTCAGCGGACTGCTTCGCGAGCTTCGGCAGGATCGGCGCCAGATAGATCACCATCTGACGGTAAAGATTCAGTGCGACGGAGCAGACATCCTGCAGTTCCTGCGCCCGTTCCGGATCCTTGCGCAAGACCCACGGCGCGTGCTCTTCGACGAATTTATTCGCGCGGTCCCCAAGAGCCATGACGAGGCGCGTGACTTTGGCGAAATCGCACTCTTCGTACGCTTTTGCGATCTCGTCCGCCAGTTCCGCACCGGCAGCAAAAAGTCCGCCGTCTTCCGGATAGGAGGCCGAAGTGCCCTGCTCACGGATGAATTTTGCTGTTCGGCTCGCAAGATTCACTAGCTTTCCGACGAGGTCCGCGTTCACTTTGTCGCGAATATCCGTGAAATTCAGGTCCACATCGTCCACGCTCCCGGTCAGCTTCGAAGCGAAATAGTAGCGCAGGTATGCCGGATCGAGGTGACGGAGATACGTATCCGCCTTGATGAACGTTCCCTTCGATTTCGACATTTTCTCGCCGTTGGTCGTGAGCATTCCGTGAATGTGGATCTTTTCCGGGAGATTGAAACCGGCGACCTTGAGCATCGCAGGCCAAAAGAGCGTGTGGAAGTACGTGATGTCCTTTCCGATGAAATGATGGATCTCGGTTTCAGGGTCTTTCCACCATTTTTCCCAATTCTCGCCGTTTTTCGCACACCAGACGCGCGTCGCCCCGACGTATCCGATCGGCGCATCGAACCAGACGTACCAGTAATTTCCGGGAGAATCCGGGATCTCAAATCCGAAGTAGGGCGCCGGCCGGGAAATGTCCCAGTCGCGCAGCTCGTCTTTCAGGAAGAAATTCGCGAGGTAATTGGCGATCTCCTCCTGCAAGTGTCCACCGTTTTGTGTCCATTCAGTCAGGAACGGGCGAAGGCGTTCGATCTCGACCATGAGATGCTCGGCATCGCGGAGTTCCGGCGTCGTTCCGGAAAGCGTACTGACCGGGTTTTTCAGATCTGCCGGCGTGTACGTCGCGCCGCACTTGTCGCAGGAGTCGCCGTACTGATCTTCCGCACCGCATTTCGGGCAGGTTCCCTTCACGAACCGGTCTGCAAGAAACGTGCCTTCCTTCGTGTCGAAAAGCTGGGAGATCTTCTTCTCATGGACCAGCCCTTCCCTGCGCAGCGCAGCCCAGATCTCCGCACAAGTCTCACGGCTCTCCGGATCGTTGGTGCTGCCGTAGTAGTCGAACTCAATGTCCATCCCGCGGAAAGAGGCCTGATGCTGCTCACGCACATTGGCGATCAGTTCTTCCGGCGCCACCCCTTCTTTATTTGCCCGGATCATGATGGCGGTGCCGTGTGTGTCATCCGCACAAATGTAAATGCAGCGGTTTCCGCGCAGGCGCTGTGCGCGGACCCAGATGTCCGTTTGGATATATTCGACAAGATGTCCGATGTGGATCGGTCCGTTGGCGTACGGAAGGGCACTCGTGACTAGAATTTTTCTCATGTGCGTTCCTCTGGAATATGCGTTCCTCTGGAATAACTGAATAATACTAAATATCGAAAACGTTTTCGATCCTGTCTTCCATTATACGCCTTTTTAAAAGAAACACAATCCCCGCCCTATTGAAATTTCGCCGAAAATACGAAGATTGCACGAATTCCGACAAAAATGAAAAAAAAAGCCTCCCCCCTCTTGAAAAAATTTTAATTTCGTGTAAGATTAAATAAAATCGAAAGTGAACCATCGGGGCATAGCGCAGTCTGGCTAGCGCATCTGCTTTGGGAGCAGAGGGTCGGAGGTTCGAATCCTCTTGCCCCGACTGAAACCTGAACGCTCGTTTGAGTTTTCAGGTTTTTTTCTTTTTAAAGGTCCGATCCAAAGGAAGCTCGCCATGGGAAAGCCCTCTATTCTTGCAAATATTCTTGCAAAAAAGTAAAAAAATGAAAGATTTCTCCTGTTTTCAGTGAATAAAAAAAACCGATGAACGAAAAAAGCGCGACGTATCGTTTCGCCGGTGCTCTCCGACCTCACGGAATTTCAGCAGGACGCTGTTGACAAATTCTGGCCGGAAACCGCGATTCCGGGAGCAAAAGGTACCGTTCGCCAATTTTTAGTAAGTTTTTTAGGAAAGGATGTCGTCAGCTCGGCATATTTGACCAGACCGCATAATAAAATAAATTCCAGAAACACGATTTTCCCATTTTGGAGCGGGCGTGCATTTTATTTATTTTACGCAAACCCTACATTTGCACCCAATAAATAAAAAATTCCCAAATTTCCGCCAAAAGATGGGCAAATTAGTGGAATTTAACAATTGGCGGTGTATAATTTAATTAATCAGATTTGTTTTTTTGTGGAAATATTGCAGATTGCCCTGAAAATATCAAGGGGATCTGGCATATTTACCGAAAAACTGATTGAGTATTGGTCGATCCATACGCCTGGGAGGGGTATGGAGTCGAGTTCATGTCCATGGAGGATGCAATAATGAAAAATGTGTTAGGATTATCGGTCTCTGCGATACTCCTTCTCGCAATGTTGTGTGTATCTCCAGCCGAAGCACGGTACTGCGGCGCGGTGCGATGCTGCCCATGCGTCAAAGTATGCCCTCAGTACGAGTGCGTGAAGATGGAATGCCACACAGTTATGAAAAATTGCAGGAAGGTCGTCTGGGAGCGGCAGGATTTTACCTGCTATCGCAACGTGACTGAGCGTGTCTGTGTCCCGAAAACGGTCACATGCACGAAGATGGTTCCCGAACTCTGCTATCGGGACGTGACGTACACGGTCCAGAAACCCGTCTGGGAAAATCGTGTGCGCACGGAAAACTACACGGTCAGACGCCCCGTCTGGGAAACCTGCTCGAAAAACGTGACGTACACGGTCATGCGCCCCGTCTGGGAAACGCGCCAGCGTCAGGTCCAGTACACGGTCCAGAAACCGGTCTGGGAAACCTGCCAGCGCACCTACACGGTCCAGAAACCCGTTTGGGAGACCCGTCAGCGTCAGGTTCAATATACTGTTCAGAAACCGGTGTGGGAGACCCGCTGCCGTCAGATCCCGTACACGGTCTGTGTTCCAACGTATGAAACACGCCAGCGCACCTACACGGTCCAGAAACCTGTGTGGGAAGTCCGCCAGCGCCAGTACACGGTGAACGTCCCGGTCTGGGAATGCCGCCAGCGTCAGTACACCGTTCAGAAACCGGTCTGGGAGACTCGTCAGCGTCCGGTCCAGTACACCGTCTGCGTCCCGACGTACGAAACGCGTCAGCGTCAGTACACCGTCTGCAAGCCGGTCTGGGAAGTCCGTCAGCGCACCTACACGGTCTGCAAGCCGGTGTGGGAATGCCGTCAGCGCACCTACACGGTCCAGAAACCGGTGTGGGAAACGCGTCAGCGCCAGATCCAGTACACGGTCTGCAAACCGGTGTGGGAGACCCGCCAGCGCCAGATCCAGTACACGGTCTGCAAACCGGTGTGCGAACAGCGTCAGCGTACCTACACGGTCTGCGTCCCGGTCACGGAATGTGTGCAGAAGCAGTACCAGAAGACGGTCTACCGCCGTGTGATGGAACAGCGCTGCCGTCAGATCCCGTACTCGGTCTGCGTCCCGGTCTGTGAACAGCGTCAGCGGGAAGTGTGCTACACGAAGTGGGTCCGCGTTCAGGAACAGCGTACGCGCGTTTGCCGCCGTGTCGTCTGCAAACCGGTCACGGAATGCCGTACGGTGAAGAGCTGCGGCGGATACTGGACGACGAAATGCGTTCCGGATCCGTGCAATCCCCAGTGCATGCGTCCAATGCGCGTCTGGTGCCCGCAGGTCTGTGAGCGTCAGGTCCAGTGCACACGCCTGGTCCCGACTGTCGAAGAAGTCTGCGTCCCGTACACGGTCTGCAAGCTGGTCCCGCAGACCTGCAAGAAAGTCTGCACGTACAACGTGACCCGCTGGGTGCGTGAGTGCCGTACGAAGACCTGCTACTACAATGTGTGCAAAATGGTTCCGGAAGTCGTGACCTGCACATACAACTGCCCGGTGACCCGCATGGTCCCGCAGCAGCGCACCTGCACGTACACCGTGACGAAGATGGTCCCCGAGACCCGCGTTCGCACCTGCCAGTATCGCGTCTGCAAGATGGTTCCGGAAGTCCGCACATGTGTTCAGAACTACCGTGTCTGCAAGATGGTCCCGGAAACCCGCGTCTGCACCTACCGCGTCTGCAAGATGGTTCCGGAAACCCGTACCTGCAACTACCGCGTCTGCAAGATGGTTCCGGAAACCCGCGTCTGCACCTACCAGGTTTGCAAGATGGTCCCGCAGACCCGCACCTGCATGCAGAATTACCGTGTCTGCAAGATGGTCCCCGAGACCCGCGTCTGCACCTACCGTGTCTGCAAGATGGTCCCGGAAGTCCGCACCTGCAACTACCGTGTCTGCAAGATGGTCCCCGAGACCCGCGTCTGCACCTACCGTGTCTGCAAGATGGTCCCGCAGACCCGTGTCCGCACTTGCGAATACAAAGTCTGCAAGATGGTGCCTGAAGTGCGCACCTGCCTTCAGACCTACAAAGTGTGCAAGATGGTTCCGGAAACGCGTACCTGCACGTACAAAGTGTGCAAGATGGTCCCCGAGACCCGCACTTGCGTGAAGACGTACCGCGTCTGCAAGATGGTCCCCGAGACCCGCTGCAAGACGGTCTGCTACCGCACGCTGAAGTTCGTCTGCGAACCGCGTCAGCGTCAGGTCTGCTACAAAGTGTGCAAGATGGTCTGCGAACAGCGTACGTGCAAAGTTCCGTACACGGTCTGCAAGCCGGTCCAGTACACTCGTACGGTAAATGAAGTTCAGTGTGTCACCAAAAAGGTCCCGTACACGGTCTCCCGCTGCGTTCCGCGCGTCACCTGTGTCCAGGTCCCGGTGAAGGTGATGGTCCCGGTCTGTCCTCCATGCCCTCCGGAAGCCGTCCCCGCTGAAACCGCTCAGAACTAAGGTTCAAGTTGATTTCAGTACCTGAAAATTGAAAGGAAGCGCAGGATTCCGGTCTTGCGCTTCCTGTATTTTAAAGGAATCCGCAAAAAAATTCAAATTTTGATTGACAGAATGGATGATCTCGAGTAAAATGAAGAAAGTTAGGATCGGTTCCTTTTTATCTAGAAGATGAGAGATCCATATGAACGTAAAATATTCCCCCTACATTCCGGAAAGTGATGAGGAACGCGAATTTCTCGCGCTCTACCGCCAAAAGAACTACCCTCGGCCGTCCGTGACCGCTGATGTCGCGGCAATACGCATTGGAGAAAGCTGGAACGGAAGGACCGGCGCGGAAGTTCTCCTCATTCGGCGCGGCCAGTTTCCCTACCGAAACTGCTGGGCGCTGCCGGGAGGATTCTTTCAAAAAGGAGAGACGATCGAAGAGTGTGCACTGCGGGAACTTCGTGAAGAAACGAATCTCGAAGTTCATTCACTCCGCCAGATCGCCTGTTTCAGCCGGCCGGAACGCGACCCGCGCGGGTGGATCATCTCCAATGCGTTTTTGGCCATTCTGCATTCCGCGTCCGCTCAAGATCTGAGCATCCAGGCCGGTGATGATGCTGCGGATGCCCGGTGGTTCCAAGCGAAATTTCACTCGGAAGGTGAGACTGCGGAGCTTCTTTTGACACATGGAACGCTTTCCATCACGCAGAAGTTCCGCAATTCCCCTACTCCGTGCTGCCCCGACTGGCTCTGTCCGATCTGCGATCCCGACTTGCAGACGTCGGAACGGCTCGCGTTCGACCATGCGGAGATCCTCGGAAACGCATTCAGGATCCTGCGCGGGATCACTAAATAAAGATCTGTCCAGCTGTCCCAATGACAGATACCCAGGCAATCTCTCAAAACACTACATTTTTACAGCGTGATGAGAAATGCGATTTTAGGGAGACTCCTGAATTTTGAATCATCGCATTGCGTGTCTCTGTGCGGCAGCGCTGTTTGCTGCATCCATTGTTTAGAAAACGTTCCATTAAAACACGAGGAGGATTTATGAAAAAGCACAAAGACTTTCTTCTTGCGTTCCTTCTTCCGACGCTTCTTTTATGCGGATGCGGCCCAGCAGTCAAACCCGCAGCTGCAGCGACGACCGAAACCATCGCCGAACAGCAGGAGGAAACGGTATCCGCCTCAAGTCCAATGATCGATGATGAACTGAAAAAACAGCTTGACGGCAAATTTAAATACGAAGTCACCGCCGACGCCGTCACCATCACCAGATACACCAGCTTCGCCGACACCGTCAATATCCCCTACGGCGTGACGTGCATTGGAGATGAAGCGTTCGCCGGCTGCTGGTGCCTCAAGTCCGTGACGATCCCCGACAGCGTAACGAGCATTGGGGATGGCGCGTTCGTCGGCTGCAAGAGACTCACGTCCGTAACGATTCCCGACAGCGTGGTGAGCATTGGAGATCGCGTGTTCTACTGGTGCTCCAACCTCGCGTCCGTGACGATCTCCGACAACGTGACGAGCATTGAAGAGGAAGAGGAAGAGGGAGAGGAAGAGTTCTGGGCCTACAACCTCACGTCCGTGACGCTCCCCGACAGTGTGACGAGCATTGGAGAGTTCGCGTTCAGCGAGTGCGAGAGCCTCACGTCCGTGACGATTCCAGACAGCGTGACGAGCATTGGAGAAAGTGCGTTCTACGGCTGCAATAGCCTCACGTCTGTGACGATTCCAGACAGCGTGACGAGCATTGGAGAAAGTGCGTTCTACGGCTGCAAGAGACTCAAGTCCGTGACGATCCCCAACAGCGTGACGAGCATTGAAGATCATGCGTTCTACGACTGCTACAGCCTCACGTCCGTGACGATTCCAGACAGCGTGACGAGCATTGGAGTGGAAGCGTTTGCCCTCTGCATGAGCCTCAAGTCCGTAACGATCCCAGACAGAGTGACGAGCATTGGAGAAAGTGCGTTCTACGGCTGCAAGAGCCTCACGTCCGTAACGATCCCCGACAGCGTAACGAGCATTGGCTGTGGTCCATTTGCCTGGTGCACTAAACTGACCGAGATCCAAGTCTCCGCGGGCAATACGCATTTCAAGAGCGAGGACGGCATCCTGTTCACCGCCGACGGCAAAACGCTCATTCAGTTCCCGAATGGCCAGAACCTCCAGTGCCCGCATGGCAAGAACTTCACCCAATACATTATCCCCGAAAGCGTAACGAGCATTGGAGATTACGCGTTCGCCTATTGCTCCCACCTCAAGTCCGTGACGATCCCCGACAGCGTGACGAGCATTGGAGAGTTCGCGTTCAGCGACTGCGAGAGCCTCAGGTTAGTGCCGATCCCCGAAAGCGTGACGAGCATTGGAGAGGGCGCGTTCAGTTACGGTGAGAGCCTCAAGATCTACGGAAAGGCGGGGTCGGAGGCGGAACGGTATGCGAAGGAGGAAGGGGTCAAATTTCTGGTAAAGTAACGGCTTGACAACATATTTCTCCCATGTTATAATGGCATTTACAGTTACGGCGGCCTTTGTCTGAAAATGAGGTTTTAGAGGCCGTCCCAATCATTTTCCAACCATCGATCCCCCCAAAAAACAAGGAGAAATTTTATGCTGGATCGCCGAAACTTTCTGAAAACGTCTGCCCTGCTCGGTGCAGGAGCCGGTTTCGTTCCCTACTTTGTCTCCGATCCCGTCCAGGCGTGGGCGGATCCGAATCACCGACTGCGCATGGCGTGCATCGGCGTCGGAAGCATGGGACGGCTGGATATGCGGTTCTTCAATGACCTGGTCGACATCGTTGCGGTCTGCGACGTGGATGAAGACTACGGACTCGCCTCCGTTCTGAAATGCGGTTTCGGCCGAAAAAAAGGAGATGAAGTCATCGTCCCGGACACGTACACGGACTACCGGAAAGTGCTGGAACGCAAGGACATCGACTGCGTCATGATCGCGACGCCGGATCACTGGCACACCAAGATCGCCGTCGAAGCACTTCAGGCCGGCAAGCACGTTTTCTGTGAGAAACCGCTCACCCTCACGCTCGAAGAAGACCTCATCATCCGCAAAGCCGCCGCGAAATACGGCAAAGCCTTCCAAGTCGGCACGATGCAGCGGTGCTTCAAGGATCAGTTCCAGCTCGCAGCACTGATCGTTCGCGGCGGATACCTCGGCAAGATCGAAAAAGTGACGGTCGACATCGGCGGCGGTCCCACATCTCCCGCGATTCCAAAAGCAGAAGTCCCCGCCTCGCTGAACTGGGATATGTGGCTCGGTCAGGCACCAAAAGTGGACTACATCGCGGACGCCTACGTTCCCGCCGCCGGCTGGGAGTACCGCACCTCTCCGCGTCCGGCCCACAGCCGCGGGCATTTCCAGTTCCGATGGTGGTACGAATACTCCGGCGGCAAATTCACCGACTGGGGCGCACATCATATCGACATCGCGCTTTGGGCGCTGAACCGCCAAACGCTCGGCACCGGCCCCGTTTCCATCGACGGTACCGATGCAAAACATCCGGTTCCGTACAAAGACGGTTACGCGACGGTAGACGATCAGTTCAATACCGCAACGCAGTTCAATATCTACCATAAATTCGACGACGGCATGGTCATGAACGTCTGCTCGCACTCGCAGGACGGAAACGGCATCCTCTTCGAGGGAACGAAAGGCAGGATCCACGTCAGCCGCGGCCGCGTGAAAGGAAAACTGATCGAAGAAGGGATCAAAGACGCTTTCAAGCCGGAAGACTATCTCGCGCTGAACAATGGGAAGGAATTCTCTTCCAATCCGCTCGGTTACGGAGGTCAGGATCTGGCATACTGGGAAAGTAAAGTCAACTGGATCAAGTGCATCCGTGAAGGCGGTACGCCGATCTGCGACGTCGCCTCCCACGTGCAGTGCGCGCATCTCTGCCATTTGAGCGGCATCGCGGCACGTTTGGGACGCGAGATCCAGTGGGACTCCGTCAACGAGAAGATCGTCGGCGACGAACAGGCCGCGTCCTTCTTTGCCCGCGAACAGCGTAAAGGCTACGAGATCCCGGAAGTTTGAGTCTCCTGCCGCAAGAAAATACCGCGTTGAAAAGCGAAACCGCGGAAAAGCAGTTTTTATCCTGCCGCTCCGCGGTTTCTTTGGGAGTTAAGAGGCTTTCTTTTTAGGTCAAACGTCTCGATTCTGGTAGACCAATTCCTCTTTCGGCTGCGAATCCGCGAGGATCATCTCCCGCAGCGTCTCGCGGTCCAGCGTCCGCAATTCTTCAAACAGACTCGCGGCCTCATCGATGAGCCACTGCGCCCCGGACACGTATTTGTCCGACAGATGGAAATTCCGGTAAGTTTTCGACTGGGCGTACGCAGCCAAAAGCGCGCTTTGCCGAGTCGTCAAATGCCCTTTCTTCCACGCAATATCGCGTTCCTCCTGCGAGAAGTTGGACTCGATGAGCATATCATTCGCCTCGCCGACTGCATCGAGAAAGGCAAGTACGCGCGGAGTGTTGACCGCATTCAGACTGAGATCCGTCATGTAGCAGAATCGCTCTCCCTCTTTCGTTTCAAGCAGTTTTTCCGCGAGTTCCGTCACGGTCAGCGTCTGTCCATCGGCAAGCGTGAAAGTTTCCTCCAGCTGGCCGTTGAGATACGCTTTCTGAAAGGCGCCGACCCACGGGCCGGGACGCATTCCCATCGGTCCTAGCCGTTCCGCGCAAAAACGCAGTTTCTTCGGCGACTCCAAAAAATACGAGATCGATTCCGCAGCCCGATAATCCGGTTTATTGTACGCATGGTGGAGCGCCATGCCCCACACACGATGCCCATCCGGAAGATTCGCGGCAAAAGCAAGCCCCGGAGTCTCATGGAGCGGATTCAGACCGTCGCAGTAGGGTTTCTCATTTTCCACGGGGACCAATTCAAAACCGTTTGCTTTGGAGATATGGAAACTCCGCACCGTGCCGTCCCACGCGATCTCCCGGATCGTGTAGTTGACTGCATCAGGTTTCGCAATATTCCAAAGAAATCCTTTGATGCGATGCTGGAGTATCTCCGCGATCCCGGTCGGTCCGCAGACCGTAACGGGGACTTTCTGCATGATGGAAGCCCGAAGGATCCCGTCAAATCCGATAATGTGGTCAAAATGGGCGTGTGAGATGAAAATATTCGTAACGGTCAGCCGATCTCCGAAACTGAGCCGAAAAGTCTCCCCTGCGTCGAAAAGCAGACGGTTCGGCATATTTTTCAAATGCGCGTAAAGCGCAGAATCTCCCGCTTGCCCGTTCAAAAGACAAAAATCACCAAGAGAATTCTTCCAAAGCAAAGGTTCTGTCGCTTCGTACTCATGAAGTGAACAAAATGCTTGCTCTACTGCTGCGTTTTCATTGATTTCTTTCGACATAGTCTCTCCTTTTTTTTGCTCAACAAACTAACAAACAAACATACATACTCCTTTTTTTCATGGAGTTCCCAAGCGGATCTCTTCATTCGGATCCCAATTGTCCGACAGTCCCGTTCCCGGTTTGTCTTCCTCACCCGGCATCTTCGGCCACGGCGGTCTCTGATTCCGCTCCGGCATGATCCCGTACGGCGAGTAAGGATGACGGCGTTTCCGGATCACCTTGGCAGAGAGGATCTTATCCGGCATCTCGCATCCCGGGACTTCCAGCACGCGATTTTCCAGTTCCGACTCATCTTCCAGCTGCTCATTCGGATCGTAGGGCTGACGCGGAAGGAAGAATGACACGACGTCCATCCCGCGCACTACCCGGCCGAATACCGTGTGTTTTCCGTCGTATTCCCGGCGCGGCTGGTAGCAGATGAAGAACTGCGAGCCGCCCGTATTTGGTCCCGCATTCGCCATGGAAACCGTCCCGCGAAAATGTTTGCGCGACTGTTCGTGGATCTCATCCGGGATCGTGTACCCCGGTCCGGCATTTTTGTTCTGCCGTTTTTTGAGCGTCCCGTCCATGTTCGTTTCCGTCCGGATCAGCTCCGACCCGCCCCCCTGCGCCATTTCGTGATGGATCACCCGGTGAAAGTCCAGATTCGTGTAAAACCCATTCTCCACCAGGAAAATGAAGTTCGCAACGGTGTTCGGCGCCTGATTTTCAAAAAGCTCGATCTCAATGTCGCCGCGCGTAGTCTCAAGCACGACCCGCGGAAGATCCCCTGCCCGTTCTTCCTGACGGCGAAGTTCCTGCTCCCGCTTCCACTCCGCCTGCCAGTACTCCAGATTCTTGAACGGACTCTGCGAGTAGTCAAAATCTGACTTTCTGCGCCACTGGAGATCTTTGAGTTTTGGACCGTACTTTGCCGCGGTCTCAAAATCGTTCGCGTAAAGTGCCGAGTAGGCGATCGCTTCCGTAATTTCGTCGCTCTTGATGTCCTGACTCAAAAGCGTTTTGCAGATCGCCAGCGCGTCATCGTGAAGGTCCAGCCGACGGTATTCGCGCAGCACGTTGATGATGAACGCATCCAGATCCATATTTTCCTTCGGATATTTCAGGATGCAGAGGACCGCCTGCTCCATGAGCTGCTGATTCATCGTCTGCGCCTCGGCACGCAGTTCGTTGAACTCGCGCATACATTCCTGACGCCGCGCGTCGGTCGTCTCCGGAAGACGGTACTCTTCACGAAGATCCATCATTTTCTGAAGAACGACTTTCCAATCTTCCAAAATTTCATCAAACGCAATGCGCTCTTTTCGGATCGGCGCCGTCTCGCTCTGTGCCGAAACACTGCTCTGACCGGGAATCAAACCGGAAATCAAACCGGGGGAAATTTTTTCGGAAGGATCCATCTTTTGCGGGCTCCCTGTAAGGACCGCCAAAAGCAGGATCCCTAAACTCCCCAAACACACAAAAGGCACAAAGGAACGAAATGAAAAAGAGCTTTTTTCGTTTTTGGTCATCGTTTCCCCAATTTTCTCGATCTAAATCCGGGATCTCGCAATTTCCTGTCAGCTGCTGCGGAACGTTCCAGCCTCCCGAAGAAGCATACGTTCCCCACCGCACATTATACCATATCGCGAGTATTTCGTAAAGCCCGCGATAGCAAAAATTTGAACATTTTCGCAGCTTTCCAGCCTGAAAAACGCCGCAGCTTCCAGTTCTTCCGAAAATCACTCCTGAAAACCGGCCTCGTAGAGAAAGATCCCCGACGAGACCCCGAGATTCAGTGAATCCACGCCGCACGCCATGGGAATGGTGACCTGAAGATCACAGTGCGCCAGCGTCTCCGGCTTCAGACCGTCGTATTCATTCCCGAAACACAGAAGGATCCGCTCTCCCCATCGCACGTTCCTCAACTCTTCCGCCTCCTCCGAAAGGACCGTCCCGCAGCAGACGTAACCGAATTCCCGACGTAAAAGATCCAGATCCCGTTCCAGATCCTCCGTCTTCACCCACGGAAGCTGGAAAACGCCCCCCATCGAAACGCGCAGACCGCGCCGCGAAAGAGGGTCGCACGCCTGCGGACCAAGCAGGACACCGTCCGCACCAAGTGCCGCACAGTTCCGGAAAACGACGCCCACATTGTCCGGTTTCGTGATGTCCGGAAGGACCGCGATGATCCTCCGGCGCGGATTCCTCTGCCTCTCTGGACTCTCGATCGGCATGAGGTCCGAAAGGGTCCAGACCTCCTCTCGCTTACCGATCGCCATGACTCCCTGATGAAACGGAAAACCAAGCAGCGCTTCCATGCCTTCAAACGGCACCGTGTAGACCGGAACATCCTCCGCAAGATGCTTCTCCAGGATCGGAAGGACGCGCTCCAATGCCCGGTCCGAAACCAGCACGGACTCCGTTCTGTACCGGCTCTTCAAAAGACGCTCCACGACAAGATCGCCTTCCGCAATGAAAAGACTCTCGCCGCGAAGTGTCCTGTCGCGCAAGTTCTGGTACGGGGCAAGACGTACGTCCGAAAATGAATCGAGTTTTTCTATCTTCATAAAATATAAGATCGCGTTTTTTCAAAATTTCTTCAAATTTGCTTCATATTTGCTTCAAATTTTCTTCAAAATTTCCAAAATTCTATCTGGTTTTCTGGAAATTAGGTTTGGAGAGGCTCGCTTTACTTCCCCATGCCCTGGATCGTCTGCGCCAATGCCGACCGCGCGATCGCCAGATTCGCCTCCAGAGTGCAGGACCCTAGGTGCGGCGTAAGAAAAACGTTCGGGAGCGTCCGAAGATCCTTTCCCGACGTCTGCGGCACATACGGTTCCGTCTGAAAAACGTCAAGCGACGCAGCCGCTTCCGGATTTTCCGTCAAAAAATCAAAAAGCGCGTCCTCATCGACCAGCGCACCTCGCGATGTGTTCACAAAAAGAACGTTTCGCCGCATTTTTTCAAATCGTTCCGCATTAAAAAAACCGCGCGTCTCTGAATTTGACGCCAAAAGCACGCAGACCGCGTCCGCGTTCGGAAGCATTTCATCAATCTCGTTTGAGTATCCAGCAAGTCCGTGCCGCACCAGAAATTCCGACTCGGAAACCGCATTTTCTGCCTCGAGAAGCTCCGTGAGAGAACGGCGTCCAAATGCTCGGACCTCCATCCCGAAACCCCAATGCGCGATCCGAGCAGCAGCTCTTCCGATGCCGCCGAACCCTGCGATCAAAAGCCGTTTTCCAAACAGTTCCCGACCCGGTAACGACGGAAATTCACCGCGCCGGACCGCCTCGTGCGCCGTTCCGAGCCGCTTCGCCGCCGCACCCAAGAGCCAGAGCGTGTGTTCCGCAACAGAATGATCCAAAACCCCCGGCGTGTTCGCAAGACGAACGTTCCACTTTTTCGCCAGATCCCGATCCACATTGTCCATCCCAACGCCAAACCGCGTCAAAACCGCAGTTCCGTCCGCCGGAGCGTTTCGGCTCAGCGCTTCATAGACCGCCTCGGAATAGCACACCATCCCAATGACCGCCAGCCAAGCGCGCGTTTCCAAGATCCGCTGCAAAAAAGTCTCCTCATCCGGCACAGAAGGCAGGATCGTCCACTCCGGCTCCTGTGCGGCAAACTGCTCAAAAAACGTCTGCGCTTTTCGATATTCCGGCTCCGTAACGAGAATGACCGGCATATGTCCCTCTCCTTTCGTCAAGATCCTTCCACAAAAAAACGTGAGAAACGGCGTTTTACCAGATTCCCACGTTTTTCTGAATGGTCCGCAAGAGCAGAAATTTACTCTTCCGTGCTCTCTTCTGCCTTCGGCGCGTCATCGTCCGCAAACAGACTGTCCAGACCGCCGTCCTTTAGAAGCGCAAAATCACCCGGTTCGTCCGAATCCATCGCATCTAAGAGATTCTCTTCCTGCTCCTCCTCATAGTCCGCCTTCACCCACTCGGCATCCTGGTAGGCACGGAATCCGGTACCCGCCGGGATCAGGTGGCCAAGAATGACGTTTTCCTTCAGACCGATCAGGTAGTCGACCTTTCCGGCAAGCGCCGCTTCGGTGAGCACTTTCGTCGTTTCCTGGAAGGACGCCGCGGAAATGAAGCTGGAACTTTGGACCGCCGCTTTGGAAATACCCAGCAGCTGCGTACTTCCCACCGCAGGTTTCGGCGCAATGCCGATCGCAGGCTGACGTCCACTCGCGATCGCTTCCGCATTCACCGCTTCAAAGTAACTGCGCGGGACCAATTCGCCCACAAGCAGCGGCGTGTCGCCAGCGTTCGTGACCTTCAGACTGTTGGCGATCTCCTTGTTCTTCGCAAAGAACTCGAATTTATCGATCTGCGAACCTTCCAGAAGATCCGTATCGCCCGGATCGTCGATGCTCATCTTACGCAGCATCTGCGAAATGATGATCTCGATGTGCTTGTCGTTGATCTTCACGTTCTGCGAACGGTAGACCTTCTGCACTTCGCGGGTCAAGTACTGCTGAACGGCCTCTTCGCCCGAAACACGGAGAATGTCTTCCGGAACCAGCGGACCTTCGACCAGCGCGTCGCCCGCTTTCACGATGTCGCCCGTGCTCACACGCAGCTGACGTCCCGGCGGAATGATGTGTTCGTGCGCTTTCAGTTCACCGTTTTCGTCACGAATATTCTCGTTCGTGATGATGACCGTGCGCTTTCCGCGTTTCTTCTCATGCTGAAGCGTCACGCGGCCGCTGACCTGTGCGATGACTGCCGGGTTGCGCGGCTTGCGGGCATCGAAAATTTCCGAAACTCGCGGAAGACCGCCCGTAATGTCCTGCGTACCGGCAACTTCTCGCGGGGTTTTGGCCAAGATCGTACCGGCACTGACCATCGTGCCCTCTTCCACTTCGATGTTCGCCTTTTCCGACAGGTAGATCGAGAAGAGCGCCGTTCCGGATTCGTCTTCGATCACGATCTGCGGATGAAGATCTCCGCGGTAATCCATGACCGTACGGCGGATCGTTCCGGCAGCGTCTTTTTCGATGCGCACGGTTTCGCCTTCGATCAGGTCGTCAAAGCGGACTTTACCCTCACGTTCCGCGATCACCGGGGTGGAGTGCGGATCCCATGAGCAGAGGACCGTATCCGCAGCGACCGCCTGACCGTCTTCGATCATGATGATGGCGCCAACCGGAACATTGTAGCGTTCCAGCTCCCAGCCATGCTTGTCGAGAACCGCCAACTCACCGTTACGGCTCGTCGAAATGATCTGCTTCTGGCTGTTGAGTACCGTCTTCATGTTGATGTAATGGATCGTACCAGGACGATGGTTGCGCGCTTCACGCTGTTCGACGCCGCGTGCCGCGGTACCGCCGATGTGGAACGTACGCATCGTCAGCTGCGTACCCGGTTCACCAATGGACTGGGCCGCGATCGTACCGACGGCAAGCCCCTGCTCCACCAGCATACCGGTCGAAAGGTCCATCCCGTAGCATTTCGCACAAATGCCCAGAGGCGCTTCGCACGTCATCGGGCTGCGCACCATGATCTTTTCGATGCCCAGCTCGCTGATGGCGCGCGCGGCTTCCGGCGTGATCATCTCGTTCGCCTTCACGATGAGCGTGTCGGTGTACGGGTTCATGATATTCACGCAGCTGACGCGCCCCTTGATCGAATCGACCAAGTTCACTTCCACTTTCTCGCCATTGTAGATGATACCTTTCGTGATACCGTGATGCGTGCCGCAGTCTTCCATCGTCACGACCACATTCTGCGCCACGTCGGCGAGTTTACGCGTCATGTATCCGGAGTCTGCCGTCTTCAATGCCGTGTCGGCCAGACCTTTACGCGCACCGTGCGTGGAGGAGAAGTACTCCAGAACGCTCAGACCTTCACGGAAGTTCGCCTTAATTGGCGTCTCGATGATCGTTCCGTTCGGTTTCGCCATCAGACCGCGCATACCGGAAAGCTGACGGATCTGCTCGATACCGCCTCGCGCGCCGGACTGCGACATGAGATAGATCGGATTCACGTAACCGGGACGGCGGTGGTCATTGTCCAAAGCCTCCGTCATGGCAGTGGTGATCGTCGTGTTCGTGGCGGTCCAGAGGTCGAGCACCTTCGCGTAACGTTCACGCTCCGTGATCAGACCGCGGCGGTAGTCCTTCTGGATCTGAAGGACCGTACGTTCGGCATCATCCAGAATGCTCTGCTTCGCAGCAGGCGTGATGAGGTCGTCCGTCGCGAACGAAAGACCGGATTTCGTACTCTGACGGTAACCCATCTGCTTCATGTCGTCCAGCAGATTGATCGTTTCGCGCGTGCCGAGAAGCTCGTAGCAGTCCGAGATCACCTTCTGCAGCATCTTGCTCGTCATCAGCAGATTGTAGAACGGCATCCCCTTCGGCAGATTGTCGTTGAAGAACACACGCCCGACCGTCGTCTTCAGACGCCCGCCGTCGCGGAAATTCGGATCCCCGTCCACTTTGTAGCCTTTCGGAAGACGCACTTCGATCGGCGTATGGAGCTGGACCTTTCCGAGATCGTAGGCCGTATAGATCTCTTCAAACGAAGAGAAGACCATTCCCTCGCCAAGGCGGTCTGCGAGTTCCAGCGTCATGTAGTAGCAGCCCATGACCACGTCCTGAGACGGAGACATGATCGGATTTCCGTTTGCCGGCGAGAAAATGTTGTTCGTCGACATCATCAGCGTGTGCGCTTCCACCTGAGCTTCGATCGAAAGCGGGAGGTGAACGGCCATCTGGTCACCGTCGAAGTCCGCGTTGAAACCCTTACAGACCAACGGATGCAGTTTAATGGCGTTTCCTTCCACGAGGATCGGCTCGAAGGCCTGGATACCCATTCGGTGAAGCGTCGGAGCACGGTTGAGCATGACCGGGTGATTCCGGATCACTTCTTCAAGAATATCCCAAACCTCCTCATCCTTGCGCTCAAGCATCTTCTTCGCGCTCTTGATCGTGTCCGCGTGATCCAGTTCCTTCAGACGGCGGATGATGAACGGCTGGAACAGTTCAAGCGCGATCTTTTTCGGGAGACCGCACTGGTGCAGACGCAGTGTCGGACCCACGACAATGACGGAACGGGCGGAATAGTCCACACGTTTACCGAGCAGGTTTTCACGGAAACGCCCCTGCTTGCCTTTGATCATGTCCGTCAGAGATTTCAGAGCACGATTGCTGCTTCCCTGGACCGGACGCTTGCAGCGTTCATTATCGAACAGCGCGTCGACCGACTGCTGGAGCATACGCTTTTCGTTCCGCACGATCACTTCCGGAGCGTTCAGTTCCTGCAGTTTACGCAGACGGTTGTTGCGGTTGATGATGCGGCGGTAAAGGTCGTTCAGGTCGCTCGTGGCGAAGTTGCCGCTTTCGAGCATCACCAGCGGACGCAGATCCGGCGGAATGACCGGGATCACATCCAGGACCATCCACTCCGGACTGTTCTCGGAATTGCTGATCGCTTCCACGATCTTCAGACGGGCGCGCAGATTCTTACGGTCCTGCTTCGACGGATTGTTCGCCAGTTTGTCGCGGAGTTCCTTCGCAAGTTCCGAAAGATCCAGACCCTCGAGAAGTTTCCGAATGGCTTCCGCGCCCATCTCCGCCTGGAACGCATCACGTCCCAGAGCCGCGACCTTTTCACGGTACTCGGATTCCGTCAAAAGCTGCTGTTTTTTCAGGCCGGTGACCTGCTCGTCCCCAGGATCGATGACGATATAGTCCTGGAAATAGATCACTTTCTCCAGCTGGTTCAGACGAATGTCCAGCAGGTTCCCAAGACGGCTGGGGGTGGATTTGAAGAACCAAATGTGGACCACCGGAGCCGCGAGTTCAATGTGCCCCATGCGGTGACGGCGGACGCGGCTGTGCGAGATCTTGACACCGCAGCGGTCGCAGATCATCCCTTTGTATTTCATGCCGCGGTACTTGCCGCACGTGCATTCCCAGTCCTTTTCAGGACCAAAAATACGTTCGCAGAAAAGTCCGTCCTTTTCCGGGCGGTAAGTACGGTAGTTGATGGTTTCCGGCTTTCTCACTTCGCCTTTCGACCAGCTGCGGATGTCATGCGGACGCGCAAGGGTCAGTTTCACGGCCGTGTAATCGTTAATTCGTTCGTAAGTGCGGTCTACACTACTCATTCACCGAATCTCCTGTGTATGATTGAAAATGGAATTCCAGTCCATGAGAGGAAAAGGAACCGGATTCCGTGATTTTTTGAATGGTCCGGATGCGCTCATGCCGGGAGCTCCGGGACCCCTGAAACTCGCTATTCTGCCAGGGATCCCCGATCTCTCTGCAAATGGGTCAGTTCACTTTATGCTTGCGTTCCAGCTGCATGTTCAGCGCAAGACCGCGGATCTCGTTCGTCAACACGTCGAAACTGGCAGGCGTACCGGCTTCCAGACGATTTTCGCCCTTCACCATCGATTCGTAGATCTTCGTACGGCCTTCCACGTCGTCCGATTTGACCGTCAGGAGTTCCTGAAGAATGTAAGCTGCTCCGTACGCTTCCAGAGCCCAAACTTCCATTTCTCCAAAACGCTGACCGCCGGAACGGGCTTTACCGCCAAGAGGCTGCTGCGTGATCATCGAGTACGGACCCGTACTGCGCGCGTGGACCTTGTCGTCGACCAAGTGGTGCAGCTTCAGCATGTAAATGTACCCGACCGTCGTTTCCTGTTCAAACGGCTCGCCCGTACGGCCGTCATACAAAGTCGTTTTACCATGCGATGGAATACCCGCTTCACGGCAGGCTTCGTTGATGTCCGATTCGCGTGCGCCGTTAAATACCGGAGTGATCGAACGGAAACCGCTCTTCATACCAGCCCACCCAAGGTGCGTTTCCATGATCTGACCCACGTTCATACGAGACGGCACGCCCAGCGGGTTCAGAAGGATCTGGATCGGAGTTCCATCCGCAAGGAACGGCATGTCTTCACGAGGCATGATCTTCGAGATCACACCTTTGTTACCGTGACGGCCTGCCATCTTGTCGCCCACGCTGATGACGCGCTTCGTCGCAATGTAGACCTTTGCCATACGAAGAACGCCAGGACGCAGCTGATCGCCGATCTTCAGCGTCTGCAGCTTCTGCTCAAGCGTCTCGATCGCAGACTCAACACGCGGACGGTACTCAAGCAGAATGTCAAGGACCGCCTGACGCTTGCTACCGTGAATGTTAAGGAACTGCATGTAATTGAAGTTCTTCGCCTCGGACACGATGTCCGCATACGACTTGCTCTCAACGATCGGATTGTTGTCCCGGTCAAGAACCTGCGTCTCAAGCACTTCCTCCACCTTACGGATCATATTGCCGAAAATGTGCGCCACGATCTCACTGTACTTCGCCGTCGTCTCGTTCTCCTGGATCCGGAACGCTTCCTGTTCCGCCGGAGTCAAAACGTTGCTGCGGCTGTAGTACTGCGTGTCGATGACGATACCTTCCACTCCGGACGGCACCTCAAGTGAATCGTTCTTCACGTCTTCGCCCGCTCGGCCGAAGATCGTGTGGAGCAGTTTTTCTTCCGGCGTCAGTTCCGTCTTGGACTTCGGCGTCACCTTACCGACGAGAATATCGCCCGGCTTCACGTACGTTCCAATGTGAATGATCCCGTTCTCGTCCAAATTACGGAGCATCTTGTCCGAAACGTTCGGAATATCGCGCGTGAATTCCTCACGCCCAAGCTTCGTTTCACGGATCTCCGTGTCGTACTCCTCAATGTGGATCGACGTGTAAACGTCATTCTGCACGAGCTCTTCGCTCAGAATGATCGCGTCTTCGAAGTTGTAACCTTCCCAGACCATGAACGCGACCAAAACGTTACGCCCAAGTGCCAAGTTCCCCTGATGCGTCGCTGCGCCGTCCGCGATTACTTCGCCTGCCTTCACATGCTGACCCGGAAGCACGATCGGCTTCTGGTTCTGGCACGTGCGTTCGTTCATCCCCTTGAATTTGCGCAGGATGTAAATGTCGTCACCGATCTCGATGCGGCGTGCATCACAGTACGTTACCACACCGTCACGCTTCGCACGGACGAGCAGACTCGAGTTCAGAGCCGCGATCCGCTCCATACCCGTTCCGACCAGCGGCGTCTCCGCAACAAGAAGCGGGACCGCCTGGCGCTGCATGTTCGAACCCATCAACGCGCGGTTCGCGTCGTCATGTTCAAGGAACGGGATCAAACCAGCGGAAACTCCGACCATCTGGCACGGTGAAACGTCTATGTAGTTCACCTTCTTCACCGGGACCACTTCGTATTCGCCGTTACGCCGCGCGACCACCATTTCACCGACCGCTCGCGTATCGCCAACGATGCAGCCGTCCTTGATGATGACGTCTGCCGGAGCAAAGACCGCGTCGCCTTCCTCGTCTGCACGCAGCCAGCGCACTTCACCAGTCAGACGCCCCTTATCCACCACCTGGAACGGCGTGATCAGGAATCCGTATTCATCCACTCCCGCGTAAACGCCAAGACTGGAGATCAGACCAATGTTCGTACCTTCCGGAGTCTCGATCGGGCAGATTCGGCCATAGTGCGAACTGTGAACGTCTCGAACTTCGAAACTCGCGCGTTTACGGTCCAAACCGCCAGGACCCAATGCCGAAAGACGACGCTCATGCGTCAGCATCGAAAGCGGGTTCGTCTGGTCAACGACCTGGGAAAGCTCACCGCGGCCAAAGAAGAAATCGACTGCCGAGGAAACGCTCTTCTGATTCACCAGCGTGCGCGGCTCCATGTCATTGATCTCTTTCAGACCCATGCGGTCCTGCACCGTACGGCGAAGCTTCGCGAAACCTTTGCGGATCTCGTCGGACGCAAGCTCATCGATCGTACGCAGACGGCGGTTCCCCAAATGGTCAATGTCGTCCAGTGAATAGTTCGGATCCCCGGCATACAGACCGAAAAGCGCCTTCATCGCAGCAATGAGATCCTCCGGAAGAAGCGTCTGCTGATCCTCCGGAATGTTCATCCCAAACTTACGGTTCATGCGGAATCGGCCGACTCGCCCAAGACGGTAACGATTGTCGTCGAAGAATTTCTCCTCAAAAAGTTTCTTCGCCTTGTCCAGCTGCATCGGGTTCCCTGGACGCATGCGGCGGTAGATCTGAAGAAGCGCTTCTTCGTGACTCTGCGAAATGTCCTCCTCAAGCGTGTTCATGAACAGCGTGTTCTTGCTGTCAGAAGGCATCACTTCGACCTGCTTCAGACCCGAATTCCGAATCTCATCCGCCTGGCTGTTCGTGATCTTGCTGCCGCACTCAACGATGATCTCGCCCGCCTTCGGACTGCCGGCAGGATAAATAATATTATCGACTGCGATCTTGCCCTCGATCGACGCGTTCTTGTCCTTCACCGAAACCATTTCCGTGTCAAAAAACGCTCGAATAATGGCGGCCGTCTCTGAATATTCCGGACTCATCGCTCGCAGAAACATCAACGGCGAAAATTTCGGAGTCTGGTCGATCCGGAGCGTGACGCTCTCCTTGCGCGAAATATTAAACTCGATCCAGCTTCCGCGTTCCGGAATGATACGACAGCTGAAAGGAGCGGAACCGTCTTCCGTCTTCTCTCGAATATAATCCACACCAGGACTGCGGTGCAGCTGACTCACAACAACACGCTCTGCTCCATTGATAATAAACTCGCCGCCGCCAAGCATGATCGGAAGATCGCCGAGATACACATCCTGTTCGATCGGCTGTTCTCGATTTAATCGCAGACGGATCCGGAACGGACGACCATACGTCAAACGAAGACGTCGGCATTCATCCGGCTCAAATCGCGGCTTGTCAAGCTCATAGCTGACATACTCCAGGCTGACCTTTTCATCATGACCATAAATCGGAAATGCTTCGCGAAGGACCGCCTCCAGACCAATATTCTCGCGCTTATCCGGCGGAATTTTGTACTCATTCAGCTTGATCTCATCCGGAAGATCTGCACGCTTATCCTCAGGGTACTGATACTGGAGGAATCTCTCGTAGCTTTCTGTCTGGATTTTCGTCAAATCCGGGACTTCCAATGCGTCGATATTGGTACCAAACCGACGAACATTTTCAGGATAAATACGACGTGATGGAGATGTTGCCATTTATTGTTCACCAGATACTTTGTGCCTGTATGCCCAAGTCTTTGATCAAACCCGGACACTTCTAACAGAAACACACAAATTTGTATTATTTTTACAATTTTGTGCAACGACATTTTGCGCAAAATGCCCAAATTGACATTTGCCGCATAGAAACGCAAACACCGCGTCAATCAATACCATGATTTCCGCGGTTTTTCTGTATTTTTTGCACTTCTGCATGTCAACTGCCCACTTTCCGATTACGGTTTTATGAAATTGCTGAAGAAATAAATCGCGATTTACTTTTTTCTGTCAACTCATCCAAATTCACCGGAGTGAAGATGAACAGCATGTCTTCAGCCATTGCTGCTGACCACAAAAGTGAATGGTCAAATTATAGCACATAACACGATCCTGTCAAGGGGGAGTTCGTGTATTTATGAACTTTTTTTAAGATTTTTGCTAGAATTTCTTCAGATTTCCATCAACTTGCCAAAATTATTGCAGTTCTTTTGCACCAAAATATCCAATCAAACGGAAGCTGATCATAAAAAATAACAAAAAAAGGGAGCACTCGCGCACTCCCTTGCGTCAGCATAAGCTAAACTTATTTGATGGTGACGGCAGCACCAGCAGCTTCCAGGTCAGCCTTGATTTTTTCGGCTTCGTCTTTGGCAATGCCTTCCTTGACTTTGCAAGGAGCGGATTCGACGAGATCTTTGGCTTCTTTGAGGCCGAGACCGGTCAGAGCGCGGATGACTTTGATGACTTCGATTTTCTTGTCACCGAAGCTGTCCATCTGGACGGTGAATTCGGTCTGTTCGGCAGCAGCAGCTTCAGCGCCGCCAGCCGGAGCAGCAGCCATCACAACAGCGCCGCCAGCAGCAGCTTTGATGCCATGGACTTCTTCCAGGTAATCAGCCAGTTCTTTCGCCTGTTTCAGCGTCAGAGCCGCAATTTTGTCGCCAAGTTCGACGGTCATTTCACAGAAATCTGCCATTGTTTTGATCCTTTCAATTCTTGTTTGAAACTGTCGTTTCTCGCCACCTTCCGAAGTAACTGTCTGTGAAAAACTCACACTTTTACTAGGCTCACACCGCAGATGTTCCACCCCGGCTGAAATGACGATCATCGACCATATATCTTTCGTGACCGGACTCCGTGACGGTCACTTCAATTGTTCATTGATTCTTACCGAAAACGGGAATGATAAAATCACTCTTCGCCTTCGCCCTTGGACGCGATCTGACCAGCAACGGTCGAACCAGGACCAAGGAGTGCAGCAGCAAGGTTGGATCCAGGACCAAGGATCTGACCCATGAGCAGGGACAGCTGTTCGGTACGGGACGGCCACGTGCTGACCTGTTTCACCATGTCGGCTTCCATGCGGTCATTATCCATGACTCCGCACTTCACGACAAACTTATCTTTGAAACGTTTGTCATCCGCAAGTCCGCAGACGACTTTCGTCAAAGAAACGATATCTTCGCAACCCCAGCAAAGTGCAGCACTCCCGCCAATCGTAGAGAACAACGGCGCCAAAGTCGTGTCTTTCAGCGCACGACGCGCAAGGGTGTTTTTGATAACCATCAAACTCACGCCCTTTTCTTCGAGTTCACCGCGAAGGACGTTCGTTTCATTGGCAGTCATCCCAACCATGTCCACAAGCAGAGCGTCCTGAACGCCTTCAACACGTGCGGCAACATAGTTGCTGACCAAATCTTTTACATACTTACTCATGTTTAGTACCGATCTGAATTACAGTTGTTGAACTCTTACTCCAGGAGACATGGTAGCACTGATCACAGTGCCTTTCACATACTGACCCTTCGCCGCGGTCGGCTTAAGGCTCTGAACGTAGTCAATGAATTTCTGGATGTTTTCAGCTAACTGCTCTTCAGTGAAGCTGAGTTTTCCAACGATCGCCTGAACGTTTCCGCCGGAATCATTACGAAATTCCACTTTACCAGCTTTGTACTCATTGATCACTTTCGCGACTTCCATCGTCACCGTGCCGTTACGGGGCGCCGGCATCAAACCGCGCGGACCAAGAATTCGACCAAGAGGACCAACAACACCCATCATGTCAGGCGTCGCGATGCACACGTCGAAGTTAATGTTACCTGCTTTGATTTCCGCTGCGAGATCAGGACCGCCGACGACATCCGCACCGGCAGCTTTCGCTTCGTCAATCTTGTCACCCTTTGCAAAGACTGCAACACGCACAGTTTTACCAATACCGTGCGGCAGAACGATGGATCCGCGAACCATCTGATCCGCCTGCTTCGGGTTGATGCCAAGCCGCATCGCGATCTCAACCGACTGATCAAATTTAGTCGTATTGAAACCCTTCAGCACTTTCACCGCTTCCTTAAGGGAGAGCGGCTGTTTGCCCGGCGCATTTTCAGCCATTGCACGCATACGCTTTGATCGTTTTGCCATAGCTTCCGCTTTCCTCTCTTATCCTTCCACAATTTCAAGGCCCATGCTGCGAGCAGTACCTTCGATCAGTCTGCAGCCTTCTTCTACACTGCGAGCATTCAAGTCAGCCATCTTACGATTCACGATCTCTTCGATCTGAGACTTCGTCACCTTGCCAACTTTCACCTTCGGAACGTTACCAGATCCACTGTCGACTCCCGCCGCCTTCTTCAGAAGGTCGACAGAATGAGGGCTCTTCGCGTCAAATTCAAAACTGCGGTCATCGTAGCAGCGCACAACTACCGGAATACGAAGACCCATATCGCCCTTCGTACGGTCATTGAACTGGCTCGTAAACTGACCAAGGTTGACACCGAACTGACCCAAAGAAGTACCCACCGGAGGAGCCGGCGTGGCTTTTCCGCCAGGGACGTGAAATTTGGCGATTCCTACCAATTTCTTAGCCATAATCCACCTATAATAAGTCTATATGATCTCACTTCTGTGAAATCGGTTACGAATGCAGCAAGAGAAAGCTGTCCCAGCCGGGATTAAAGCGATTCTACCTGCCAGTACTCTAGTTCCACGGGAGTGCTGCGGCCAAAACAGCTGATCATCACTGTGACACGACCATTCACAGCATCAATGCTGTCAACAATACCTTCATAATCCACAAAAGTACCGTCGGTCACTTTGACATTGTCACCAACACCAAACTTGATCCGCAGTCCCTGTGTCGCCTCCGATTCCGGAGTTTCAACACACATCTGAAGAATTCTATCCACTTCTTCAGGCAACATTGTGATCGGTTTACCATCCGCTCCGGCAAAATCTCCGATTCCTGAGGTCTGACGAACCAAGTACCAGGAATCATCATTGATCTCCATCTGGATGATGACGTAACCAGGGTAAAGCTTCTGCTTCACCACCTTACGCTTACCACCTTTGATCTCAGTAACACTTTCCGTAGGAACTATAATGTGACCAAAATATCGCTCAAGACCAGCCATCCGAATACGCTTCTCAAGATTGCGCTTCACCGAATCTTCACGATTACTCTGCACCTTCAGGATATACCATTCAAGCACAGGGTCACTTTCAACACTGGCAGAAATTTCTTCAACCTGTCCATCAGGCGATGCAACTTCAATATCCACAACACCCGACATTTCTTCTGTCTCTGAAACTTTATTTTTGAGTTCTTCAGCCATATCGGGTCTTTCTTTAGGATATCAAACTAACGTCGAAAACGACTCCCACTGTGTTACGTTCGTGGTAAAACGAATGTTTCTTAAAAAATGCCAAGTTTCTGAGCCACAAAATCCATACCACTGGATATCGCATCAAAAACTTCACGCAAAACAATGTCATAACCAAAAAGCAAAACAGTGAACATAAACATCACAACGATCACAACAAAAGAACTGCGGATCAGTTCACTCTTGCCAGGCCACGACACCTTACGCATCTCCGCCTCGACTTGAATCAGAAAATCCGCAAATCGCGGAAAATTCACAGTACGATAGCAGAACCAAGCATTCAAAAACAAAAGAACTAGAGGCAGAACATAAACACCCCAAACTCCCTTGTCGTCAAGATAAGCATTATAAAGCTGATAGATACCAGCAGAAAGGAGAAGGAAAATCGCAAATGCCGTAGCCATGCGACAAACCTTGCCCTGTTTCTTCTTATAAGCCTTGAACTTGAACAAATCCTGGAGAAAAGCGCTCACTGCAACCTCCACTAACTCTAATGTTTACTTTATTTGAAGCAGGGGCGGAGAGATTCGAACTCCCATTAACGGTTTTGGAGACCGTCACTCTGCCGTTGAGATACGCCCCTGAATAAATCCTTAATTATGCAGGTATTATAACACATTTACAAATAAATGCAAGGGGGACCTGCCGGATTTTTCTGTTTTTTTCGGGGCAAGCGAAAATTTCGCCTGCCCCAACTCACATTATCTTACTCGATAATTTCGGTAACAACGCCGGATCCGACCGTACGGCCACCTTCGCGGATAGCGAAACGGTTGTTCATGTCCATGGCGATCGGCTCGATGAGCTCGACTTCCATCTTCACGTTGTCGCCCGGCATGCACATTTCAGCACCGTCGAGAAGCTGGATGGCACCGGTGACGTCGGTGGTACGGAAGTAGAACTGCGGACGATAACCGCTGAAGAACGGGGTCTGACGACCGCCTTCTTCCTTGGACAGGACGTACACTTCAGCCTTGAAGTGTTTGTGCGGCGTGATGGATTTCGGCTTGGCCAAAACCTGACCGCGACGGATCTCTTCACGTTTGACACCGCGGAGGAGAAGACCGACGTTATCGCCAGCCTGACCTTCGTCGAGGGTCTTTTTGAACATTTCAACGCCCGTGCAGACGACTTTACGGGTCTCATCGGTGTAACCAATGATCTCGACTTCTTCACCGACGTGGATGACACCGCGTTCGATACGGCCGGTAGCCACAGTACCACGACCTTCGATGGAGAACACGTCTTCGATAGCCATGAGGAACGGCTTGTCGTTTTCACGCGGCGGATCCGGGAAGTCGTTGTCGATCGCGTTCATGAGGTCAGTGATGCACTGAGCGCAAGCCGGATCAGACGGATTATCAACGGCCGGTTTGGCGGAACCGCGAACGATGGTCACATCGTCACCGGGGAAGCCGTACTTGGAGAGAAGATCGCGAACTTCCATTTCGATCAGGTCGAGAAGTTCTTCGTCGTCGACGAGGTCGCATTTGTTGAGGAACACGACGAGGTTCGGGACGTTGACCTGGCGGGCCAGAAGGATGTGCTCACGAGTCTGGGGCATCGGTCCCGTGTCAGCTGCGACCACGACGATCGCGCCGTCCATCTGGGCAGCACCGGTGATCATGTTTTTAATGAAGTCAGCGTGACCGGGGCAGTCAATATGAGCGTAGTGACGATTTTCGGTTTCGTACTCGACGTGGGCGACTGCGATGGTAACGGTTTTGGTTGCGTCACGAACCGTACCGCCTTTGGCGATATCGGCATAGGATTTCACCTGAGCCAGACCTTTGGTGGCCTGAACAGCAAGGATAGCGGACGTCAGCGTGGTCTTACCATGGTCAATGTGACCGATCGTACCGACGTTGACGTGGGTCTTCGTTCGTTCAAAATTTTCTTTAGCCATTTCTAATCCTCAAGTTCACAAAATGTGTATACGGAGACACGCACCCAAAGACAGGCATTTTCCTGAAAACCCGCTCTCCCGGTGGTTCCGCTACCAACTACGATTGTGTTCTTCAGAATGCCGCTTGTTCTTCACAAACGGCAACCAACAAAAAGCTACCAATGGGAATCGAACCCATGACCTCATCCTTACCAAGGATGTGCTCTACCGACTGAGCTACAGTAGCATCCTTTTCTTACCGCCCGACCGCGAGCACCATAAGAAAAAGAAAAGAGCGGGTGAAGGGAATCGAACCCTCGTAAGTAGCTTGGAAGGCTACGGCTCTACCATTGAGCTACGCCCGCTTTTGAGTGGTGGCACAGGGATTCGAACCCCAGAAAGCATCGCTAGCAGATTTACAGTCTGCCCCCTTTGGCCACTCGGGAATACCACCATTTGCCAGTTACCTGACGTTAAGCTAGAGGTGGGACTCGAACCCACAACCTGCTGATTACAAATCAGCTGCTCTGCCAATTGAGCTATTCTAGCGGATTTGAGCTTTAAGCCCTCACTTAACATGGAAGCATTTTAGCATAAATCCAAAATCCTTCAAGGGGGGGGAGCCTTCTTTTCCTCATTTTTTCTTCACAACTTTTCTTCGATCTCCGTTAAACCCTTTGTTTTACGACATATAGCGTCTCTTTTCGACTAGAAAATTTCTTATTTTTTTCCGTCTTGGCCTTTATTTTCTTTTTCTCTATCTTTTTTTTCTTTCCCCCCTTGACTTTTTGCATACCGCTGTTTATAATTTATCTCTATGTATTTTAGAATCCTATCCTCTTCACGGCAAGGTCACTCATGGAACATTCTGCTCAAATTATTGATATGCTCAAGCGTCTTCGCCATGCGTTTTTTCTTGGTGCTGTTTATTCTTTTTTTCTTTGTGCTATGTCCATGATCCATTTTTTGTCTGGCCTTTTCCTTTCATCACTTGATGAAGCTGCGCTCACTGCGGTACTTACCCATCCTTTTACATCTTCGCTGACGATGCTTCTGTCGTGCGCACACTTTATTTTCTCATGCCTTTTTCTTTATGTTCTCTACCTTTTTTTCCGCAGTGCCAAAGTAATGGGCACATGGTCCGATCTTGCTGCAAGATCAATGCTTTCTCTTCGCATTTTGGGCATTTTTGCGCATGGGATCTGCATTGCTTTCGCCATTCTGTTTCCCGTGTTTCCGGCATTGGATCAGCTGGCACTGCATTATTTTGCCAATTCCTGTTTTTTTATCGGCAAACTCCTTTCCTGCGCACTTTTGTTCTTTCTTTTCCTGAGTGCCCGAAAACTTCGCGCCTCAGCAGCACTTTTTTGTGTGAAACTTTCCATTTTTCTCTTTCTTTGCCCATACATCTTCCAGCTGATCCGTTTCGCGGCACACAATACCGGCAGTCTCTTTCTTTCGGAGCTGGATATTCTAACGCAGCATCCAAATCTCGCTCTTTTTATGACTTCTGCGAAAAGTATACCACTCTGCATTACATTTTTTCTGCTCTATCGCGCCGCAGTTCCCGAGCAGCTTTTTCTTTCTGAAGATGGACCTGAAATGAAAAATCTCCTGTCCGAGACCGGCTGCTGATCTTCAGAAGCGATCCCTTCACATTCCGCCAGCATAAAAAACCGGAGCCTCCGCCATTCCGCCAACGCTCCGGTTCGTTTTTCGGTATCGTTTTGAGCCGTTCTACGCTTTTTTCAGCGCACGCTGGTCAGAATGCCCATCCTCCGCTGCGGAAAATGGCGACTTCCTCTCCAGCCTGTGTCGTTCCGGTGATCGAAAGATCCGGCGCCCCGATCATGAAATCGACGTGGATCATCGAATCGTTCACGCCCCGTTCCCGGCATTCTTCGACAGTCAGATCTTCAAATCCTTCCAGCAGCATACTGAATCCCTGACCGAGGGCGAGATGGCAGGACGCATTTTCATCGAACAGCGTATTGAAGAAGAGGATCCCTGTGTTGTTGATGGGAGAATCGAACGGGATGAGGGCACACTCGCCGAGCATGGCGGCACCTTCGTCCATGGAGATCATCTTCGCCAGGACATCTGCGTTCTTTTCGGCTCCCGACTCAACAGCACGGCCATTCTCAAAACGGATCCAGAAATTCTCGATCAGTGTTCCCTGATATGAAAGCGGTTTCGTCGCGTAAACGATCCCTTCGGCTTTTCCGGCCATTGGGGTCGTGAAGATCTCTTCGGACGGGATGTTCGGATTGAAGGAATTCCCTCCGAGCGTCACTTCACCACCGCCTAGGAAACGCCCGGAATCGATCAGACCGACCGTAAGATCCGTTCCATTCGCGCTTTGATAATGAAGCGAACGCAGCTTCAAGGCATTCAGGTAGTCGTACCTGCGTTTCAGATCCGCGTTGTGCTCCTCCCAGTTTTTCAGCGGGTCCCCTTCCATGGCACGCGAGGTTGAAAGGATCGCATGCCAAAGCGCCTCCACAGCCTCGGACTCTTCCAATTCCGGAAAGACTTTTTTGGCCCACGTTTTTCCCGGAACGGCTGCGATACACCATTGGTACCGGTTCTCCATCTGGTCTCGGTACGGCTTCACCAACGGATACCAGCCCTGACGTGCTTTCGCGATCTTCTCCTGGTCTGCGTCTGCAAGACCGTCCGGATCTTCCGACTCGATGTAGAGTTTGCACGGCAGCGCATCCACTTGCCACTGCCATTTCTCAAGTTGCCATTTTTCAAGCGAGGCGAGCGTTTCGAGTGATTGGTGAGCGTAGTGCAGTTTCTGTACTTTCTGATGTGTCCATTCCACGAGGACCTTCTTCGCACCAGCTCGGTAACACTCTTCCACGCACATCGTGACGAATTCCGGCTGATCCAGCTCCGCCATGATGATGACATCCTGCCCTTCCCGGACATTCAAACCACAGCGTACGAGAAGTTTCGCATATTTTTGAAGTTTTTCCTTATCCATATTCTGTTTCCTTAAATGAAATGTTAAAAATGTTGGTCATTCTATTTATCGGCAAAAAAGAAATTGCAGATAAAGTCCCATTTCCTATCCACTTTTCGCCCCCCGACTGGATCTGAAAGAAAAGAAAAAACGCGCCTTTTTTACAGCTCCGTCAACCACTGTGTGACTCCGTGAAATTTTCAACCACTCCGGTACACTGTTGTCGGCAGCCTTCAGAAAAAAATCGCAGCGAATCCGGATCCATGCGGGAATGGATCAAAAAAAATGCAAATGAATGTGCCTGTAGGGACGTTTTTTTGAGTTTTTTTTGACTTTTTTTAAAAT
>JAFQOH010000226.1:0-22892 GCA_017403345.1 Thermoguttaceae bacterium
AATAGGAGGATTCCATCCATGTCTAAAGTTACTGACATTATCGATATCGTCAAGACCATGACCGTTCTCGAACTGAAAGAACTGGTCGACACTTTCTGCGAAGAATTCGGCGTAACCGCCGCTGCTCCCGTTGCCGTTGCCGCTGCTGGCGCTGGTGCTGCTGAAGCCGCTGCTGAAGAGAAGACCGATTTTGACGTCGTTATGACCGATTTCGGCGCTCAGAAAGTCGGCGTCATCAAAGTCGTCCGCGAAATCACCGGTCTGGGCCTGAAAGAAGCCAAGGAACTGGTTGAAGGCGTTCCTTCCCCCATCAAAGAAGGCGTCAACAAAGACGAAGCCGAAGCCATCAAAGCCAAACTGGAATAAGCTGGCGCATCCGTCACCCTCAAATAGTTTTTTCCAACAAAGCAAATCAGCGGGATCTGTGTGCAAACACAGATCCCGCTTTTTTCATGCAAAAACGGAGCCTCTCGGCCCCGTTTTCTGCTTTTTTATGGAATTTTCTCAAAAAAATTAAAGTTTTGGCCTAGCAAAGCAATTTAAAATCCGCTATACTTCCCACAAATTAGAAAAAATGGGTAACGGATCCGGTTCCGGGTCGCGTTTTTTATTCAGGGAGAGATTTTCCATGACTTTCAATTTGAAAAAATTTGGTTTGGCACTGGCTGCCTGTCTGTTTTTCCACACTGCGGTCTCAGTATCCGCAGAAGACCTGACCCCTTGGCTCGTGACAGAAAAAGACGGTCCCTGGTTCGTTTCAGTATGCACGTTTGCAAACCCCGATCCGAAGATCGCAGCAGATCAAGCCGTCGCACTGGTAAAGGAGCTTCGCCAGGATTTCCGTCTTCAGGCGTACATCTACGTCAAAGAATCGGGTGAAGGTAACACGACGGAAGGCCGTCCGTACTATGTCGTCGACCCGGAAAATCCGGAAGCAGCCCCGCGCATTTCTACGACGTACACGTACATGACACCGTCCATGACACACGAATTCGCCGTCTTGGTCGGAAACTTCACGTCCGTAGAAGATCCTCGTGCCCAGCGTGCACTACAGACCATTCGTCCTCTGTGCCCCAAGTGCATGTCCGGAAACGATTCTGTTCATCCGATGATCAGTCAGGACAAAAATGCTCCGCTTTCCCGTGCGTTCATCACCTCCAATCCGCTCCTTTCCCGTGAGCATTTCGTTTCCGCAGGCCTTGACCCGGTCGTGTTGGCCGCGAACCAGGACATCAAACGCTACTCTCTGCTCGACTGCCCCGGCAAGTACACCGTCCAAGTCGCAGTCCTGAAGGGCGTCACGACTCTGAATCAGCAGCGTATCGCCGAGATCAAGGCTAACGATGCGCGCGGACTGTCCATCAAAGGCCAGACCCTGAGCGAAGCCGATGAAAAAGCCGTCAAACTCTGCGACGCGCTCCGCGCCAAAGGGATCGAAGCCTACGTTTTCCGCGACCGATACGCCAGTATCGTCACCGTTGGAAGTTTCGACTTCGTCGGCGAAGAAGTCAACGGCCAGTTCCAGTTCCGCCCGGAGATCCTGAGCGTCATCCAGCAGTTCAGTCCCTCCATCGACCCCAATCAGTCCGGCGTGGCGAGCATCAAACGCAAGACTCTCCGCGACATTCCGGGACGCCCGGCCAAAAAAGAGGTTGAAGGGATCATGTTTGACCTTTCTCCGCGCGTCGTCCAGGTCCCGCGCCGTCCAGTCCTGAATTAAGCCCGAGCCTGAATTAAGCCCGAGCCTGAATTAGGTCCGAGCCTGAACGAAACCGAAGATCAACCAAAAGAAAGGCCGTGAAGAAACTCCATTCCGAGTCTCCTTCACGGCTTTTTCCGTCGGCGTTTCGTTCCGATCCGTCTCGCTGAAAGAATTCAGTCTTCTGCGATCCATCGGATGCGCGCCCGCTGTCCTTCGACCACAAGACGCTCATCCGCCATCAGCTGAATGGTTTCAGGAAGGATCACGTGCTCACATTCTTTCATAACCCGCTTCTGGAGAGTTTCCGGAGTATCATCGTCCAGAACAGGGATCGCTTTCTGGATCACGATCGGCCCGGTGTCCGTTCCGTCATCGATCAAGTGCGTCGTCGCCCCCGCGATCTTGACTCCCCGAGCCAGCGCATTCTCATGAACGCGGATCCCGTAGTTCCCCTTTCCGCAAAATGCAGGGATGAGCGAGGGATGAATGTTCACGACACGATACTGAAATTCCCGCACGATACGCGGATCAAGGACGACCATGTAGCCGGCCAGCGCGATCAGATCGATCTCCATCTCACGGAGTTTTTCCAGCATGGCGTCAGTAAATGCTTCCCGTGAATCGAACTCTTTTGGAACAAAACAAAACGCAGGGATCCCAGCCAGAGCCGCACGTTCCAATGCGTAAGCTTTTCGCGAGCTGCTGAAAACTGCCGCTATTTCCACGTTCGTTAAGGTGCCGGAAGCGACCGAATCGATGATAGCCTGAAGATTCGTACCGTCTCCAGACACAAAAACAGCAAGTTTTTTCATGATTCTTTTCTTTCCTGTTTTGCATGGATCCCTTTTATTTCCATCTATCTTCTTTTCATATTATTCTGAAATCGGAAAATTTTCCGGCAAGGTTAAAAAAATATACATAAAGATTTGAAAAAAAACCTTTGACATGATGCTGCAAATGTGGTATACTAAAAATAGATGAAACAGAAGTCCCCAACGAAAGGAAATTCAATGCTTCGGAACTGGGCAGAAGAACTGGAAGCGCGGGTCGCGTGGATCCGCAAGATCATTGGAAAAACAGAAACGGCACCCGGAATGGGGATCGTTTATGGAAACAGCGGCGGAAAAGACTGCACGCTGGCTGCGATACTCTGCCGAAAAGCCACCGACAAAATTCTGGGAGTCATCATGCCGTGCCAGAGTTCCGTCAATTTCGGAACGGATCGAGAACACGCACTTCTCGCCGCAAAGCAGTTTGGGATCCCGACGTTCCAGGTCGATCTTTCAGACGTCAAGGCCCTCTTCCTTGAGGCACTTACCCCCGTTTTGGATCCGTCGACAGCCCCGGAACTCACGGGAACCGCGAGGGTGAATGAAACCGCTTTTTCACCGGAAAACGCGCAGAAAGCCATCATGAACATGAATCCGCGTTTGCGCATGACTACGCTTTACGCGCTGGCGCAGGCTCGCGGTGCTCTCGTCTGCGGGACGGGGAATCGTTCCGAAATGGCGATGGGATACTTCACCAAATGGGGAGACGGTGCGTTTGATTTTGATCCGATCGCAGACCTCACGGCTACGGAAGTCTTTGAATTTCTCCGATTCCTCGGTGCTCCGCGCGAAATTATTGAGAAAGCCCCGTCGGCCGGTCTCTTTGAAGGTCAGACCGATGAAGATGAGATGGGGATCCGCTATGCCGAGATCGATGAGTTCCTTCTTTACGGAACAGGCGATCCAGAAAAAACTGCAAAAGTTCAGCGCGTCATGAACGCCACGGCCCACAAACGCCAGATGCCTCCAAAATACGGAAGCTGAACATTGAGATCACGGAAGTTACGGCACTTCGTAATTTCCGCACCGTAAAAAAACGGCCATTTTTGAAAGTCCGCACTCCAGTCATTCCGTGTGCGGCTTTCTTTGCCAATCGCAGGAGATCCGGTCCATGAAAAGTCCGATCCAGGAAAAACTTGACCAGTTTCGGCGTCTCTGGAGACGTCTGGTGCTGGAGTGCACCCTGGAAACGCTCTTCCTGACCTCTGGAGTTTTTTTTCTTGCGGCAGAACTGCTGGACTATATTCTTTGGAGTCAGCATTTTCTGGATCTCGTGCACCTTCGTCAGTTCATTTTTCTGATCTTCGTTCTGCTCATGCTCTGGGAACTCCGTTTTTTCAGACGCTCCCTTTCATGTATTCCTCACAGCCGACAGGAACTCCTGCACTGCCTTAACACCATGAAACACCAGCTCCAGTACTCTAAATGCGTGTCCGACCTTACGAAAAAAACGACCATCACGCAAGACCAGCTCGAACTGAAAGACCAGCTCGAACTGAAAGACCAGCCCAGCCTGCATCCCCAGAGCCTCGCAGAAACGCAAGCCGTCGAGGAACTTTCTTTACCGTCAAATCTGGAAAACGCACTGGATTTCCTCGAAAATCCTCAACCGGAAGCGAGTCGGGAACTGGCTGAGGCTGTCATCGCACAGGCAGAACGCGAAATGGAGCACTTTCATACACAGATCTGGATCCGTCTCATTACGGCCTTCCGTTTTCGCTGGCCATTACGTTTGGCGGCCCTCCTGACCGCGCTTACCCTCGGCATCCTGAGCGGAAAGTGCGGCGAAAACGCTCCCGTTGCGCTCCAGCGTTTCCTTCCGCCGTGGGACTCCGCCTCGTGGCAGATCGACTTTTCTCCCCAATGGAAAACTCTCCCGAAGGAAGTCCTTTTTGGCGAGACCTTCGACGCAGAGCTTCTCGTTCAGCGCCCCGCTCCGTTTGTTCTGGTCCACCTGTGGGAAAACGCAGAGGCGTCAGAACCTTTTCGGACTCTGCGAGTTTCACCGTTCCTCGGACGTTTTCTTGTGCGGATCCCCAATGTCCGCCGACCGTTTCACATTTCCATCTCTCTTCCGGGAGAAAACATTCAAAAAGCGCCTCGGCACGCGATCCGCCTCGGTACGCGCCCGAATCTGACTCACGCACTGCTCCGGATCCAGCCCCCAGCGATCCTGCGTCAGCCGCCGTCGGAAAGCGGGTGGGAAATTTCCGGACTAACAGGATCACGGATCGGTTTGATGATCGCAGCAGACCGACCATTGAAGGACGCAAAGATTCGATTCACGAATGGAACGTACATTCCGGGAGAGCCGGCTGAAAAAAATGCAGACCGACGGGTCTTCAAATTCCGTTTTGAACTGCTCCGCGAATGCAGCTACTTTTTGGAACTGACGGACGAAAACGGTATTCAGGCCCGTCTGGAGACGCACACGATCCGCGTTCTGGAAGACGAGCGCCCATCGGTCCGCTGGACTCATTCCATCCCCAGCCGTCTGGTCCTTCCCGGAGCCCGACTTCGTCTTTCGATGGAATCGCAGGATGATTTCGGCATTGCTTCTCTTGGTTTTCGATGGGTCGCTGAAAGCCCGGTACAGAAAAAAACGATACAGCCGGAAACTCATGCCCCAAATGACTCACCCGCCCCGTCGCCAGCCCCGTCGCCAGCCGCCCAAATTTCAGAAGACGGTTTCATTGCGCCGCGCACACAGAACGGGACCTTGAAATGGACCGGTCTGACGATTTGGGAAGCAGACACAAATACTGCGCTAAACACAGATCCAGCCAAGCCTCTCCCTCACCGTCCGCTGCCGCTTTTTCATCAAACCGACTGTACGTGGGATCTTTCCGCGATCTCACTGACTCCCGGCATGCGCCTTCGTGCGGAACCGCTCGCAGCAGACGCCGACCTGCGCTGGGAAGCGGGGCAGGCTCTTCTGCTTCATATCGCAACTCCGGATGAAATGCAGCGTCAGACCTTCCGCCGATGGGTCAGCATCACGCAGGAACTCCGCCAGATCGGAAACCACTTGAAAGCGTGCCGGGAGATGCTCACCGATGAGCTGACTCCGGAGTCTGCCCCGGATGCCGCCGGAAAGCTGATGCAGACGATGGAGTTGACACAAAGACTCCTAGATCCAGCCCCAAAAGACGGTCTCCCTCAGCAGCTTGACCTCTTGACGCAGGATCTTGAGGAAAACCCGGCCTTTCCATTTCACGAAAACCTCACGTCAAAAGACCAGCTCCCTGTTCTTCGGGAACTTTCCGCCATGCTGGCCCAACTCCAGGGAACTCCCATTTCTGCTCTAAATCAGGAAGTCGTCCAATTCACCAAAACACTGCGTCTCCAGAAAAATGTACTTACGGCCGACCTTTCACGCACGTTCGGCCGCAGGATCGCAGAGAAACTCGATGCCCTTCTGCAACTCCTCGAACCCCAAATGCGCGGCTGGAAACGTGAAGAATATTTCGACGTCATGCGCTTTGACTTCACTCAGCTCCAACAAGCGCACGCTCTCCTCTTTCAGGAACTCGCTCCGTGCCTTAAGTCGGCTGGAATACTGTCTCCCATGGAGATCCGAATGCGCGACGACGCGGCACTGCGCCGTGCTGAAACGAAACTCTGGAACCTGAATCGTGAACTCAAACGTTTCCTTTTCAGATTCGGAGAAATGCTTGAACCTGCGTCTGTTCCACAGGATCCATCCCCTGCCATTCCCCAAAACTCAAACGGTATGGAACGTCCCCATTTTGCGTCTCTCCCGCCGCTCGCGCATCGATTACTGGAAATACAGGAAATGGCTCTGCTGGACCTCCATGAAAATCGGTTCTGGGATCTCCAAAAACGTGCCTCCGCACTCCATTCCGCATTTCGTGAAGCCTCTTCCCAGTGGATCTCCTCTCCCTCTTCGGATCCAGTACGGGATGGGCTGCAGATCTTCGCGCAGATGCGGGCTTCCCAGGAAAAGATCCTCCAGCTCCTTGAGTCCTGCCTGACTCCGGAACGCACACTAGAAGAAAACCAAACTCCACTCGTCCCTCTGACTCGCAATTTGCGGATGACTTTCCGTGACTGTGCAGAACTCCAAACGGCCTTCAGCCGCCATTTTGCCAGTACGGGACCTAGATCCCCCAAACTTCCTCGTGCGCTTTCTCCGCACTGGGATCTGTTGTGCGAAAACCTCCTTCTTTCCATTGAGGAATTTCGTGCCATCTCACAAAACGAAACGCCGCCGCTGGAGAAACTCGAAGATCAATTCACCCTCCAGCTCCAGATCTTCGACCAGCTTGCGGAGTTGGCGCTCATTGCAGAAGGAATGCCGAGCGTGTCCGAAAATTGGTTGAGAAACACAGATTTTGAAAATCGGTTGGAAACCAAAGCGAAAGATGCTCCCGATACTGTTTCTCAAACCGAAGAAGAGAGTCCAGCAGAGAACGAAAACGCATCTGGAGCTGCAGAAAAAACCTCTAATGAACTCACCGGCGAAAAGATGCTCCCGCAGATCGAACCGGCAGACATTCAGGTCCTCATCGCCATGCAGAAAGCCGTTTACACGCAAACGAAAGAACTTCTCGAAAATCAGGAACTTTCTGCTTCAGAAAAAGCGGCGGAAGTTGAATTTCAGACCGCTCAGGAACGGAAGATCGCGGCAAGCGCAGACCTCCTCGGATTCGGCGCAAAGCCCAACACGGTCTTCGATACGATCCTGGCGCAGATCTACCAGGTAGTCTTCCTCCTTGAAAAGCAGGATCTCGGTCCCATGACGTTCTCGATCCAGGAAGAAATACTCTACGGGCTGCGTTCAACTCTGCAGAAAATGGAACTGCCGGACGAGAGTAAAACGGAAGTCGCACGCACAGAAAAAACGACGGAGGACCTTTCCCAAAGTACCGATCCCCAAAGTTCCTCCGACGAACCGCTCCCGGAATCTGAAGAAAGCTCTCCGGACGGCCAGGATCACGGCGAAGAAAAAAATGAAGAAAAAGATAGTGCCAAACACGATACCGCAAATACGGAGATCCAGGAAACGATGGACCGGGTCCTGAACGAGCTGCAAAATTCCTACTGGGGAGAACTTCCTCAGCGGCAAAAAGAAGAACTGAAGCTCATCCCCAAAGCGGAACCTATCCCAGGCTACCAGAAAATGCTCGAACACTACTATCGAAACCTTCGAGAGTAAAACGCAATAGACACTTCACGAGGCCGCCCGTTCACAATACCATGCCGGGCGGCCCACGCACTCCGTCTTAATGCTGTTTTTATTTCAGATCCACAAGCATTTCTTGAGGAGAATTCCCCCAAAACACAAAAAAAACAGAAAAATTCCTCAAAATTTTCCCAAAAGTTGCTCAAAAGCAGGAAAGAAATGTAAATCTTCTCTTGCAAAAAAAACGCAAATCTACTATTCTGGAATCCAACAGCTCCTACGGAATTTCTGTTCACAGACCTGCGGAGCCATCCGAGACCGTAATGGCAGGAATGCAGACACGAAACGGCGCACGATTTATTCGGAAGTGCAAAGGCAAACAGGCATGGACCGCAAAATTAAAAAAAACAGAGAAGCAAACAGGAACAAAAATTTCATGAAAAAAAATGCCGCCTGGCTCCTGATTTCCGCAGGAGCGGTTCCGTTTTTCTTGGGTACGCAATACTTCATGGCTAAAAACAGTCTGTTTCAGCAACAGCTGCGTCTGTTACTCTGTGCCGCACTGTTTTTCCTTTCCGCCTCGACTGCGAATGCTCAAGTGGGTGCCGGTGCGCCAACACTTCCGCCGGAACCCGCCCCTCCGGGATACACATCGCTGGATCCCTACGGAACGCCGGCAGATACGAATCGGCCGCTGTTGAGCAATTCACCGTCTCACTCCTTCAACGCATTCCATTTCGGCACGGGAACAGATACACGGCTTTTTCAGAATTTTGGCGTCGATATGACGTGGATCACTCCTAGCGCTTCGCGGGATAACATGGGGCTCTTCCGCATGGATTTCGTCGGTGACATCACCGTCCCGCTCTTTGCATCCCAAGACAATCCCCTGCTTTTTGAGCCCCGTTTCGCCATCAACTACTGGACGGGCCCGCAATCAGAAGTTTACGACATGGCCGCGCATACATTTGATGCGTCGCTCGGTCTTCGCTGGCTGCCGAAACTCCAGTTTTCCTCCATGGCAACTCCGCTCTCTTTTGACCTTTTTTTCAGTGTCGGCATTTACTCCGACTTCAAAAAAGTAGAAGGAAGCAGTTTCCGTTTTCCGAGCTGGGCCTACGTCTCGCTAGACGTAACGAACAGCATCAAGGCGAAAGTTGGCGTCTGGTATCTTGACCGAGTCCGAAACAAGATCTTTCCCTCCGGCGGCGTCATTTGGACACCGAATGACCAATGGGAATTCCAGCTCCTTTTCCCCAACCCGCGGATCACCTATCGTCCGGCAGGCGGGTCGCTGCGTGACATGACCGTCTTCCTTCGCGGCGAATACGGCGGCGGCTGTTGGACCGTTTCGCATCTTGAAGGCGGAGCTCAGCCCACGGACTACAATGACTACCGTATCCTGCTTGGAATAGACTGGAAAGGACGTGCCAAAGGCCAGGGGTTCTTTGAGCTGGGACTCTCCTTCGCTCGAGAACTCTACATCGCAGATTCCAGAAAATCCTACGATTTGGATCCCGGATTCATCCTGCAGACAGGCTTCCACTTCTAATGTCCGCAGACGGCCCCTACATCACCCTTTAAATTTTTATACGCAGACAAATCATGTTCGATACCCTGCACACGCAACCGTCCGACGTACCTGCGGACACCGAAAAGATGCCCTGGACTCCCGGTTTTTCCCGTGACTGGTCCATCATGGATTACGTTCTCTGCTTCTTTGAAAAAAAGGAACGAAAGTCGGCATTCATCCTCCTTTATGCCGCCTTTGCCGTGACCTTCTGGGTCTATTTGCCGTACTCGGAGCGTCTCTTTACGCTTCAGCAAGACGGATCGGCCGTGATGATGCAGCTGGTTGAAAACGGCATCGCGCTCACGACTGCAGATCGGCTCTGGAATCTGATCCAATCATCGCCGCAGATCTGGGGAGCGTTCCTTCTTTTCGGTCTCATTCCCATGGGGATCGTCCGATTCCTTTTCCGCGAAAGACTCGCCGATTACGGTCTCACACTCGGGTTTTGGCGCAGAACGAGAAACCTGATCATCATGACGGCACCGCTCTTCGCGCTCACCGTCTGGCTCGCAGGTCCGGATCCGGCTTACCTGAAAACCTACCCTTACTCGCCATGGCTCCTCGGCGGCTTTACTTCATTTGCCGACGGCTGGCCTTTCCTGTGCGCATATTTCGGGATCTACCTGGTTTTCTACTATCTGAGCTGGGAATTTTTCTTTCGCGGATTCCTGCAGCTCGGTACGGAATCTACCGTCGGATGCGCAAATGCCGTCCTTATCGGGACCCTCATTTCCACTATGGCGCATTTTGGGCCGCACGCATTTCTTGAGACGCTCGGAGCGATCGCAGGAGGGGTCCTCTGGGGATTTTTCGTCTATCGGACTCGTTCCATTTACGCAGGCTGGCTCACTCACGCGACTCTCGGCATCATGCTGGATCTTGTCCTCCTGAACGGTTTCCTGAACCACTAAGACGCCTCTGCAGAACCATCCGTACATTTCCCTAAAATGCAAAAAGAGTTTCCCCCGAGAAAAGGAGAAACTCTTTTTTTCATTCTGTCACCTGCGTCTTCCCAAGGACCGACCTCAATGGCCGAAACTACTTTGGAAAACGCGCGAAACTCACTCTTAGAGTTCCTTGATCATGATGTTGCGCCAGCGGATCTCGCCGCCATGGGTCTGAAGCTGGATCGGACCAACTTCCGGCATATCTCTGCTGCGGTCCCAAGTGTATTCCATGACCGTATCTTTGACGGTCTGCTTGCCGTTGAGCCACACATTCACGACATTACCGCGGATGATGATGCGGACTTCGTTCCATTCACCGAACGGTTTGTCGGCAAATTCCAGCGGGAAACGCGCATTTTTCTGATTATTCCAGAGAGCTCCGGAACCTTTATCAGCGCCGATGCCCCATTTACCGCCTTCTTTACGGGTATCCCAGATCTGGACCTGCGGATTTCCGCGAAGATAGATGCCGCTGTCCGCCATCGGGACCGTTTTGTACTCAAGACGAAGTTCGAAATCACGATAAAACTTTTCCGTCGAAGCATACGGACCTTTGCCGTCGTTGACCAGTTCGCCGTTTTCGATCGTCCAGTGAGCATCATACTCCGCCTGATTGTCCGCGTAGAACTTCGCGCGCTCTTCATCCGTCATCTCAAGAAGTGCGTAAGGTCGGAAATCGCGCTTGCACGGTTTCCAGCCCGTCATGTCCGTACCGTTGAAAAGCGGAACGAAACCATCATCGCTCTGCGCAAAAACAGGCATGAAAGTAAGGACGGTCAAAAGAAAAATGACCGAAGTGAATGCTTTTTTCATGATTTTCTCCTTCAAATAGGGAGGCAGGAAATAAATGGATGGTGTTTCGGAAATCTCTGAGATCCAAAACGCAAAACGGAAGATCTCTCAAAATTTTTTGAAATTGGGAGACCCATTAAAAATATTCTACCAAAACTTTCGTGAAATGCAAGGGGGAGAACGAAAAAATTCTAAAATTCTTCCTCAAACACCCAGATATTCTGTTTCCTCAAACCATCCGATCTCCATTTCCCCCTCTCTCTTTCCATTTCCGCCCGATTGCCTCCGAAAAAATCAAATTCATTCTGCTGCTTTTTCTTCGGAATTCACGGCCGGAAAGTTTTTTCCATGAAAAGAGAGAAAATTTGAAATTTCTTTCCTTGCCCCCCTTGCAATGATTTCAGTTTTTGGTATATTATAAAGAAGTAAGTGATTGATTACTTTTCATTATTAAAAAAGTCCAATCATGGGAAACTGGCGAAACTCGTCATTTCCCATGGAATCGGAAAGACGAAAAATGCCGACCATCATTTGCAAAACTGGCAAAATACCTCCAAAGTCACCTCAGAAGCTGACTCGCGGAGCTCAGCGCCGGGAAGCGATCCTGGACTCTGCACTCCGTATTATTTGCCGCGAGGGGATCCAGAATCTCACGACGCGCAAAGCCGCTGAAGGGGCCGGGATCACAGAAGGTGCGCTCTATCGGCATTTTTCAGGAAAAGGCGAAATGCTGCGTTGCCTTGTCGAACGGCTTGCCGAAGGATCTAGAATCGAAAAAGACAAATCGACCGGATGGGCAGGGATCGAAGCGTTTCTTCGGGTACGTGTTAAGCGGGTCATTCGGGAACCAGAGCTGGCGAAGATCCTTTTTTCCGAATTCATGTTCACGAATGAGCCGGCCTGCGAAGATCTCATGTTTCAGCTGATGCACCGAAACCTTGAGGAACTGTCCGTTTATTTCGAGCAGGCTCAGAAAGCAGGCGAACTTAGGGACGACATTCCTCCCAAAACGCTTTTCCGCCTGATTTTCGGTCCGATCCGACTCGTCATCCAGCAGTGGGGACTGACGGAAGGCAGTTTTCCGCTCGAAGAAGAAGCGGACCGGATCATCCAGACTCTGAAATTGATTCTAAATCCTAAATTAAGAATTGAGAATTGAGAATCAGGAGATCGGAGAATTGAAAGTCAGACGCAAGTCAAAATTCCAAAATTCCAAAATTCCAAAATTCCAAAATTAAAAATTAAAAAAGGAGATTTTCGATGAATAATACGATGAAAATGTTCTGCTTCCAGTGCCAGGAAGCCAACGGAAACCGCGGATGCACCATGGGCGGAATGTGCGGGAAGAAAGCAGATCTCGCGAATCTTCAGGACACACTCGTCCTCCAGCTGAAAAAAGCGTCGCGTGCCTGGGAAAAAGCCGGGGCGCAGAACGTGCGTGAATTCGGCCGATTCGTGACGGAATCCCTCTTCATGACCATCACGAACGCGAACTTCGATGCGGAACGCTTCCACGCCCAGCTTGCCGAGGCAAAAAAATGGACCGGTGAAGAGACGGAACCGGAAGTGACGCTCTGCCAGATACTCACGTGTGAGAATGAAGATCTGCGTTCCCTGCGCGAGCTTTTAACTTACGGTCTGAAAGGTGTCGCAGCCTACGCTCACCATGCGGCAGTCCTCGGATTTGAAGATGATGCGATCTACGCTTTCCTGATCGAAAGTCTTTCCGTCCTCTCTGACGACGCGCAGTGCAGCGATCCGGACGCACTCACGGCCCGGATCCTTCAGTGCGGTCAGATCGCCGTCCGGACGATGGAACTTCTGGACAAAGCGAACACGGAGACCTTCGGTACGCCGGCTCTCGCACAGGTCAAACTCGGCGTTGGAAACCGTCCAGGTATCCTCGTTTCAGGACACGATCTGCGCGACCTGCGCGACCTGCTCGAGCAGACGAAAGATGAAGGGATCGACGTTTACACGCACTGTGAAATGCTCGTTTCGCACACCTACCCGGAACTCCGGAAGTACCCGCATCTCTACGGCAATTACGGCGGCGCCTGGCACCGTCAGAATGTGGAATTCGCGAGCTTCAATGGTCCGATCCTCATGACGACGAACTGCATTACGCCGGTCCAGGAGGCCTACCGAGACCGTATTTTCACGACTGGAGCCGCCGGTTATGCCGGGATCCCGCATATCGCAGACCGAAAAGAAGGTGAAATGAAAGATTTCTCACAGATCATCGCGCTTGCGAAGACCTGCCCGCCGCCGACTCCTCTGGAAGACGGGGAACTGACGACCGGTTTCGGACATGCACAGGTACTTGCGCTGGCAGACAAAGTCGTGGAAGCTGTGAAATCCGGCGCGATCCGTCACTTTGTCGTAATGGCGGGCTGCGACGGCCGACACAAGGAGCGTGTCCAGTTCACCGAAAGAGCAGAAGCGCTTCCGAAAGACACCGTGATCCTAACCGCCGGCTGTGCCAAGTTCCGATACAATAAACTGCCGCTCGGCAACATCGGAGGCATTCCGCGTGTTCTGGATGCCGGTCAGTGTAACGACTCGTACAGTCTGGCAGTCATCGCACTGAAGCTCCGCGACGCGTTTGGCCTGAAAGACGTGAACGAGCTGCCGCTGAGCTTCGATCTCGGCTGGTATGAACAGAAAGCGGTCGCCGTTCTTCTCGCACTGCTCGCGCTAGGCTTCAAAAACATCAAACTTGGCCCGACGCTCCCTGCGTTCGTTTCGCCAAACATCGGAAAAGTCCTTCAGGAGAATTTCGGTATCCACTGACCGACATTTTCTTCAAACACACAGGAAACGCGCCGTCTCATTCCGGCGGTGCGCTTCCGCATTTCAAAACATTCATCTTCCATTCATCTTCCATTCATCTTCCATTCATCTTCCATTCATCTTCCATTCATCTTCCATTCATCTTCCAGTCTCCAACCGTCTATTTTCGGAGCAGGCCCTACGGATCTTCTGCACTTTCCATTCTTTCCGGAATATTTCTTCTGCCGATCTGAAAGAAACGTAAAATTTCGCTTGAAATCACTCGCGCCCCCCCTTGAAAATTTGCCGTTTCGTGCGATAATGAAAGGAAGATCAGTTTCCGTTTGTTTTTGTTTCCCATTTCAATTTGAATTGCGGAAAGTACCTCCAAAAAATCCATTTCCGTCATGCGTTACGAAAAAGTTTGCATCGAAGCCGCCGTCAACCTTTTGCCCGACGAGATCGTCAGTACCGACGAGATCGAACGCCGTCTCGCTCCCGTCTATGAACGACTTCGTCTTCCGGCCGGTCGGCTGGAACTCATGACCGGGATCCGGGAACGCCGTCTGTGGCAGCGCGGGATCCGTCCGGGAACGGTCAGCATTCAGACAGTAAAAAAAGCGCTCGAGCAAAGCGGCGTGGATCCACAGCGTGTCGGTGCGCTCATTCATGGTTCCGTCTGTCGTGACTATCTCGAACCAGCGACGGCCTGCGGAGTGCACGAAGGGGCAGGACTTCCGGCGGATTGCCAGATCTTCGACGTTTCGAATGCGTGCCTCGGCATCCTCACGAGCATGATCCAGGCCGCGAACATGATCGAACTGGGACAGATCGATGCTGCGATCGTCGTGGGAACGGAAGACTCACGCTCTCTGCTGGAAACGACTATTGATCAGATGAATTCGGACGAAACGCTTACGCGGCAGAGCATCAAACCTCTTTTCGCGTCGCTGACCATCGGTTCCGCAAGCGCCGCTTTCGTTCTCGTAAATCGGGAGCTTTCCCGTACCGGAATGCGTCTTCTCGGCGGTGAAGTTCTCGCGAACACTGCGTTCTGCCACCTCTGCCGCAGCGACGACAGCGTGAAGTCCGGCGACGCCATGAAAACAGACTCGGAAACGCTTCTGGTCCAAGGCGTCGATACGGCAAACCGGCTTTTCCCGCGTTTTCTGGCAACTCTCGGCTGGCAACGGGAAGAGATCGCGCACTTTTTCTGTCACCAAGTCGGAAAAGCACACCAGAAACTCCTTTACGATACCCTGGAGATCGATTTCTCCAAGGATTTTTCAACGCTGGAATTCCTTGGAAATACCGGGTCCGCGGCACTTCCGTCGGCATTTTCGATCGGTCTGGAACGCGGCATCTGCCAAAAAGGTGAAAAGGTCGCACTTTTAGGGATCGGTTCCGGGATCAATTCCCTAATGCTTGGGATCGAGATCTGATTTCCGGGCTCCGCCGACTTTCCGCGCTGACCTCAAATGGAAATATTTCGCTGTTTATGACGTGAATTTCGTGCAGATTTTCATTTCAAGGAGAAGACCATGCCTTTCCTTTGGCCTTGGACGCGCATTTCGTGTCCGTTTTGTTTTGAAGAATTTCACCTGAGTGAAGCGCCGACACGGCCGTCAGAGGCAAAAACGCTTTTTCCAGATGAAAAAATGAGGGATTTTCTTGGAATGACCTACCCGCCGGAAATGCCTATGGCGATCGAGCCGCCGGAAAACTGGTTTTTGAAGTCCGTGAGAAAATTCCATCTGCCGCTCTGTCGCGAAGTCACTCCGGAAAGTCCGCTCCGCATCTGTCCGAACTGCCATCTTTACCTTCCGCAAGCGCTCGCAAACTGGAACCGGCGCAGCAACATCATCGCGATCGTGGGAAGCCGTTCGTCCGGTAAAAGCAACTATTTCGGAGTGCTGCTCAAACAGCTTGAAACGCGGTACGCAGCGGAACTGAACTTTGGATTCCGCCCGCAAATGACTTTTGACGTCCGTGAAATGCGCCGAATGGATTCTCGAAAACTCTATGAACGCCGTTACGGTCAGCGTCTGTTTCGAGATCACCGCGTCATTCAGCAGACAGAGCGTTCCGAGGTGGACGCCGACATCAAGATCCCGCTGATCTACCGACTGACGCTTTCGCAGACCGTCCGTGGAAAAGAACGGCTCCGCGCGATCGACCTCGTCATTTTCGATGCCGCGGGAGAAGATCTGAGCACGATGCGGAATTTCCACTCCTTTGGACGCTACGCGCTGAACGCCTCCGGGATCATCGTAATGGTCGATCCATTCCGCTATCCGGCGATCTACCATAAACTCCCGCCTGAAACGCGAAGCAGGATCCCTGCACCAGACGCGATCGGCGGAAATCCGGGTGAGATCCTTGACTACTACCTCAGTTACAAAACGAACGAAAGTGCTCTGCGTCCCGACGAAAAGATCAAAACGCCGACCGCCTTAGTTCTGACCAAGATCGATATGCTGCGTCAGATCCTTCCGCGAGAGAGTCAGTCGCTTTTCCAAGAAACCAACCATTCCGGAGGATTCAATCGAAAGGTCTGCGAGCGAAAATCCGAACAGATCCTTCAATTCCTCACTGAAAACGGCGCTGGAGATCTCGCAGCCAACATTCGGACACAATTCGAAACGAGTTCCTTCTTCGGCGTCTCCGCTCTTGGTGTCATCCCGGAAGGAGAAGCCATTCCGCGTCAGATCCGTCCCATCAACGTCGTGGATCCCCTGCTCTGGATCCTGCATCAGCTCAAGTACCTCAACGCTCGCAGCAGACCCTGATCCCGTTCCGCCTTCTGAAGTCCATCCAGATGCACAGACGGACGTTCAAAGATCAGAAGATCCGAAGATCCCAAAATTTCCCTCAAAACACCACATTCATTTCGATCCCGCAAGGATCAAGGAGAACGCAATGAAGCAGTTTTACTATACTTCGTGCCTCGCTGGAGAAAGTGTCTCCGGACAAAGCGGTTTTCAGATCCGTGCGGCCTCTGGAACACTCTCGCAGGAAGAGACGACGGCGTGCCTGCGAGCACTGAATTTCAAACTAAACGTTCCTTCCAGTTATCTCGGTCCGTTTCCAGTCAAGATGCTCTACTGCCGAAGTGAACGTACTGGAAATATCGCGTTACAAAGCGTTTGGCTCGGAGAAGATCCGCTCACCAAACGAAGCGGAAACTATTTCTCCCACGTCCTATGCGGCCTTCTTCCCGAAATCAGTGCCAAAACGGTCCTGGAATGGTGGGGGTCTCCTGAATGGAAGCGCGAGAATTCCGGGATCGAAAGCACCGAACTTCCCGAACCGACAGAGTTTTCCCCAGGTGAAATGTTCAGTGACGCCATTTTTGAGGAAATGCAGAACGACGCGGAACTTTTTGCGATTTGGGAATTTCTTCTTCGTGCGTGGTGGAACCGACCGGCAAGCGGCCGTATTTTCGTCGCAGCAGAACAGGAAAAATTCGTCAAAGCACTTTGGGGACTCTGCAGGATCCTTCCTGCCCCTCTTTGGAATGCGCTCTCCTTCTCCACCTACGAGCAGGATGCCATGCTCTCGCCGGCCAATGTCGTAGGACTCTGGGATCTGGAAAAGCCCGCCAATTCTATTCCGCAGAACTGTTTTCAGGGAACCAACGCAGCTTGGAATGTCTTCAGTGATCAGAAAAGTCCGCTGAAAACCGTCCCAAACTACGTCGAATTCCTAATCAGCTCCGTCAAAACGGGAAAATTTACGGAAGCGGACTCCTTCCATGCCAACGCTCCCGCCGTCATCTGGGAACGGCGTGATTCTGCAGAAATGTTTTTCGAGCTGGTCCGGCATCCGGACACACTGGACATCACGCGGCTGAAAGAGATCGCACACCTGCCGAATATCGGGAAATTTTTGATGAAAAATCCGAAACGCCTTCAGATGCTTCTGGAAAACTTTTTTTCCTCAAAACTCCTGGATGTTTGGGAAAACGAGTCTCTCAAAGAGACCTTCTCGCCGTTTTTCGCAGAAGATGAAGTCATTCGCAGTCAATTCCGCGACGGTGTTCACGCTCTCATTCGCCGAAAGATCACTCAGGACGACGTTTCTTTCCTTGACCGTATTTTCACGCGCTGGCTTTCAAAATTCGAATGCTTCGCCCTTGGATCTGATGATTTTTGGCTGCATTTCAATGCGGCACCGCAAGAGCTTCCGGAAAATGTCTATCAATGGGCCTATCCAAGAGCGTTTCAGACGGCATTTCTGCTTTCGGAGCCTTCTTTCCAGATCAATTTTCTTTCCCGCTGGGCTTTTCGCGGAGACGATGCACGATGCGAACCGCAAATGGAAGAGATCTTCCGCTCGCCATTTCCGCATATCGTAAAACTCGAGCTTTATCGCCGATTTTTTGAGATCGATCTTGCTGGAAATGACGAAAAACTCTCGGATCTGTACTTTACGCAGCCGAAGTGGAACGTTCAGCTCCTCGCAAAACTCAGTGACTCCCAGCGGCAGGAATTCCTGCGGCACACCGTTCCTGTTTGCGGTCAGGCGCTTCTCGAAGCACTTCAGGATCATCTTCTGGAACTTCAAAGCGAGAAAAAAAGCGGGAATGAAGAACTTTTCGCGATCTACTGCTGGCTTTTGACGCTCTCCTCCATCACTGTGACGGAGTCCGTCGGAAAGTTTGCGAAAAAACTCTCACCGGAAAACCTCGCACACATGAAAGAGGCTGTCAGTCGGCGAAAAGACATCGAACAGCTCATTCAGATGAAAACATTGCGTCCGATTTTTGAAGAGCCTGCAAAAGGTCTGGGGGCGATCTTCAAAATGTGGGGAAGAAATTAGAAATTAGAAATTAGAGAAACGTGAACCGTTCCTACGCAAAAACCATACTGACGCCAAATTTCTGATCTTGCATAAAAAAACGCAAACCGCCATGAACAGTTTGCGTTTTTTTCATTGTTCGCACCGCGAAACGCCAAAATCAAGTTCGGCTTTCCGCAGGATCACTGCAACTGCATGCTCCGCAAGGATCAGCCAAAGTAGCGTTTCAGCAAACCAGCGAACGCAGCACCGTGACGGGCTTCATCTTTCGCCATTTCGTGGACCGTATCATGGATCGCATCGTATCCAAGCTGCTTCGCACGCTTCGCAATGTCGAATTTCGAGGAGCAGGCGCCTGTTTCGGCATCAACACGCATCTGGAGATTCTTTTTCGTGCACGGCGCAACGACTTCTCCCAAGAGTTCCGCGAATTTCGCAGCGTGTTCCGCTTCTTCAAATGCGATCCGTTTATACGCTTCCGCAACTTCCGGATACCCTTCACGGTCCGCCTGACGGCTCATCGCGAGGTACATTCCGACCTCGGCGCATTCGCCGGCAAAATGGGCTCGCAGACCAGCCATGATCTCTTCATCTTCCACTTTACCGTCGCCAATGGCGTGGACTGTCACGAAAGACGGGAGTTCCACTTTCGAGCAGGAGTCTTCAGAGCTGGAAGAAGCTGCTGCCGACTCTGCCATCACGTCAAACATTTCTGAACCAACGCCGCACACCGGGCAGGCTGCCGGAGCTTCGGGACCTTCATGAATGTAACCGCACGCTTTGCAGATGAATTTCATTTTTCTCTCCTTAATGGTATGATCGAGTTTTAGGTTGTTTTTCTTTTTAGTTTTAGTTTCCTGTGAAGTTGATTCCCTCAACCCCATGTGATACATTATACCAAACGACAACATTCTGTCAAGGGGGAAATTGGAAAATTTTGGAAAAAAACCAAAAAAATTTTCAATTTTAAAATTTTGCTTGCAGGATCCCCTATTTGGACTCCTGATTTTGAGTATCCAGACGTTTTCGAGGCAAAATGAGGCGAAAATCGCACCCCTTCTCCAATTCCGACACGACTTCCGCCCGTCCGCCGTGCAGCTGCGCAATGTGTTTCACGATGGCCAGTCCCAGTCCCGTGCCGGGAATGTGCATTCCTTTTTCGTTGCGCACACGGTAAAATCGCTCAAAGATCCGTTCAGCATCCTCCGCAGCTAATCCGATCCCGTAATCGCGCACTGAAAGGACCAAACATTCGGGATCCGTCTGCGCAAATGCTGTTCCTTTGAGTGAAGATCCTGTCACGGCAGAAAGCTCGATCGTCTGCGAGCCGGAGTAACGCAGTGCATTGGTCAGCAGATTGGTGACGGCCTGCTCGAGAAGCCGGGGATCTGCGAGGATCGCATCCGGCATAGTATCTAACACTTTCACCTGGGTCCCCGTTTGCCGAATCGTTTCCGCACAGTTCTCAACGGCATTTTGGAAAATGTCCGAAAGAGCAACTTCCTGCAAGCCGTCCTCCTGAACGCCTTTTTTCTGCGCCTGCTCCAACGAAGCAAGCGAGAGAACATCCTGTACGAGCCAATTCAGCCGTTCGGCCTGATGCGCCAGCATTTTCAGGCACGCGTCACGCATTTCAGGGATCTCTTTTGCCCCATCTTCAAGTGTCTCGACAGAAGAAAGAATGACTGTCAGCGGCGTCTTGATCTCATGAGAAATATTGGCAATAAAATCCGAGCGGTACGTTTCCAGGACGGTCAGCTCGCCGATCTGCCTGCGCAGCTGTTTTGCCATCTCTGAAACAGAAAGAGCCAACGGTCTCATGATCCCTTTCTTCGGTACAAAAACACTTCCGGAGAGGTCTCCGGCCGCGATACGTGAAGCGCTTTGCTGAAGTTTTTCCAATGGAAGACGCAGGCGAAATGCAACAAAATGCGTCAACACAAGTACCAGGATCACTCCGATAAAGCCTGCAAACAGAACGTTCCAGATCCCCCACTGAAGTGCTGCGGAGATCGGCTCGACCGGCATGGAGATCTGCCAGTTCAGACGATGATCTTCAGATGAAACACACCCTGCGCAATAAAGTCTCCACTCACCAGCGACTTCGGTAAAGCGGACCGACGGCTCTTTCATGTCCAACTCAGAGTGCAGCGGACGGCCAGAAAGTTTTGTGTCTGAATCAAAAAGAACCGTTCCGTCCTCTGCCCAAACTAGAAAATGCCGCAGATCGGCTTGGTATTTTCCGCAGAAGGTCTCCAGTTTTTCGAAATTTCCTTCCTGAAGCCAAAACGAGACGATCTCCCCCTGCGCTTTCAGTTCGCTCTCTGTCTCCATCAGATACTCTTCCCGAAAGGCTCTGTACTGATTTCCAAACAAAAAGACCCAAAAAAGCCCCCAAAGCACAAAGATGAACGGGAACGCGAACAGGATCCGGTATGGATCACGTCCTTTTTTATGCGATTTCACGTTTCCTCCTCTTTCATTCGGTAACCGATTCCCCGGACTGTCTCGATCATACGGGTTCCCCATTCCCCAAGTTTTCGTCTCAGGTTAAGGATCTGAACGTCTACGGAACGCTCCGTCACCGGATAGTCGCTCCCTTTGATCTGCGCAATGATCTGCGTTCGCGTAAAGACACGGCCCGGCTGACGGCAGAGAAGGAGAAGCATCTCGAATTCCGTAAACGTCAGATTCACTTCCATTCCGCTCTGCAGAACCTTTCGGCTCGCAGGAAAGATCTCCACTGGACCGCGCTTCAGACTCACGAAATGGGGCTCGCCAAGACCACATCCAGCAGGATCCGGCTGCTCGTTCATCTCCGTCGAGGCAACCTTTTCATTCCGTACTTCCGATCCCGAAATTTCGTTCCGCGACGTCCCAACCTCTCTTCTGCGGCTGCCGTCTCTGAGAATGTTCTCTCGTCGCAGATGCGCACGGATCCGCGAGATCAGAATTTTGTTGCTGAACGGTTTCGTAATGTAGTCGCACGCCCCCATTTCCAGACCATGAACGACGTCGGCCTCCTCGCTTTTCGCAGTCAGCATCACGACCGGGATCCCTGACGTTTCTGGAGCTTCCATCAACTTTCGGCAAACTTCGATCCCATTCATCCCGGGAAGCATAAGATCGAGCAGGATAATATCCGGATGCTGTTCCCGTGCTGTTTCCAGCCCCGATTCACCATCTTCCGCCATGAAGACCTCCTCGAAACCATTCAGCATGAGATTCATGCGGATCAGTTCCCGGATCGACTCTTCATCTTCAATGATCAAAATCTTTTCGCGACGCATTTCGCACACTCTAGCAAACGAAAATCTAAACTTCCCCACAAGGGGCCGGTTCAGTGCTTCAGAACGGCTCCTTGTCCATAGAACTCCGCCATTTTACCAGAAAAACCGTTCATGCAAAGGGGCCATTCGTTAAAATTTCGTTAGTTTTCGTTTTTTCATGACTCGAAACTTAAAAAGAGAGAGCAAAACGCCGACTGGTGCGTGTTTCACTCTCCCCCCAATGCATCTCTACATTCTCACCTCTTTCTCAAACCGTACGGCCATCATCCGTAAGCGTCGATCCCGGATACTGCTGTGAATCTGACGGATCGGGAAGCTGCGACGGAATAGGGCGCTCAATTTCCGGACGCTCAACTGCCGGTAATGTTGGTGTTTCCGTGGTCGGTTCCTGCGGAAGTTCCTCACTTGACGGTGTTTTTGCTCCCTGTCCCGAAAGCGGGATCCCATTTCGCTGCGCAGTAGAAGACGAACGGTTCACACCTTGCGGAGGCGGAGCATTACGCCGTGACTTCAAGGGGATCGTCTTCCATTTACGCACACGGCCTTCCCGCTCATCTTGCACTTCACCGTTCTGCTGCGGCTCTGCCCTCAGCGTATCCGGACTCGCCACAGGCGGTTTCGCGCTGTGCATTTCCAAAGTTCTTGCCGGCATTTCGTCATTTCGAGACGGAACCATGGGAGAACCGCGCATCTCCATGACATCTGGATCACTCTCCTTTCGTCCCTCTCCAGACGACCGCCACGCACTCTGCTCCGAATTCGAATGCGTATTTTGACTGGAAGTCGGTCCCGGTTCGTTCCATTCCATTCCGTTCATCCGCGTATCAGTACTGAAATCGCTCGGAGTTTCCGTGCCGTACTGTGTCCCCGCGTCGCTCGGAGTGCCCGTGCCGTACTGTGTCCCCGCGTCGCTCGGAGTGCCCGTGCCGTAAGGCGTCCCCGCGTCGCTCGGAGTGCCCGTGCCGTAAGGCGTCCCCGCGTCGCTCGGAGTGCCCGTGCCGTACTGCGTCCCTGCGTCGCTCGGAGTGCCCGTGCCATAC
>JAFQOH010000004.1:0-7569 GCA_017403345.1 Thermoguttaceae bacterium
GCGTGGGTCTCGCCCGGTTTCGGCGGTGCGGGGATGGTGCCGGTGAAGTTGCCCGGTTTCGGCGGTGTGGGGATCGTGCCGGTGAAGTCCGCGTTTTGCGCGTGGGTCTCGCCCGGTTTCGGCGGGGACGGAATGGAGCCGGTGAAGTCCGCGTTTTGCGCGTGGGGCTCGCCCGGTTTCGGCGGTGCGGGGATGGTGCCGGTGAAGTTGCCCGGTTTCGGCGGTGCGGGGATGGTGCCGGTGAAACTTCCCGGTTTTGGCGGTGCGGGGATCGAGCCGGTGAAGTTTGCCGATGGAGGCAGTGGCGAGCCGCAGTCAGAAAATGGGCACGTTTTGGCGTATTCGGGGACTTCGCGCTGGCAATTGGGACATTTTTTCATCAATTCACCTCTTTTTTCATGACGCATGGAAACCGCAGCGGCACGTGCTCAATCTTCCAAAAAACGGCCCTGCGAGAGGACCTCGCCAAAGTTTTCAATTTCCCGAACGTGTCCGCAGTCTCCGACCAGCGGGGTAAAGTCAGACTGGAATCGCTGATGGCAAAAGACCTCCAGCATGATGCGGTTTTCCATGAGCGCCTTTGCGATCGAGTCCGTACTTTCCTTCCCGTCGGCCGTCACTGGATGAAATTTTTGGTCCGTCACTAGGTAAAATCGAATCGCATGGCCCTTGGAATCCTCCTTTACTTTTTCGATCGCCAAACGCAGTGCGTCGAGTGAAGATTCCGGAAGATCTCCCCCCTCAAAACGCGGAATGGACGTGACTGCCTGAAGAAGATCCAGCGAATCTTCCGTAAATTCCGTTTCAGAGATCCACGGTTTGCCTAAAGTGGCGTCGCCGAAACCGATGAGCGAAAAACGCGGTTTGACGGCCTGACGCTCCAGAAGAACGGCAAAGTCAAGGCACTTTTCCTTCAGTGCGTTGATCGAGGCATCCATGGACTCCGTCGTGTCCATCAAGATCACGATGTCGACCACCTTGGAAGTCGGAAACGAAAATTTCTCGTACGTACGGCGGAACCCCGAACGGCTCCAGAGCGTCAGATCGATCGAGCTGCCCGGTACGTAGTTCCAGTTCCACTGCTGCTTTTCGTCGCACGGTTTCACGTACTCGTAGAGAAGATCCGTCGTCTGAGCGCCCGACGTGCGGCGGAGATGGACCAGACCGGGAGAAATGACTCGGAATGCGATCTCCAGCTGCCCCTGATTCCCGGCATTCTGCGTGACGGAAACCGCCTCAATGACCGCGTATCGCCCGACCAGATAGTGGTGCAGAAGACCCAAAACGAAAAGGAGGAGGAACGTCCCCATGAGAAAAATCGGAATGAGGACCAGAAATCGGCGCCCAAGCCGTGCGGAATCCTGCGAAAGACGCACTTTGAGCGCCTGAAGGTACTCGATGTAGTCCGAGGCTCCCGGATCCTCACCTCCCTCTGCCTCCTGCGTTTCCAGAGCCATCGGATCCGGACCGGCGAGGGAATTTCCCTCGGTTTGTGACGGGAGCGGCGGCGGACCTGACGCGGGACTTGACGCGGGACTTGACGCGGGACTTGACGCGGGACTTGACGCGGGACTTGACGCGGGACTTGACGCGGGACTTGACGCGGGACTTGACGCGGGACTTGACGCGGGAAGGGGAGGCGGTACGGCCGGATCGCCAGATGCGGATGCGGACTCTGGAGCAGACGGCGAAACGGACTCAGTCGAAACGGACTGGGGACGGAGAAGCCGGGAGATCAGACGCGGACGCAGACCCGGTGAGGAAGGGATCGCCGGAGGATCTTGAGGAGTGCCGGAGGATCCTGCGGACGGGGAGTGACCGGAACCGGAATTGGAAACGTTTTCTGCCATGATTTTTTCCGAACTATTGCTCTAAAAGTGCGTGACGGCGTTTCTGGATCTTGGTGAGGAGCTTTCCAACGGCAAGCTCTTCCGCCTGCTCGTAGTAGGAAAGTGCCAGGGCCGTCTTGCCCGACTTCTCGGCTGAAAAGCCTTTTTGTGCGAGTTTCAGTGCGGTTTCCTGACGCGGATCGCGCTCTGAACGGGGGGATCTTTTAGCGGCTTTACCTGCTTTTCCCGCTGTTTTTTCTGCCTTTTCTGCCTTTTCTGCCTTTCCTGCCTTTCCTGCTCTGCCAGCCCCTTCATCTCTCCCATCTTTTCCGGGGGCATCTGACGCAAGATCCAGATCCGCGTGAAGCTCCGACGGACCTGCCGATCCTGTGTGCGGACGCGGAGACTCCTCGCGAAATTCAGAGTCCAGCTGAAGCGGCCGGCGCAGTTCCTCCAAACGTTCACTTCCAGCTCTTTCCGGACCGCGGCCGTTTTCGGACGAATGCCGTCCAGCTTGCTCCTGAAGGCGTGCGTTCTCCCGGATCGAGTCGCGTACGCTGGAAAACCCGCCAAACGAAGAGGCCGAGAGCGTTTCACGGCCGGACCAGAGATCGGCAGGAGCCAGACTTTCGTTCGGACGGCGAACGCGGACGGGAGACGGAGAATTCAGGATCTGCTCGTCCATTTCCTGAAGGTCGATGATCTGGACCGACGTGTGCATGGAAGAGACTGAGGAGTCGGAACCAAATGAGCGGTTCTGAAACGGAAGGATCGGCGTGCCGGTAACGCGTTCGCCGGAAGAGGAACGGGTGATCCCCGCAGTGTACGCACTCCCTCCGTCAGGAACCTGGACGGTCGTGGAAGCGTCAAAATGCTGAAAAGACGGAAGCTGGAGCGTCTGGGAATGCACGTTTTCCGGAGAAAAACTCACCCCTAATGCTGCGATCCCTAAGAATGCCGAGAGTGCAGCCGAGATTTTCCGGCAGTCGCACCGAAAACGGAAAAGCACGGTCAGGTTCACGTTCATCGCTCTCTTCCTGCAAGAAAAAAAAGGCTTCCAAAAAACAAAACGAAACCGGGGGCCATCGGAAACCCCCGGCAGATAAAAACGAATCACCAAGTCTCCGGAGATCCATGCGATCCTGCAGGCCAGTTTGCCGTTCAGCTTGCGTCCTGCGTGCATTCCAAACCAACGCACAGCGGAAAAGGCGCCGCCGTGCATTGGGTTCAAAGTGCATTGGATCTTGGCCGAAAACTCAGGTCATTGGACCATTTCGGCCGGAAATTAGTAGAGACTCTTGTACGTCTCGCGATTGTTCTGTTCCCAGAGCATGCGCGGCCCCACGACGAAGTCGACCATTTCGTCCTGTTTCCAGTCGAAAAGGAGGCGCTGGTCTACTTTTCCATCCGGTTTGGTCTTGAACTCGATCAGGTAGGGAGCGCTTTCCGTGTTGTCTGCGTCACGCATAGCGACGACGACGCCAGAACCGCCCGTCGTTTCCGCGATGCCTGCCGGAGGTGCGAAGGAGACGAGTCCCTGACGATAGAAACGTTTGCCGCCTGGGAGTTCGTAGGAAGCGACTTCATTCTCGCCTTCCATCACGACTACACGGTTTCCGCCCTGCGTAGCAGCCCAGCGGTCAGAGGCCGGGTCTGCTGCGACGCCGCCGGATTCCGGAAGGACGGGCGTGCTGCTGGCCAGTGCGCCGTTTCCGGTGAAGCGGTAAATGCCGTCATTCGCACTGGAGCCGAAGAGGATCGCCCGGTCACGTCCAACGGCGACGGACATATCTTTGTCGTCTGCGTTTTCGATCCCTTCGATCTTCTTGTAGACGTCCAGAGCTTTGCCCTGCACGTTGGACATCGTGATCGTGTCGGTCATGTTGTCGACGAGGACCATCGAATCACTGCCCGGCGCGACTGCGACGTCGACCGGATAGGCCATTTTTTCATCTTTTTCCATGATCGGTTCGACGATACCGCCGTCGGAGATGCGGTAGATCTTACCGCCGTCACGCGGGCAGACACAGACGAGACCGTGATCGCGGTGCATCGCAAGGCCCGTCGCAGTGTGCGGGAGATTCACGACACCGAGGACGCGGCCCTGTTCGTCGACCTGGTAAACTTTGCCCGTGGAGTTCAGATCGCCGCAGGAGATGTAGAGGACCATTCCCGGAGGCATTTCGGTCGGAGCGAGTTCCGTACCGGCAAGATCGGTGGGCAGGTCGCCGTAGCCGCCGCCGTTTCCGTAACCGCCGCCTCCTCCGCCGCCGTAGCCGTAGCCCGGATTATAGTACGGGAGCTGGGGATTCCAATGCGGGATCTGCGGATTGTACACGAGGATGTCCGGACCGTAGAAAACGGGGACTTCGGGGAGTTCCATTTTCGGGGCGAGATTGCGGACGCGCTGACGGTACTGCGGAGCGAGATTCACGTAGTTGCTCATGCTGCCGTTTCCGCCGGCTCCGGGGCCCTGGCCGGGGTTCATGTTGTCTTTGGGGGCACGTTCTTCGGGACCTTCTTCCGGGCCTTCGCAGCCGCAGTCTTCTCCGTTGCCTTCGCCGGACCCTTCACCCGTTCCGTCACCGTTTCCGGGACCATCGCCGGGGCCTGCGCCGTCACCGGGGCCTGTGCCAGTGCCGTCACCGGTACCGGGGCCGTTTCCGGGGCCTGCGCCGTAGCCGTAGCCGACGCCGTAACCGGAACCAAAGCCGCCGACGCCTGCTTTATCGCCCATTGCGACCGTTCCGGCCATGCCGAGGGTGCGTCCGAGCGGGTCAATGTCCCACGGGCTGGCTTCTGCGACTGCCGCGCCGTCACCGCCGCCTGCTCCTCCGCCGTGACCGCCGGCACCAACTGCGCAGTCATCACAGCCGCAGTCTGCTCCGTGCGCAACGCCGTCATGCACGTGGTGCACATCGCCGTCACCGTGATGAACGACACCGTGTCCGTGTCCGCCGTGATGATGAACGACATCGTGTCCGTCATGGTGAACGACGCCGTGTCCGCCGTGGTGATGAACGACGACATCGTCATGATCGTCATGAACGACGACGCGGTCATGGTCATCGTAGACGTGGACGACGTCATCGCGAACGACGCGGTCACGCACGACGACGGGATCGCGTTCCACGACTTCGACCGGGCGGTCAACGACCACCGGAGCACGTTCCGCGACTTCAACCGGCTGGACCGGGGTTTCCTGAACGACGACTGCTTCAGGAGCTGCGTCGACGGGGGCTTCTTTCTGGAAGAGCGGGATGCGCTGGCCGCCGTTTTCAAGGTAACGGCCGATCATGTTCGTCCAGTCGCCTTCAAAAACGACCAAGCCCTGCTTCGGATTGTATCCAGCCGGCGCCGCGACTTCTTCTCCCTGTTCGTTGACGACTTTGAATTTGTTCCAGGACGGTGCATTGCCCGTCACGTCCACCTTGACGTGGAGGAATTTGCCGGTCTCTTCCGAGGCGCTTGCCGCATTCGGAACTGCGCTGGACTGTTTCGAGACAGCTGCGACGTCCCAATCCGCCGCCAATGCTGCGGAGACTGCCAGCGGCAGGCAGAGACCCATAAGCTGGAATGCCTTTTTCATGATTTGACTCCTGATGGATAAGCTGTAAATTATATCCGAAGTGAATGAAACGGTGACTGTTCCTGTACCCGATTCTTTGAACCGCCCGTCGATTCTGTGACCAACCTTCCTGACTGCCGCCGAAAAAACGGAATATCTTTTTTGTACAGGATGCAGGCCGAGGAATTTTCGCTAACTTCCCCTACCCCGTAAACCATAGTTTAACACAAATCGTTCAAAAATGCAACTCCTTCCCTCCTCAATTTTGGAAATTTTTTCAAAAAAAGTGAAATTTTTTGCGAAAGACGTGAATTTTTTTGCGAAAGGCGTGAATTTTTTTGCGAAAGACGTGAATTTTTTTGCGAAAGACGTGAATTTTTGGGCTCTTCCGTGGTAAGTTTCAGTGGTGAAACTGTACGCAGTTCCCGGATGGAGCGATTTTTGGGAGGAGGCGAAATTTTTCATTTTTTTTTCGCAATAGAGCGTAAGTCCTGCTTGACAGCGAAAATCCATTCAGTTATACTGTAATGTACCATGAGAAAGGTGAACGATGGGATCGGAGCTTCGTCGGTGATCCGCGGCGGCTTGACGGTCGGCGACTTGACGGTCGGCGGCTTGACGGTCGGCGGCTTGACGGGATCCGCGGCAAAATTTTTGACGCACCTCGGCCTCATTGCCTTTCCGAAACATTTTTTCCATCCGCAGAACGTTTACGTTCCTTCAGTTAAAGGGATCCATTCATGAAAAAGTACCTTGGCATTTTCGTTCTTGGCCTTTCCGTCACGCTTCCCGGCTGCAAACCGAAAGAAGAAGCTCCCTCACTTCCTCCCGTGCATAAAGTGGACATCACGCCGAATCCGGCCTACACGCCGACGCTTCACGTCACGCTTCCGGATTCCTGCCCGGTCCCGGACGGTATGACGGTCGAAGAGTCGACTGGCCGTATCTTCCTGAACGTTCCGAACTTCGCTCCGTCGGATCCGGACGGCACGCGTCAGTATCCCGCGCTCCTGTGCGTTTTCGACAAAACGGGAACGGACAGTTTCGAGGTCCTCATGCAGTACGAACCGCATCCCGAATCTGGAAAAATGGGACCGATGGGGCTCGATTTTGGTCCTGACGGAAATCTGTATGTTGCGGATAACCAGTTTTTCTCCAGCGATCCGGCCGGGAAATATGCGTCCCGCATCCTTCGCGTGGAAATGAAAGACGGCAAACCGACCGGCAAAGTGGACACGGTCGTGACGGGTCTGCGTCTTGCGAATGCCGTTCTCATTCGCGACGGGTGGGTCTACGTCAGCGATACGAACATCGACACGAAAGACAGCCCCGGCAAATTCGGTCTCGGGATCATCTGGCGCTTCCCGCTCGATCTGCTCGTGAACGCAGGTGCGGAACCGCTCACGGTCGATCCGACGGTCAAGGACGGCAAGGCGGCGGATCCGTACGCTTGGGTGGTCGGCGATACGAAGCAGATCGGACGCGGCGACAATTCTTCCTTTGACGGTCTCACCTGGGCTTGGGGCGCGCTGTATACCGGGAACTTCGGCGACGGCGTCATGTACCGCATCGAAACGAACGAAGACGGGTCCGCCAACTGTGCGGTCATCCTGAATGACGATCAGCTCCACTGCTGCGATGGTATCTTCTACGATGAGAAAACGGACAAGATCTACATCAACGACAGTCAGGCAAATGCGATCCGTACGCTGGCCCGTTCGGAAAACGGCGAGCATGTGCCGGGGTGGCTTTGGGTCAATGACGACACGAACGGTGAAAATGGACTCCTGGATCAGCCGGCAGAATGCGTCGCGGTGGACGGGGTCCTTTACGTCGTGAATTTCGACTGGTCTTTCCCGGGGCTGAAAAACACGACCAGTACGGATAAACCGTACTCCATCTCCGCGATCCAGATCGGTACGAGATCCGATGCGGAACTGGAAGCCGAGGGAAAGGCTCAGGCGGAAGCTGCCGCGCCTGCGGAAGCAGTGAAAGCCGAAGAAACGGAAGCTGCTGCGCCTGCGGAAGAAGTGAAAGCCGAAGAAACGGAAGCTGCCGCGCCTGCGGAAGAAGTGAAAGCCGAAGAAACGGAAGCTGCCGCGCCTGCGGAAGAAGTGAAAGCCGAAGAAACGGAAGCTGCTGTGCCTGTGGAAGAAGTGAAAGCCGAAGAAA
>JAFQOH010000227.1:0-22414 GCA_017403345.1 Thermoguttaceae bacterium
TCCCGGCGGAAGCGTTCCGGAATGTCGCCAAGTGTGTTTTCCTGCAGGAATTTGCGGACTTCGTGAAGGATGGGGAGGCTGTTCTGAATGAGAAGCCGGCCCGTGGCGGCGTCAAATCCGACGGATCCAACGTAACCGCCATTGTTTATCCAGAAATCTGGATGGATCTCTTCTTCAAGTGCCGTTATGAGCTTTTCTTCATCCACGCGGGGATCGAGCGGCCAGAAAAGACGCTCTTCGCACATCGTACCGACACCAAGGGTAGCGCAGTCTTCGCGGATCTCGATCTGATCCAGTCCGAAAACGGTCCCCAAAGCCTGAATTGCCGGCATTTCGCGGCAGGACCAGGGCAAATCTACGTGAAGCTCGACCTCCGAGACATCTTCTGCCGGGAATATTGGGATCCCAAGTTTTTCCTCGAAAGCCGCGATGGCTCCCAGAGTCGTACTTTCCCAGTCATCCCCTTCTTTCAGTTCCAGAGAAATGGGCGTTTCCAGCGCGGTCAGGATACGCTGGCGAGAGTCTGGTTCGCGGAAATTTCCGTTCCATTGAGCCATGAACCGCTCGATCTTCGCATGAACTTTGGGAGTTTGCTGGACCAGAAACCGCTCACCGGCCCAAATGCATCTTCCCCCGCCGCCATTTTCTACCCAGGAATCCGCGGCTACGAATCGAGTCAAAGGCCCGATAAAAGCGTCTTTTGCGAGATCCGGCGTCCACTCAAGGATCTCCTGCGGGTATGCAGAAAGAGGTGCCATGTCCTCAAATTTCCCCGAAAAAGACCAGTCTTTCGGCAAAATAAAACCGCAGACTAAAGTACTTTTGGGAAACGGATAGACGCGCCATTCATACTTGAGAGCGGCGATCTGCGTCAGGATCCGAAGTTCCCCGCCATTCGTTTCCCACGTCAGACCGTACGGAGCCAGGGCGATATCCAAAACACTGCGCAGCGAGATCCCCCGCGTTTTGAGCGTCACCGTGATCTCGGCCAGCTCCATACCTTCTTCTTCGAGACTTTCAAGGTCTACGGAGAACGGGACCGCAAATCGTTTTTCCCATTCCTGAAGAAGTTCCGCGAGCGGTTTCTTCGCGTACTCGGCATCGATCGGCGTGTCGAGGATGGTGCGGAGTTCCATTTCTTCCTGCGTTGGTTTCGGATTGCCTTCCGCGAGAAGTTTCTCGAACCGTACCATGACCTCATGCACATTCTGCGGGACCGCGGCTTTCATTTCGAGCCGAAGCTCTGCCGGAGTTTCTGGATCCGGAACGCGAGTCGGATCTCCCTCTTCCGCCGCAAGATAGAGCAGGACCCGCGCTTCATTCTGTGTCAGATCTGCCGGCAGTGAGTACGTCCGTACTTCCGTTTCTGCCGACAGATTTGACGCGGAAAGGAACAGCAGGACGAAAAAAGAGGAAAATACGGAAAAACGGTTCATTTTCATGGCAGTTTCCTTTCGAGGCGGGAGCTTGACTTTGGGATTCAAGTTTGATTTCTGATCCAGCGTATGATCCTGCGCCTCTTCCACGGTTTCAGCGCAGAAGAGGCGCGCAGTTGGCGGAAGGACTTTTATTTCGCTTTGAGTCCGTCGTAGATTTCTTTGGAGATGCGGAACATCGTGCCGTGCCGGACGTCTTTCAGGCCGTCCACGGTGAATTCGGACGAAATGTCGGTCCACGTTTTGCCGTCTTTGGAGACGATGGCGCCATAGCAGTGCTTGCGGTAGCAGTCGTAGCAGACGAGCCAGTGGTCGCCGAGATAGAGCGCGGAGGGACCTTCCACCCAGTTGATCGGCGAGATGTCGCCGTGTTTCGTCCACGGTCCTTCCGGAGTCGGAGCCGTCGCCATGAGGATATTCTTGCGTTCCGGCACGAGCGTCTCGTCTTTGTAGAAGAGATAGTACGTGTCGTCCTTTTTCGCCAGGAATGCGTCGATCACGTTGTGTCCCGGCTCAAAGTAGAGTTTCGACTCGGTGAACGTCTTCCAGTCCTTCGTCTTGGTGAAGTACTGCCGGTGGTCCAGTTTGCTCTCGCTCGAACCTTTCGCCTGGTCGGTGAAACGTCCGGGGATCGTCGAGGCCCAGATGATGTAGTAGAAACCGCTCGCTTCATCGAAAAAGACTTCCGGTGCCCAGACGTTTCGCGTCGTCGGCTCGTTCTGCATGACGGGGATCGCTTCCGGCTCGGTCCAGTTGATCAGATCGCGGCTCGTGGAATGCCCGATGCTCGGCGAGTTGAACCAGTTCGTCGTCCAGACGAGATGGAACGTTCCGTCCGGAGCCTGACAGATGCTCGGGTCGCGCATCAGACCGCCTTTCATCGGAGCGAGATACGATTTCCCTGCGTTGGTGACTTCCCATTTCCTTGCGTCGCGGCTCACGAGAAGATGAAGGCCGTCTTCTCCGTTTCGGGTGAAATACGTAAACGCAAAGCAGGTCTCGTCAGCGTTTTCTGCAGCATTGACAGGCAGAGGCGTTCCGAAACAGAACACACTGAAGCACGCCAGCAACGCCGTCAGGAGGATGGTTTTGCAGGTGAAAGACGTTTTTTTCATAAAATGGATCCTTTCTCAGTCAAAATGAAAGTTGGGGGGAATTGGGAATGAAATAAAATCAGGGAACTTCTGCATTTTACCCAAAATCTCTTGAAAGTCAAGCCGAGAAATAAAAATTTGCGGGAAAATCGAAAACTTTTTTGCGTCCCCCACTTGACAAAATGGCCGGTGGGAGGATATACTGGGAAAATCAGATTTTGTTTTTGACATCCACCTAATTTTTTGAAGGATTGCCCAATGAAGAAAAGATCCCTCCCCCTTTCCCTCGGTTTCCTCGCCGGTCTGTCTGTCGGAGCGTTGGCCGTTTCTGCCGCACAGGCGGTCGAATTCGAGCGCGTCCCCGTTACGAGCGATTTCTGCGCAGAAGGTGCATTCTACGCGGACTTTGACCAGGACGGAAACACCGACCTGACGTACGGCGCGTACATTTTCTATGGTCCCGACTTTAAAAAGAAGGATGCGTACCGTGAAGCGAAATCGTTCCAGCCGACCGGATACTCGGATCAGTTCCTCTGTTTCACGGACGATCTGAACAAAGACGGTTTCCCGGACATCATTCAAGTTCCGTGGCCCGGTACGGACGGTTTCTGGTACCAGAATCCGGGGAAAAACGGCGGCGAATGGAAGAAATTCTTCATCTCGCAGGAGATCGGAAACGAATCCCAGGTCTATGTTGATGTGGACGGCGACGGGCAGAAGGATCTCGTGTTCAACCGGAATGGGTACATGGGCTTCGCGTCGTACGATCCGAACGACACGACCGCGTGGAAATGGCACGCCGTCTCGGAAAAAGACGACAAATACCAGCGGTATTTCCACGGGATCGGCGCCGGGGACGTGAACTCGGACGGACGGAACGACGTGATCGACTCCAAAGGCTGGTACGAAAACCCCGGAAAAGACGCTCCTAACTTTAACGGCGTCTGGACGTACCACCGATTTGAATTTGCGGACCGCGCGTCTACGATGTGCGTGTTCGACATTGACGGCGACGGGCTGAACGACGTGGTTTGTGCCTGGGACGCACACCTTTACGGACTCGTCTGGTGGAAAGCCGTCAAAGATGCGGACGGAAACGTGACGTTCGAGAAAAACGAGATCCAGCCGGTCGATCCTGCAAATGCGGAAGGGAAACTCAGCTACACGCAGATGCACGCGATCGACTATGCCGACTTCAACGGCGACGGCCTGACCGATTTCGTCACGGGGAAACGCTGGTGGGCGCATGGTCCCAATGGTGATAAAGAGGCGAACTTTCCTGCGGTCCTCTACTGGTACGAATGCCGCCGCGAAAACGGGAAAACGTGGTTCGTGCCGCACCTGATCGATGAGAATTCCGGCGTCGGAACGCAGATCACGGTCGGCGACATCAATGGCGACGGAAAGCAGGACGTTCTTTCCGGCAACAAAAAAGGCTGCACGCTCTTCCTTCAGAAGTAGAGTCTAAAAGAAGCAAAAGAGACTCGAGCTTGAGGGGACTTTGACCGGCATTTCTGCGCAAAGTCCCCCTTTTTTCACTCACAGTTCCTCTTCTTCCTGCGAAATTCTCCCATCGTCACCCCGAACTGCTTCTTGAAAAGCTGACCGAGGTGGTTTGCATTTTCGAAACCGAAAGAAAGCGCGATCTCATGGAACGGCAGCTCCGTTTCTTCTATCAGACGGCAAATATTTTGCATTCGGACACGCTTGACCTCTTCCATGATGGAGTGTCCGACCGCTTTTTTAAATCGTTCCTGCGCAGAACGTTCTGAAACTGGGAGCGTCTCCACGATGTCGGAGACCCGAAGATTTTCGCCTCTGGAAATGCGGATCAGCTCCAGTATCTGCACGACGAGCCGGTCGGAAACATGAAAAAATTCCGTCGAATTGCGCGAAACGATCCGTGTCGGACGGTAGATCATCTCGCCGGTTGGGATCCTTCCGTGCATCATCATGTCAAGAGCTTCGCCGCACAATCTGCCAGCGCGTTCCCAGTCGATCGCAATGCTGGAGAGTGACGGGTAGGACATTTCGCAGACCGGCAGGTCATTGTCGACGCCAAGTACCGCGACATCGTATGGAACGGAGATCCCCGCACGTTGGCATACCTCTAGGACCTGCCGTCCCCGAAAATCATTTGCCGTGAAGAGTGCGGCCGGTCTTGGAAGAGCCTCAAGCCACCGCTGGAGTTCCTCTCGCCGGGAAAACCAGTCTCCCTCCGGACTCTTTTCGCTCTGTTCTTCACGAAACACCGCGACCGAGTGCCCGCGCTCTTCGAGAAAAGAAATGAACGCAGCTCTTCGTTCCTCGCACCAGCAGACGTTCTGCGAGTAGGGAACGTACGCAAAATTCCGAAATCCTTTTTCGAGAAAATATTCAGCCGCCATTTTCCCGATCTCCTCATTGTCGCACCGTACAAAAACCGGCCCCAAGGGAGAATCCTGCCGATGATACCCCGAAAGATCCTGATCGATGTCACGCGCTAGAAGTACGGTCGGACAGCGTTTTGAAAGGATCTCTTCAAGCGTCTCGGCGTTGGGAATGTGCGCCAGGATCCCGTCCCCCTCCCAGTTTTTCAGCGATGACGGATCCACTTCACTGAACGTTTTCGACACAAAATTCACATTCCACGGCGAATTGAGCCGAATGTACTGCGTGAAACCTCGCAGGATCCCCCGCGCAGACTCGACCGCCAGGTCAAAAAAAACCGCGACCTCCGGACATGAAAGGGCAATTCGGGATCTTTCAGGAACGGACTGTGGCATGAAAAAAACTCCAGGAAAGAAAAAGCAGACAGAAACCACGGTCTCTGCCTGCTTTGGGTTCAATGGATCAAAACGGAATCTGAAAAATTAGAACTTTTCGTAACCGTTCTGGTACTGCGGACGCACGAGAGATTCCAGACGGGCTTTGTCTTCCGGATCGTTCGTGATCTGCATGGTCTTGGCATCCCATTCCACTTTCGGACCCATGACTTCCGGTTTGGAAGCGCCCCAAACGGCCAAGTTGCCGAGGAGAATGGTTTCGGTAAGCGGACCGGCGTAGTTCGGGAAGTTGGACCAGCAGCGTTCCGGTTTGCCGTCTCTGATGGCACTGACGAATTCACCGAAGTGACCGCCGTACGGACCAGCGTATTTGTCTTCGGCTTTGAGCTGTTCGCGAGCTTCCGCCAAGTACTTTTCTTCGGTCGCTTTGTCGATCGTGCCAAGCAGATCGCGGTCCTGACCGTAGTCATTCATGGAGAAGAACTTACCCTTTTCGCCGATCAGGAGGAGACCGGAACCTGACGGCTGCTTGCCTTCGAGAATAGCCGGGTCCGGACGCTGACCGCCGTCCATCCAGGTGAATTTGAATCCCGGACGCCAATCGTTGGCCGGGAATTCAAACGTGATCTTGGACCATTTCGGCAGGGAATCGTAATTGTGGCCGGAGGTGATGGCCTGGACCCATTTCGGATCTTTAATGTCGAGCGCAGCGAACGCCACGTTCACGGTATGGCACGCCATGTCACCGAGTGCGCCGGAACCGAAGTCCCACCAGCCGCGCCACGCGAACGGATCGTAAGCACCCTGGACGAACGGACGCATCGGAGCAGTACCGATCCATTTTTCCCAGTTGAGGTAAGCCGGGACCGGAGCTTCCTGACCGCGTTCACCGCCCTGCGGCCAAACCGGACGGTTGGACCAGACGACAACTTCTTTCACGTTGCCCAGAAGTCCATTACGGATCATGCGGGAACTTTCGCGCAGACCGTCACCAGCGGAACCCTGGTTGCCCATCTGAGTCACGACGCCTTTTTCACGGGCGATCTCGCCAAGACGACGGGCTTCGTAGATCGTACGGGTCAGCGGCTTCTGCGTGAAGCAGTGCTTGCCGAGCTTCATACCCGCTGCCGCGATGATTGCGTGCATGTGGTCGGTGGTGCTGACGGTGATGGCGTCGATCTTGTCGCCCATCTTGTCGAACATTTCACGGTAATCTTCAAAAGCTTCCGCGCCCTTGAAGCGTTTGCCGCCCTTGAGCTGGTTGCGGTTCGTGTCGCAGTACGCAACGACCTGACCGAAACGGTTCGCGTCGTTCGAGTCACTGGAACCTTTGCCGCCGATACCGACGCAGCCGAACGTCACTTTTTCGTTCGGAGATTCGTTGGCCATCAGGTCACTCAGGATCAAAGTAGAGGCACCAGCGACAGCCGTGGTGCGCAGGAAATTACGGCGATTGGTTTTCAACATTCTGAAACTCCTTAATCAAATGGTAGGACGCGGTTCGCACCGCACTCAAAATTCGGCGGGAAATGCAGGGCATGCCCCTTTCATTTTCTATAGCATACACTTAACTATCGTTTTATGCAAGAGTGGGGAGGAACTTTTTTTCCGATTTTTTTAAATTTTTTCCAAATTTTTCCCAAATTCCCCCAATTTTTTCACGAAATTTCCCCAAAACGCTCTAATTTTCCTGAAAAATTCCCCTTTTTTGACAATAAAACGGGGGGAGTGGGTAAAGTGTACGGGAGAGTTTCGCGTTTTGAGCGGCTTTTAGTTTCTAGCTTTTAGCTGATCACTAACAGCTAACCGCTAACAGCTAACCGCTAACCGCTAACCGCTAACAGCTAACCGCTAACCGCTAACCGCTAACAGCTAACCGCTAACAGCTAACCGCTAACAGCTAACCGCTAACCGCTAACAGCTAACAGCTAACAGCTAACCGCTAACAGCTAACCGCTAACAGCTAACCGCTAACCGCTAACCGCTAACAGCTAACCGCTAACCGCTAACAGCTAACCGCTAACAGCTAACAGCTAACAGTTAACCGCTAACAGTTAACCGCTAACAGCTAACAGCTAACAGTTAACCGCTAACAGCTAACAGCTAACCGCTAACAGCTAACCGCTAACCGCTAACCGCTAACAGCTAACAGCTAACAGCTAACAGCTAACAGCTAACAGCTAACAGCTAACAGCTAACAGCTAACAGCTAACAGCTAACCGCTAACCGCTAACAGCTAACAGCTAACAGCTAACAGCTAACAGCTAACAGCTAACAGCGAGATCCGGAAAAGTTCACCGGGGGGTTTATTGACACGCAAACGAATATATGGTATAATGTGTGCTGAAGTATGAGTTTTTATTCACACAATCGGTCCAAGTTTTACGAAAGGGAAATTCCCAATGATCGCAAAGAACATCAAACGCGGCATGATCATGGTCTATGAAGGCAATCCGGTCATCATCGAAGGGCTTTTTGTCCAGACCCCATCGGCTCGCGGTGCTTCCACGCTCTACAAATTCCGTGCCCGCAATCTCCTGACCAAACAGAAGGTCGATTTCACGTGCAAGGGCGACGACAATATGAATGAGGCCGACTTTTCCAAGCGAAACGTCAAATTTTCCTACGCGGATTCCGAGAAAATGTACTTCATGGACGAGGAAAACTTCGAAATGTACGAGCTGATGTTCGACGAAGTCGCCGATGAGAAACCGTACATTACGGAGGCGCTCGAGGGAATGCAGGTCATGATCTACAATGATCTGCCCGTCGGCGTTTCTCTTCCCGTTTCCATCGAACTGCAGATCACCCAGTGCGATCCGGGCGTGAAAGGCAATTCCGCGACCTCCCGCAATAAACCGGCGACCCTCGAGACCGGACTCGTCGTCATGGTGCCCGAGTACATTGAAGAAGGGACCGTCATCCGCGTTGACTCCCGCACCGGCGAGTATCTCGGACGCGCGTAAGGCCGCTTGAGGGTTTCCTGATCTCGCCGCAGATCTCGCAGAAAACGCAGAAAACGCAGGAAACGCAGGAAACGCAGAAAACGCAGGAAACGCAGAAAGTGTTGAATGCGCAGAAAGCGCGCAAAACTGGAACGGCAGACGCTCGCTGAAAGGATTTTTTTAACGCGAAAGAAACAAAAAAACGCAAAAGACGCGAAAACGCAAAAGACGCGAAAACGTAAAAGACACGAAAGCCTGAGCTCACGAAAGTGATTTTAAAATTTTATTCGTGAATTTCGTGAATTTCGTGAATTTCGTGAATTTCGTGAATTTCGTGGCAGACCGCGTTCCTTCCCTTTCAGTCCCCAGCTGTGTGCCTTCTGCGTTTTCTGTGGAGAATGCCTCCCAGTGAGGTCTGCGGCAAACGAAACCGTCCTCCCCAAAAAAAAGACGAAAAAAGAAGGGATTTTCCATGAAATTCACGAAAATGCACGGCTGCGGAAACGATTACGTTTACGTCAACTGTTTTGAAGAAACGTTCCCAGAATGTCCCGAGGAGCGCGAAAAGCTGGTCCAGCGGCTCTCTGACCGGCATTTCGGCATCGGCGGCGACGGCGTCATCTTCATCTGTCCGTCGGAAAAAGCAGACGCGCAGATGCGGATGTTCAACGCGGACGGATCCGAATCGGAAATGTGCGGAAACGGCGTCCGGTGCGTCGCAAAGTACGTTTTCGACCATAAGATCGCGGAAAAAGACGAGCTGGTGATCGACACGCTGGCCGGGCTCAAGGTCATCCGCGTCATGGAAAAGGCTCCGGACGGAACGGCTGTGCGTCTGCGCGTCGACATGGGAGAGCCGATCCTTGAACTGCCGAAGATCCCGACGACGCTCACCGACGGCGTGAACGTGCCGCTGGAGATCAAGGACGCAAATGGAAATTCCGCCGCGAATTTCCGCGTCACTCCCGTTTCGATGGGAAATCCGCACTGCGTCACGTTCGTGGACGAGATCACCGACGAGATGGTCTTCGGTTTTGGGCCGCTGATGGAAAATCATGCCGTTTTTCCGGCGCGGGCGAACATCGAATTCATCCAGGTCCTCTCGCCGACGGAGCTGAAAATGCGCGTCTGGGAACGTGGAACGGGCGAAACGTTCGCGTGCGGGACCGGTGCCTCTGCCGTCTGCGTCGCGGGGGTCCTGACTGGAAATTCCGAACGGAAAGTCCGCATCCATCTGCTCGGAGGCGACTTGGATCTGGAGTGGGATGCCGAAACGAACCACGTTTTCATGACCGGGCCGGCCGTTGAGGTCTTCTCGGGCGAAGTGTTTTAGAGTGCCTGCGTCCGGAAAAGCCGGCTCACCGTCAAGCGGGAGAGTCCGTGAAGTGAAACACTGAAAGAAAAGAAAGAGGAAGTTCATGCTGAAGATCGCAGAAACCAGAGAAGCCATTCTGAAATGGATCTCCCGCCCGCAGTATGTACCGGCCAAAATGCTCGTCGTCGCACAGCAGATCGGTATTCTGAAGGAGGATTTCAAGGAATTCCAGAAGCTCGTCCGGACGATGCACAAACAGGAACTTCTTCGTTTCGGCGCCGGGCACGTCATCTGGCCGATCCTCGATCAGGAACAGGACGAACGGCGCGTCGTCGGCTACTTCAAGCGGCATCCGGAAGGGTACGGTTTCGTGAGTGAAGTGGAGCTGAATCCCAACACGGAAAACATTCGCGAGACGGACGAAGACGTTTTCATTCCGCCGGGAAAAGCGCGCGACGCTTCCACGGGAGATTTCGTCGCCGTCATTCTGGATGAAGAGCGTCCGAGCCGTTCTCGGCATGAAAAACGCGGAGCTTTCGACGGCCGCGACACTGCAAAAATGCGCAGAAGAGGCCGTTCCGGGGCGATCGAGGAAGTCCTTGAACGCAAGTCCCGCACTTTTGTCGGTACGTTTCTTGAAAATCATGATGGTTGTTTCGTTGAAGTGGATGGGCGCATCTTTCCTGACCCGATCCGCATCTCCGACCTTGGCGGCACTGCCGTTCGGCCCGGCGACAAAGTGGTGGTGGAGATCCTGAATTTCCCGACTGCATGGCGCACTGGTGAAGGCGTTCTGACGGAAGTTCTCGGTCCCCGCGGCGACGTGAAGACTGACACGATGGCCGTCATGCGCCAATATGGTCTCCCGGACGGCTTTCCGGAACCGGTCCTTGCTGAAGCACGGTGGGTCGCCGACCAGTTCGAGAAATGGGAGAAAGACCACCAGTACCTTCTGGATGAAATGGAAGATGACGCTCCATTCAGCTCTGGATCCGAACCGGAATGGACCAAAGACGGACGGCGTAATCTGCGGGACCTTTTCACGCTCACGATCGATCCGGAAGACGCACGGGATTTTGACGATGCGATCTCGATCGAGATGCTCGAAGACGGGAAAATGCGGCTCGCAGTCCACATTGCGGACGTCTCGCATTTCGTACCTGCCGACTCGCAAATGGACCGCGAAGCGTTTGACCGCGGAAACAGCGTTTACCTCCCGGACCGCGTCATTCCGATGCTTCCGGAGATCCTCTGCAATGGGATCGCGAGCCTTCAGCCGGACCGTCTGCGTTTGGCAAAGACCACTTTCATGACGTTTTCGCCGATGGGAGTCTGTCTCGACGTGGAACTTTGCGACTCGGTCATCTGCAGTAATGCAAGACTCAATTACGAGCAGGTGGACCGATTCTTTGAGGGAGACCGAAGCGAGCTTCCAGAACGGGTCCAGGACGCACTGGCGAAATTCCGTTTCCTCGCCAAGATTTTGCGTGACCGCCGGAGTAAAAAGGGAAAACTTGAGATGAATCTTCCCGAGATCCGTCTGGAACTTGACCGCGACGGGCGTGTCGTCGGCGTGCGCCGGATGGAAAACACGGAATCGCACCAGATGATCGAAGAGTTCATGGTCTCGACCAACGAAGCGGTCGCGCAGGAACTGATCTCGTCCGGTTCGAATCTGATGCGCCGGGTCCACAAAGCGCCGAGCATGGAGAAATTCGATTCCCTGAGCCTCTTTCTTGAGGAACTCGGCATCTACATGGCGCAGAAAGCCGACCGGTTTGAGCTTCAGCGCATCCTAGAGAAAACGGCCGGCACGCCGAATGAATTCGCTGTGCATCAGGCGATCCTCCGGACGATGACCCGGGCAGTCTATTCTCCGGAAGAAGAAGGACACTACGCATTGGCGAGTTCCGCGTACTGTCACTTCACTTCACCGATCCGGCGTTATGCCGACCTGACGATCCACCGCCAGATCGAAAATTTCATCCTAGGCGAGCCGGCAAAACGGAATTTCCGCAAGATCTACGACGAAGGAAACCACCTGACCTGGTGCGAATCCAACGCGGAAGAGGCGGAACGGGAACTCACGCGCATGAAAATGGTCCACTTTTTTGCGGAAAAGGGAGACGTGGAGCTGGAAGCGCGCATCGTGGGCGTGACGCATCACGGATTTTTCGTCGAGTGCGTGGACTATCCGATCAGCGGGCTGGTCTCCGTCAACTCTCTCCCCGCGGACCGCTACCGGTTTGACGTCAAAGCGCGTATGCTTTCGGGATTTCATCTTGGAAACTGTTTCCGGCTGGGAGATCTCGTGACGGTCCAGATCGCGGACTTGAACGTTGAACGTCGCGAGATCCGTTTTGAGCTGGCGACTGAAAAGACCCGGCGTCTCCATGCCGCGGAAAGGAATGACCTCGAAGAGCTGGAGGAATTTCCGAGCTGGGACGTGCTCGACGATGCTGAAAATGAGGACGCCTTCCTGCCTCGGGATCATTCCGAACGTCACGTGCCTCAGACTCGAGTACCGGCAGCATTCGAGACGATCCACACGCGGATGGGATCGAAAAAGGCAAGAAAAGCGCTGCGTGAAATGGAAAATGCGGAAGACGCGCGCAGCTCCGGCACTTCTGGAAAACGGCGTTCCACCGGGACTGGAGGGGGGAAGAAAAGCGGAAAGGACCGCAAGAAAATGACGCGAAAGTGCAAGAATTGCGCTCCGAAAGGCAAAAAACGCTAAAAACGTTCCTCTTCTTGCTTCTTTTTGCTGCGAGCAGCCGAAAAACGGGGAAAAGCACTGCAGGCAAACGGGAAAAAGCCTCCGTTTCAGTCGCCTTTTCCCGATTTTTCTGATTTCTGTGTCAGTCCTAGGAGAAATGTGCAGACTCCAAGCGTGAAAATCGAGCACGTAAAGGCCGTTTGAGGTTCCAAGACCCAAGTCCGTTCTTCTGCCGCGGCAGTTTCGCTTTGGGTGTATTTCGGGATCTCAAACGTAAACGACTTGACGTACCGGCACTGCAGACCGGCCAAAATGAGAAAGACTCCTACGGCAAACAAAACAGGTCTTGGCATCGTGGATCCTCCCGCGTTTCCATTTTTCGTTTTTTTTATCTACAGATCGGCCGGATAGACTGGCGGCTGATTTTCCAGCTGGCACATGGCGTTCTCGGCAGCATGCTGTTCTGCCTCTTTTTTATTCTTTCCCCACGCAGGCTGAAACGTCTGCTTTCCGACACGCACACGAACTTTGAAGCACTTTCGATGGTCCGGTCCCTTTTGGTCCATGACTTCGTAGGTCGGCGTCTGATGGAAGTTTCGCTGGATGTACTGCTGGAGGACCATCTTGAAATTCTTGAGCGGTCCCCCCTGAAGCGCTTCTTGGATCTCCGAATCAAAGACCCGCAGAATGTACTCTCGCACCGCCTCCATTCCGCCGTCGAGATACATTGCACCGATGACGGATTCCTGCACGTTCGCTAAGAGCGAGGAGGGCAGCTTTGAGCTTTTCATCCCTTTTCCGAGAAACAGAAACCGGTCCAGTCCCAGCGTGCGGCTCACTCGCGTACACGCGGCTCTGCTGACGATCGCGGATTTCATTTGCGTCATTTCCCCCTCCATCTGCGATTCGCACCGATGGTAGAGCAGATCTACGATGACGCAGCCGAGCACCGCATCTCCAAGAAACTCCAGACGTTCATTTGAGACCAGACGCGTGACGGCCCCAGACGTGTGTGTCAGAGCGGCGGCAAGAAGCGAAATGTCGCGAAAAACGTACCCGATCGCCTCCTGGCACGCTTTGAGTTTGGGTCGAGACTCTGCGTCAAGATGAAGTTCCGTATCGGTCACGTCCATAAAATCCTGCCTGCGGGCAAACGCGGAGCAGAGGGAGAGCTGGATCCCTCCGGCACGTGCTCCCGTTTGGAAAGCCCGGAAAGTAGTTGGTCTGAAAACACAAAGAAAGACTGACCCGGTCCAATGGAAGTCCGGGGCTCAGTCTTTAAATTCCATAAACGGTACGTCAGTCTTCTACGAAAATTGTTTGCGTCCGATCCGGTCCGACCGAGCAGATCTCGACAGGAACGCCGATGATCTCGCCCAGTTTCTTGACGTACTTTTGAGCATTTTCCGGCAGATCGCTCCATTTTCGGCAGCCGGTGATGTCCTTCTGCCAGCCGGGGACCGTGATGTAGTGCGGGATCACTTTACGCAGGTCATCCACGTGAGCCGGGAAGTAAGAGATACGTTTGCCGTCGATCTCATACTCCGTGCAGATCTGGATCTCGGGAAGTTCGCTCAAAACGTCCAGAAGCATGACGGACAGGCAAGTCGCGCCGCTGAGTCGTGCTGTATATCGGGCAGCCACAGCGTCGAACCAGCCGCATCTGCGGGGACGGCGGGTCACGGTGCCGTACTCATTTCCCATGTCGCGGATGTGCTGACCGACTTCATTGTCCTGTTCGGTCGGGAACGGTCCGCCGCCGACGCGCGTGTTGTACGCTTTGATGATGCCGACGAGTTTCTGGATCGCTTTTGCCGGAATGCCCGCGCCGCTGCAGACGCCGACACCGGAACTGTTCGAGCTGGTCACGTACGGGAACGTGCCGTGATCGATGTCGAGAAGGGCACCCTGCGCGCCTTCGCAGAGGATGTTTTTCCCGGCATCAAGCGCATCGAGCAGGAAGGCCGTCGTGTCGGTCACGTAATTCTTCAGGCGTTCGGCATACCCGAGATAGTCGGAGATGATCTGTTCTGCGTCAAGCCGCTGCGCACCGCCTTCCGGATCCATACCTGCGAGGATCATGTTCTTTTTTGCGACGATGGCGCGAATGCGTTCCGGGAAAGTCTCTCGGTAAAGGTCACCGAGACGGATCGCCCAGCTGCGGCCGACTTTGTCGCGGTAGCACGGTCCGATGCCGCGCATGGTCGTTCCGATGCTCTCGCCCGTCGTGGTCTCATTCATTAGGCGGTCTTCTTCAAAATGCCACGGCATGATGACGTGAAGGCGGTCGCTGAGGAGCATGTTTTCGCAGGAGATCCCCTGTTCTTTCAGGCCGTCGATCTCTTTGAGGAACATTGCGGGGTTCAGTACGACGCCGCCTGCGACCACGTTCGTGATGTGGGAATGGAAGATACCGCTTGGAATGAGGGAGAGTTTGTATTTTTTCCCGTCAAAGACCACAGTGTGTCCTGCATTGGCACCGCCTTGGTACCGCACCACGATGTCATTTTTTTCTGTCAGGAAATCTACGATTTTCCCTTTTGCCTCATCGCCCCACTGGAGCCCAACTACGCAAGTCGCCGCCACAGCAACACCTCATTTCGATAAAAGGATCCTTGCGGACATGAACATTCATGCCCAAAAACGATTTTATTTTACCACATTTGCGCCAAATTTCAAGCCCCCAAAGAAAAGAAAATACAAAAAACATCAAAAAGTTTCCGCGAAATGAAAGAAGAGTGCTCGCCATGGGCTTTTTCAGGAGGGGCAGACGGAATTTTTGTAAAAATTTGCCAACTTTTTCAAGAAATAGGCATACTCCCCCTTGCATTTCTCGCCAAAATCGCACATACTATAGAAGTGTGTCTTTGGGGGACCGTAAGATCCGAAAAGCCGCTGTTCTTTCAGGAACTCATTTTTCGGATCTGCCGCCGGCTGGAAATCGCTCACGGCGGAGAGTCCAATGGTCCGGAAGACTCAGATTTTGAAAAATACGAACAATTAGAGGACGTCATGAATAGAATTTTGGGATTGCTTTCCGCTGGGTTTTTGACCTTCGGTCTGTTTTTGGGGTTCACGGCGGCGGTTCCGTCGGTAAGTATGGCTGCGGATGGGGATGCTGCGGCGGCTGCGGCTGACGAGAATGGTGTCAAGAAAACAGTGAAGAAAAGTGCAAAAACAAAGAAGAAGTCTGCCTCCAAAGCCGGCGCTGCTGCTGATGATGATGGTAAAACCGAGGGTGGGAAAACTGCCGCTTCCGGAACGAAAAAGACGAAGAAAACGGTGAAGAAGTCGGGAGCCGGATCGTCTGCGGCTGAGGCGGATGATGCTGAAGGGAGCAGATTGGGAAAGACGAAAAAGGGCAAAAAAAGGGTGAAGCCTGCGGGCGATGCCGATGCTGCCGATGCTGCCGAGAAGACGGAAACGTCTCAAGACGCTGACAAAAAACCTGACGAAAAAGCTGACAAAAAACCTGACGAAAAAGCTGACAAAAAACCTGACGAAAAACCTGACGAAAAACCTGACGAAAAAGCTGACGAAACCGGCGACGATGCCGAGGCTGCAGGAAAAACTGACGCCAGTGAGCTGACGAAAGAAGGGGCGGAAGCCGGCGAGATCCGCAAGATCACCGTCAATGGGAGCGAGTACGCATTCTGCTGGTGTCCGGCCGGTTCGTTTGAAATGGGGGCGCCGGAAGATGAACTTGGGTACTCGGAGGCGGAAAAACAGCATACGGTGAAGCTCTCGAAAGGTTTCTGGATGCTCCAGACGGAAGTGACTCAGGGAATGTATGAGTCTCTCATGGGCACCAATCCGAGCTACTACAGTGCGAAAGGTTTCGGTAAGGATAAAGGGAAGGTTGCCGGACGTGAAGAAACCGCGAAATTCCCGGTGGACCGAGTCTCGTATCGCGATGCCGCGGCATTCTGCAAAAAGTTGTCGGAAATCTGCGGCATGAAGTTTATGCTGCCGACGGAAGCGCAGTGGGAGTACGCCTGCCGTGCGGGAACGAAAGGGGCTTTCTATACCGGAAACGTCCCGTCGATCCAGCAGGCGAACTACAAGACCAGCGCAAATATTCCGGAAAGTACGGAGGAAGTCGGCACGCACGGTCAGAATCCCTGGAATCTCCAGGACATGCTGGGAAACGTGAGTGAATGGTGTCGGGATTACTACGATCCGGGCTACTATGCCGATTCTCCGGAAACTGATCCGGCGGGACCGGCTGCAGCTGAAAATGGTGAGCGTGTTCTGCGAGGCGGAAGTTACGCAAACATGGCCTACTATCTCCGCAGTGCTGCACGCAATTATCTCACGGAAAATGCAAAGGGAAATCGTTTCGACGGATTCCGTGTCGTCATGGTCCCGGGCGGCGAGGCTGCTCCGGTGACGGACGACGAAAAAACGGATGACGATGCGGATGAGGCCGAAGAAAAAGCTGACGCGGATGCTGAAGAAAAAGCTGACGCCGACGAAAAAGCCGACGCCGACGAAAAAGCCGACGCCGACGAAAAAGCCGACGCCGACGAAAAAGCCGACGCTGAAGAAGATGCCGACGCTGACGAAAAAGCCGACGCTGAAGAAGATGCTGACGCTGAAGAAGATGCTGACGCTGAAGAAGATGCTGACGCCGACGAAGAAAAGGAAGAAGAGTAGCCTTCCAATAGATCCAGAACGGGGACTGTATTTCTTGCAGTCTCCGTTTCTCTCAATAGAAAAGATACCCATTTACTCCCGCCATTTTATTTTTCATTTAAGGTAAGGAAGGAGACCTCCATGCCCTCCACACGACGAGATTTTCTGCACACGTGCTCCGCACTGACAGGAGCCGCAATTCTGAGTTCCTCTGGACAGACTGACGTTCCGGCTGCTGCGGCAGATGACGCAGTTTCGGCAGATGGTGCAATTTCGGTAAACGACGCAGTTTCGGCAAATGCAGCCGCTCAGAACGCACAAACCGAGGTCGGTGTCCCATACGCAGGCTGGAAAGAAGGAGAGATGGATCTTCATTTCATCCTCACGGGGGTCGGCGAGTCGATGTTCCACATTTACCCGGACGGCACGACGCTGCTTTTGGATGCTCCGGACTGGAATATCGAACGCTACCCGGACCGCACCCCCGCGCTCCCGGACACCTCGCGCATTGCGAGTGAATGGATCATGCGTTACCTGACCCGCGTCAATCCCGGCGGACGATCGATCGATTACATGATGCTCTCACACTACCACAATGACCACGCGGGCTGCGCGGAAGTCCACGCCGGCAAAACGCAGGGGCGCGGAGAAGACTACTTTCTCTCCGGTTTGGCAAACATCGGCGAACATTTCAAATTCACCAAGGTTTTTGACCGCGGTTTTCCGGCCTACGATCAGCCGAAAGCGATCCAGAGCGATGGTTTCGTCAATTTCGTCCGTTTCACGAAGTACATGACGAAAGCGGGACGTTTTGCGATGGAAGAGCTTGAGGTCGGCCGACAGGATCAGCTCGCGCTTTGCCGTACGCCGGAAAAGTTTCCGAATTTCCATACGCGCACGATCTGCAGAAACGGCGTCGTTTGGACAGGCAAGGAAATGGAGACCCGCAATTTCTACGCGGAAAATGAGAAAAATACGAAAGGGCACGTCAACGAAAATACGCTGTCGATCGGATTCCTCATCGAGTACGGCCCATTCCGCTACTTTACCGGCGGTGATCTGAGTTGCTCAGTCTACACGGCAGACGATGAACGGATCAATCTTGAGGCTTACGTCGGTTCGGTCATCGGAAAATTGGACGTCTGCAAAACGAATCACCATGCGTACAAAGATTCCATGGATCCGGGCTTCACGAACGCGGTCCAGGCGAAAGTCTACGTCTCAAACGTCTGGGATCTCCATCATCTCCAGGACAACACCATGACGAACATGACCTCGGCAGCCGAAAATGTACTCGTTTGCCCGACGATCTGCCATGCCCGCGCACTGGAAAAGTACCGCGGCTGCGCTTGGATGAAAAACCTGGCCCCGGAAGCGCACGACGGCGGACACGTGGTCGTGAAAGTCTTCGATGAAGGCCGGCAGTACAAGGTCTACTATCTGACGGCCAAAGACGAATCGATGACCGTCCGTCAAGTCTACGGTCCATTCAGGTCGCGGAATGCCGGAGAAGAAATTTCATGAACCGAAATTCCCTGTATACTGCGGGAGCACTTCTCGCCCTTTCGCTGCTCGCCGGATGCGCGAAGCCGGAAAATGAATGCATGCCGTCAGAAATGGAAGTTTCCGAGACCGTTTCTGGGGAGATCTCCAGTGAGAGCTCCGGTGAGATCTCAGACGCGAGCCGCGGTGAAACGCTCGTCCGGAAGGCGCTTTCACTCCTTGAGGAACCGGACGGCGATCTGCTGCCGACTCCGAATTGGACGGAAGCGATCCCTCTTTTCCGACAGGCTGCCGAAATGCAGAATGGCGTTGCAGAACGGTATCTTGGCTACGTGTATGCGACCGGTTCCGGAATTTCGAAAGATCTGACGGAAGCGGAAAAATGGTATCGGACTGCGGCGGAACACGGCGACGTGAAAGCGCAGTTCAACCTTGCGCTTTTCTGTCTGACGGGAGCCGACGGCGAGACGGAGCCGAATATTTCGGAAGCTGAAGCGTGGTTTCGGGCTGCGGCGGCGCAGGGGCATCCGGACGCTCAGCGTTTTCTCACGGAGATCCTGCCGCAGTATCAAGACCGCCTTCCGGACGCACTTCTTCCTGGTGTCACCCCCTATTCGGGAAACGGAGACACGGCTCCGGCTGTCGCAGAACCTCTTCCGGATGAATTGCCTTCGGAATTTCCGTAATAGAATTTCCGTAATAGAATTTCCGTAATAGAATTTCCGTAATAGAATTTCCGTAATAGAATTTCCGTAATAGAATTTCCGTAATAGAATTTCCGTAATAGACATAGCCTGCGGGAGGACCGGCAGGCAGAGAAAATTTCAATTTCCCACCAACCTCAACTTTAACTTAAAGGATCACATTCATGAAACGACGTGAATTTTTGACCGCCGGCGCTGCAGCTGCCGTGACCGGCATTCTTGCGAATGAAGGTGAATTGCTTCAGGCGGAAGAATGCCCGACTGCCAAGCGTGAACTGATCGAAGTGCGCATTCTCTACACGCAGAGCGAAGACGCGAAAAAACGTCTTCTCGACCGATGCGACGCGCTCCTGATCCCGCGGTGCCGTGAGATGGGTTTCCGCAAGACGGGGATCTTTTCCGTAAATCTTGAACTGCACAAAGAAGATAAAGGATTCGATCCGATCTACGAAAACGCAGTCTTTTTCATGACGTCAGCTCCGTGCTTTGGTAAACTGGAAGCCTTTCATGAAGCGCTCCACACGATCGCGGACGCGGATAAACGGATCCAGACCTTCACGAAAGAGGCGCTCTACACGGAAATGGAATCGACGCTCATGCGCGCCTTCCCGCACTGTCCGACGCTGGAAGTTCCGAATCTTTCTCCGGACCGTGTCGTTCAGTTCCGCCGCTACTTCAGTCCGTCGTGTGACCGAAACCGTTCCAAGCGCAACATGTTCGACGTTCGCGGAGAGCTGGATCTTTTCAAACGCTGCGGCATGATGCCCGTCTTCTTTGGCGAGATGCTCTACGGCACGATGATGCCGAACATTTCGTACGTACTGAGTTTCGAAAATGACGAAGCGCGCCGGGCCAACTGGAAGAAATTCGTGACTTCGCCGGAGTGGAAACAGATGAGCAGCGAGCCGGAATTTGCCGACACTGCTACGAAGATCCGCAATCTTTTCCTGAAACCGAGTGCAGGATCTGAGATCTAGTCTTTCCGAAAGCACGGCTGGGAGTTCCGCAGGTTTCCGAGGGGGCGAAACTCCCGGTGTTTTTCAAAATCAAAAACGTGCTCATTTTCTATTTTTTCACACCGTCAGGGCAGCCTATTTCGAGTATCTGCCTGACGATCTCTTCCGGGGGACAGAGTTCCGTCGTGATCTCCATGGACGCGCAGTCGCGGTAGAACGGCTCGCGGACTTCCAGAAGGTGCCGTATTTCATCGAGTGCCGAGAGGTCCGTGAGGCTCGGCCGACTCGTCGCGGTCGTGGAGTCGCCGCACATGCGCTGGTGGATCGTCTCTGCCGACGCCGTCAGCCAGAGTACCGGCCCGGACGCACGCAGGACGTTTCGCGTATTTTCCCGCATGATGGCTCCGCCGCCCGTTGCGAGGATCAGTTCCTTTTTCAGACACAGTTCCGCGATGATCCGTTCCTCAAAATCACGGAACGCTTTCTCTCCGTCCTCTGCGAAGATCGCCGCGATGGTTTTTCCTGCTTGACGCTCGATCTCGCGATCTGAATCGATCCAAGGGCACCCAAGCGCTTCGGCAAGAAGCCGCGCGATCGTCGTTTTTCCGGTCGCACGATAGCCGATCAGTGAAACGATCATTTCATTTCCTCCGTTTTTGATCCCCATTTTTATTTCGTTCTGTGCGCGTTTTCCAAGAAACTGCCGCCATTTTCACATTTTACCACAAAACGCAGATATTTCAAGGACCGGTACCTTTCATCGTTTCGTTTTGGCGCATTTTACTTTTTCGGTCCATCCGGAAACTGCGTACAGTCTCACCACAGAATCTACTGAAGAGTTCACAGAAAGGCGCTGAAAGGAAACACGAAAAACTCGAAAAAATGCGAATTTCACCAAAAGGCGATCAAAAATATTTTAAATCTTTCGCGTCTTTTCGGTTTTTTCGTGAATTTCGTCTCAGAGCACGTTCACTCCCTTTTTCATCCTTCTTTTCAGTGCTCTCAGTGGTGAGATCGGAACCTAGATCGGTACGCACGTTCCGGAAGAGCCAAAATTTCACAATATCGTGAAAACTTAACACGCGATGAGCCCAAATGGATACGTTCCAACTCTTTCCCGCGGAAAATCGCTCTGTTTTCTGAAATTCCGTGAAAAACGGCTGGATTTTTTTGCGGGGAGCGCCTTGACTTTTGTTTCCGCGTTTGATATAATTACCGGCAGGAAGAAGATTCAGTAACACAAGGAAAACAATATGTACACATCCAGCGGAAGACCTTTTTTGCCGGCAGCGGCAGACATCGTGTTTCAGTATATTTTTTCCTCGAAACACTCCGAAGAATGTCTCCTGCACTTCATCAATGCGGTTCGAATGAGTGCGGGAAGATCCCTCGCGAAAGAGGTCATGATACGTAATCCGTTCAATTTGAAGGATTACGCAGCAGACAAAAAAACGATCCTCGACATCAAAGCGACTGACGAAAGCGGCAGAACGTATGATGTTGAGATACAGACGGCCAACGAACTGGCATTTCCCGAAAGAATGCTCTACTATTGGGCACAGCTTTTCGCGGGGCGGCTCTCTGCCGGCGAGGGATACGAACAGCTTCGGCCCGTCGTTTCCATCATCCTGACGCGGTTCACGCTTTTTGATCATCTGACGGACCTTCACAATGTGTTCAATATCGCGGCGGAAAAGGATCCGAAAGTGCTTTTGACGAAGCATTTTGAGATGCACACGCTGGAACTGACGAAGCCGAAATGGGATCGGTTCATGGAGCAGATCTCTGCGGTGCCGGAAGGACAGAGACTTTTACGGAACTGGATCGATTTTTTACTTCACTCCAACCAGAAAACGGAGGCGGAAATGGAAACCCTTACTTGCGGCACGCCGGGCCTGGAGCTTGCATACCAGAAGTTCATGGAAGTAAACTCGGACGAACGAATGCGCGAGATCGCGTGGGCGCGTGAAAAAGCAGCGCGCGACGAACACGGTCGGATCCTCTTCGCTAAAGAAGAAGGCAGAGAAGAAGGCAGAGCGGAAGGCAGAGCGGAAGGCAGAGCTGAAGGCAGAGCTGAAGGCAGAGCGGAAGGCAGAGCGGAAGAACGCGCTGAGAATCGAGCGTTTCTCACCCAGAGTCTTCGGAGAATGCTTCCTCTATTTTATCCGGAGTGCGCGACGGCGGAGACGCTTGAGCGGATCGAGAACATTGAGGAAACGGAGCGTCTGCAGGAACTAATAAACGCGATGCTCGAGCAGATGTCGTTTGAGCGGATCGCGGAGCTGCTTTAATTTTAATGAAATACGAAGATCAGAATTGAAGATGACTTCAAGCAGTTACTCGGA
>JAFQOH010000228.1:0-48383 GCA_017403345.1 Thermoguttaceae bacterium
AGAGTGCCGTCGCGCGTGGGACCATCCGCCGAAGGATCTCAACCTCAGAAACATACAAAAGATCAAAAAGTTCTTGAAGAGGGAGTCTGAGGGAGAAACAACTTTCAAGATGTTTCTCCCTCACGAGCGTCACGACATGACGGGCAGCCAGACGGCTCTCGCAGAGTGCCGTCGCGCGTGGGACCATCCGCCGAAGGATCTTAACCTTAGAAACATACAAAAGATCAAAAAGTTCTTGAAGATGGAGTCCGAGTGAAAAACGATTTTCCAAAAGTTTCCTTCTCAGACTCTCTCTTCAAAAACTTTTTGAACTTTGGTTTTTTATGGCCGCGGCCCAATTTTTTCAAATGGGATCGGTTCGAAATCGGGAATCAAACGGAAGATCTCCGAGTCGCTGCGGAGTTCATAATTCCCGTTTGCTGCGTCGATAAATCCGGGGTCATGATCGAGCGTTACGTCCGATTCGTGCAGGTCCCACGTTCCGGACGGTTCCATCGTTGGACGGATGAAAACGTTTTTCTTGGAGAAATTGTGTCGTTGTGCGATCGGCGCACCGTTCATGAATCCCTTAAGTTCCGGGTAGGCTGTGAGGTAGGTCTCGCTGGTGATGTCGACGTCTTCTAGAAGGCGTTTCTGCCAGAGCGGCGCGTCGATATACTCTTTCCAACGCAGATCGTTCCACGGTGCGGAACCGAGCGGGCGTTTGCAGTCGACGAAAATATTGTTCTCTGCGAAATTTCCGTGTCCGCCATGACAGAAAACTGTGCCGAAGGAACCTTTTCCGGGATCCCCGCAGTTCACGAAAATGTTTCCGAAGACCATTTCCCCTCCGTCTCCGTCGTCGAAGTAGACTGCTGCGTTCCCGTGACCGCGTGGCGAGCCGATGTCGTGCCAGTAGTTCCAGCGGACGATATTTCCTCGTTTTGACGGATCGCGTCCTTTGTAGAGTGCGGCTGCGTCATCGCCGGTCATGCAGACGTGATGGATATGGTTGAGTTCAAAGAGAATATCGTTTCCTCCCAATGCGATCGCCATGTGCGGTGCGTTGAAGAATTCGTTATGTCGGATCGTGTGCCCTACTCCGCCGATGGTAACGGCGCTGGCGTAGCAGAGGCGGTGTTCGGAGAAGTCGTGGATCACGTTGTTTTCGATCAGGCAGTTTCCGCGTTTGAGTGTTTTTCGATCTCCGGAATGCACGCTCAGACCGCCAGTCCCGGTGAATTGGATGAGGTTACCGAGGAATCGGTTTTCCTCTCCGCCGCCAGAATAAATGCCGCACTGCCGAATGTTGCGCACGAGGCAGTTTTGGAATGTGAGGAACGAGGCATTCAGGCACACGACGCCGTCGCTAAACGCTTCTTCAATGACGAAACCATCAAATGTCACGTGCTGTGCATCCTGAACGCGGATGACCGGCTGATTTCGGAAGGCAAGCGAAATATTCGCATTTTCGAGCGGGATATTGGGATAAAAATAGAGTTTTCGCGTTTGAAGATCGACAAAATACTCTCCGGGAATATCGAGTTCTTCCAGAAGATGGATCGCACGCCAGCGTCTCGGCGAGGGGTTTCCATAACGCAGACCGTAGGTGGACTGACCGGCCAGAGTGATCTGTTTTTTTTCGGTATCTATCGACGCGGCCTTAAGAATGTCGTCATGCCAGTCGAAGCACCAGTATCCCCAGAGCCAGACGCCGTTTTCGGCCTTCCAGCGATCCGGCGCGTCTTCCGAGTACTCAAACGTTCCGCCGCGCGGCGCCTCGATCTTTTCGTTCATTTTTGCGGCGTCAAAGGCATTTCCTGAACCTGCTTTTGAACCTCCATCCACGATCTTTGCGACCGTTGCCCAGCCTTCATTCGGCCAGCGGGAAATACGCATTCTCTCACCGTTTACGAAAAGTTCCGGCACGGAAAGCGGCATTCGGCAGTGAACACCCGGCGGATCGAGCTGTCCTACTCCGACTGTAGCTAGGTCAAATTCTAAAACTTTTCCGTGTGCGGTCTGCGGTATCCGCGCGAGTATTTCCGGATCTTCTGTTACGCGGAAGTGTTTTGCATCCAGTTTTACCGACCCGGACAGGTGTGCTTTTTTCGGCTCTAGGGAACGGTAAACGATCGGAGCATCTTTCGTCCCGCCGTCTTCCCTGGAGAGCGTAAACGGCTGAGTTTGCCTGTACATTCCGGGGCTTACGAGGATCTCGACTGGTTCTTGCCCGGCAAAAGCACGTGCTGCGTCACGTGCTGCTTCGAGTGTCGTGAATGGACGGGACTGAGTGCCGTCGGGCGTTTCGGAAGTTTCGGAAGCTGCGGGAGTTACGGGAGTTACGTAAATCGTTTTTCCAAACACGGAAGGCGTAAGGCAGGTAAGCAAACTTCCAGCCCAACAGAGACTGGAAAGCAGCCATTTCAGATTCTTTTTCATTTTTTTCATCCTGATTCTTTAAGGAAAACTTTTTTAATCCATCCGGCAACTGTGTACCAGTTTCACCACAAAAGCCGCAGAGGAGTTCACTGCCTTTTTTCCTCTTTCTTTTCAGTGTGTTTCTGCGTCTCTTCTGCCCTCTCAGCGGTGAGATCGGACCTGATTGGTACGCACTTTCCGGAAGAGCCTTTTTTATTATAGCGCGGCGGCATGGAAATTTCAAGGAGTCTGGAAGCGTGTTTCAGATTGAATTTTAAAATTGGGGCTTTTTCCGGGGTGCTATTTTTATTATTCGGAAACATCATGTCCCCATTCTATCGAAAGTAATGTTGGAATATGATTGTCGTTAAAGTTGGAAAAATTGGAAAATTTTACCTAATCCAACCAGGGTGGATCTGACGATAAAAAAGATAGAGTATGATTCCATCCTAAGAGAGAAATGGTTGAAAAAATGAAAAAAATGAGGAAAAAAATGGCAAAAGGAACAGAAATTGCCTTCCGCAGGGAAAGGTCGGCTGCGTTTCTGTTACTGTCTCTTTCTTTTTTTCTGCAGGTCAGTGTGCCGGACCTTCGAGGTGCTGATCTGCCGGCCATCCATATCGCGAGTGACGGAGAAGACGCAGCCTCCGCATCACTGGGGAGTTCTTCCGGAACACAAGTTTCCGGCGAGTCAAGTGTTTCCGGCGAGTCAAGTGTTTCCGGCGAGTCAAGTGTTTCCGGCGAGTCAAGTGTTTCCGGCGAGTCGGTATCTGGGCAAACTGGCAGTGCAGAGGTAGAGACGGTTTACTTCATTCCTGTCGAGCCGGCGTCTTTTAATGGTGTGGTCCCTGGTAAAACGACACGTTCGGAACTGCACGCACTGTATGGTGAACCGGCGAATTTTCAGAAAGATGGAGTCGGTAAGGGGATCGATCTTGAGGAGTATGAGCTGGAGGGTTTCAAAGCGGCGGCTTTTCATATCATTGGCGAGACGGTTTACGGAATCGTTGCGGAATTTCCGGAGGCGATCCATGCCAGGCAGCTTGCGAAAGATTTGGGGACGGAGCATATTCAGTCTGTTTTCCTGACAGATGAAAAGGGGACGATCAAGGGAGAGATCTTCCCGGAGATCGGTCTGGCGTTTGGCTACGATCCGTCGAAGCCGCTCGGGAATACGGAAGACATGGCGAAAGATCCGGAATCGATCCCGATGAATACGATCCAGATCATTTTTCAGCCTGTGGGACCAGAGCCATTCCTTTTGCGGGCGGAAACGTGGGTCGACATCGATCCGAAACGGGCTCACGCGGACATTCTTCAGGCTCTGAAACTGGATCCGAAAAATCAGAAAGCGCTGGCGTATCGCAAAGTCATGGAAGATGCCATGCCGGAACTGAAAAACGCCAAATTGCCTGAAGGTCCGGCTGAGATCGAACATGCAGCGTCGGAAACGGCGGAAAGTGCTGGACCGAAAGAGGCGTCAGAGAAAAAGCGGGTGGCGGAAGCCGATTTGGAAAAGTCGGGAGCGTCGGAGAATGCGGCATCCGAGACTGTACAGATGGCCGAGACTGCGCAGACAGCTGAGACTGCACAGACAGAGAGTGCACAGACAGAGAGTGCACCGTCGGCAGAGGCTCCGATCGATCAGTTGACGCCGCCGTCGCTTGAAACGATCGGTGAGGAACTGGTAGATGTTCCGATCCGGCAGAAAGCGTTGGAGTCCGAGAGTACCGAAAATCGTCCGGGGCCTGAAGAAAATGTGAGGGACCCAGAGACGTCGGAACCGCGTCCTTCTCTGGAGGAATTGGAAGCACAGGTCGAGGCGGAAGTTGCGGGGAAGCCCGATGCGTCTGCTAAAGTTCCTGGACAGGCTGAAAATTCGGATCTGAAATCGGAAGAAAACGGCATCGCGGCCCTTCCAGACACTCTCCCGCCGATGCCTTCAGACGCACTTCCAGACGCACTTCCAGACGCACTTCCAGACGCACTTCCGCCGGCAGTTTCATCTGAAACGGAGAAGACGGAGTCGGTCAATGCCGAGTCCGCGGAACTTCCGCCAGTGCAGGAGTCAAAGTCTCACGCGGTTCCTGAAGAGGCTCCCCTTCCTGAAAACCTTGGCGAGCTTGCGCAGGAGCCGCCGTCTCTTCCACAGCTTCCCGACCAGATCCAGCTTCCGGAAGGACCAGAGCAGACCGGCAGTTTCCGCCCGTTGACGCTGGAACAGGAAGCCGCAGGTCCTTTGGAACTGCCTTCGGAACTGAATGCAGAACTGAGTGCGGAATTGACGCAGCAGGCTCCCCAGCCATCCCAGAAGGATGAGTTGGAGACTGCGCTGCCGCAGTTGACGTTTGAAGACGAACTTTTTGAGAAAGTGGAGTACCTTGCGCGAAATCAGCACGTGGATCAGGCGATGGATCTTTTGACGGAAATGCGTAAACGTTTCGTCGATAATCCGTTTGTGATCTACCGGTCGAATCTGCTGGAAGGTGATATTTTGATGGTTCGCGGCGTTGAGAATGCCGAGCAGGCGTTTCTTTGCCATCGCCGAGCGGCAGAACAGGGAGAAAATCTTCTGGAGAGCGGCAAAGCCGTTGATGGACGGAAGTATCCATTGACGCCGGATGAACGATTTCGTGTCAAACGGATCCTTCTGGATGCGTGGATCGGCATTGCAGGCGATATTGCGGTGGGTCCCTGGGAACCGAAGACGTCTAACTGCCGAAAATGGCTTGAAAAAATCGCGCAGCTGACGGAAGAAATGACGCAGACGCTGGAAAGAAACGCTCCGGAGGATGCCGTCCGTCTCCGATACCGGATCGCATTCCAGTCGCTGACCATTGCGGTTTCGCTGGGACAGAATATGGAATTGACGCCGTATACGGATGCTTTCCTTGAGGCAGGGATCGCAATGCTCAAAAATGCCGCACATGCGCAGGAATACTATCAGATCTGCATGGAATCCGCACTGCTGCTTGACGATACGGCAACGGTCTCTCTGCAGAGAGATGAGATCGTCCTGGCGCAGAAGTACCTGAAACGCGCGATCGCCATGATGGAGCAGGTCCGGGCGCACAAAAAGAACATCCGTACGGAAGAGACTTTCCTTCTTTCGCAGCTTTACTATCATCAGGGACGCATTTTTGCATTCCAGGCCAAAAAGCTGGAGAAAGCGGTCGGCATGACGCTGGCGCAGAAAAACCGAAAGAAAACGGCCCTGCATGCAGAAGCTGTCAAATGCTATGAGCGGTCGATCCCGTACCTGATGGAAGTCATCCGCTCCAAACAGTGGAAGGACCTTCAGCTTCTGGGACGTATCGTGAACGGCATGAGTGTCTCGTACACCGAGACGCACGACATCAAGCGGGCTGTGATCCTCGTGAAGACCGGGATCTACTGCCTGGAACAGTATGTTCAGCATCATCCGGAAGAGAAAATGTGCCTCCGGATCCCCTACCGGAACATGATCCGTCTTCTGGAATTCCAGGGGGATGAGGAACAGAAAGTCGAGTACCAGAAAAAACTCCAGGCTATCCTGCTTTAGGAAAGAGTTCAAAAGAAAGCCCGCGCGCAGCTGTTCACATTCATCTGCGCGCGGGCTTTTTTTATCTCAGCGGCCCCAGATTAATTTTTTTCCTGGGGGGTGAACCCGAGGATCTGATCGTAAATGTCACGGATCTTTTTCATTCGGACGCCGAAACTATATTGCCGTTTGATCGTGAAATTCCCATTTTCGCCGATCATTCTTCGGTAATCCGCGTCCTCCAGAAGGGTTTTGAGGCGGACTTTCAGCTCAACATCATTTTTCATGTCGATCAGCACGCCGTCGTATCCGTTCGTGATGAGACGCGGCACCCCTGCGACCCGCGTGGAAAGGACGGGCACCTCGTACGCCATGGCTTCCAGAACGACGTTGGGGAGTCCCTCGCGGAGACTATTCAGTACAAAAAGATCGAGTCCCTGGTAGAACGTCATGATGTCGTCGCGGAATCCCAAAAGGCGGATCTGGTCGGAATATCCGGTAAGCTGGATCTGTTTCTGGAGTGCGTCGCGGATCGGTCCGTCACCTGCGATGAAAAGCGAGATGGGAAGACCTTCTTTGAGCAGTTCTGCCGTGACGCGGATGAGTCCCGCAAAATTCTTCTCCGGCGAAAGCCGGCCGCACGCGCCGATGACGAATCGGTCTTTGGGGAATCCGAGTTTTTCTTTGGCGTCCTCCACTTTTAGGGTCCGCGAGTACTGCATCGTATCGATCGCATTTTCGATCAGAGAACAGCGTTCCTTCTTCACGCCGAGCCGAAGGCACTGTTCGTAAAGGTCGTGCGAGACGCAGATAACGTGATCGTATCGCCGGAGACACCATTTGTCCACGAGATAGTAGACCGGCGTTTTCCATGTATGCCGGACCCACCCATGCACCGTCGTGATGAGTTTCATCGGATGAGCTTTTTGAAGCCTCAACCCCAAAAAATTGCTTTTGTAATCGTGGCCGTGCCAGATGCCGACCTCTTTTTCCCTGCAGATCTCAAGCAGTTTTGCTGAAACGCTTCGGTCAAAAACTCCGCGGTCTTCAACGCTGATCATGGGGCAGCCGAGATTTTCCGCGCGTTTCTGGATGACGCTGAATCCGGGGTCTTTCGGCGGGTGCATGTACGCACAGTACGTTGGGTAGCCGTAGCTTGCCATATAGCGCGGAGTATTGATGATGGTCTTCTCCGGACCGCCGCCTTCTCCGGTCACGACGCGCGTTTCTAGGACGACCGTTTTGGTATTCGGACACCGTTTTTCTGAAGAAATGGGAACGATTTCGTTGATCATGACTTTCTGTTCTTTTTCAAATCTTTTTGGTCGATCTTTTTGGTCGATCTTTTTGGTCGATCTTTTCGGTCGATCTGGGAATCTTTCGTCTCTATTCGAGGATGAAGGCCTCAAAATCGCGAGCTTTCTTTTTCCATGTTTCGTTTTCGAGCCTCTTGCGTGCCGCTCTCTGCGTTTCCGGGATTCCATTTTCCGCTCGGATCCGAGCCAAATGCGAGAAATGTTCCGGTGTGTCGGCGATGTCGAGCGCGTCGGCCCAATTTTGCGCAGCCCGAAGACCGCGTACGACGGCAGGTTTTCCGCTGGCGAGATACTCGGTCATTTTCAGCGGCTGGATCTGCTCCGTCGCCTCATTTTTCCGGTACGGCATCAAAAGGACGTCGGCTTCCGAGGCGAGCTTTGGCAGTTCCTCCGGCGGCAGCGGGCCTAGAAAACGCACAGACGGGAGTTTTTCGAGCCGATGCTGCATTTCCGGAGAGGCGACTGGTCCTGCGAGAACGATTTGGCACTCCGGCGCGTCGGACGCCAGTCTTTCAAGCATTTCCGGCTCCAAACGTTCATCGATCAGGCCCCAAAATACGAAAGTTGGGGAAATGCCCGCTTTCGTAAACTTCCGTTTGCCGTTTTCATCGGCCATGGAGTTTTTTTGCCAAAGATCGAGATCTACTCCGTGGGTCAAAAGGAGGGAGTCTCTTCCCATTTGGAGGAGCCGGTCACGAAGATTTTCTCCGGCAGTCACGATCTTGTCCGCTTTTTGAACGAGCAGTGACTCCATTTTTTCCAGCGGTTCCGCATCCATTCCCGGCCAGCGGCTCCAGTCGTCGACGCAATAGTAGACCCAGCGAGTCACGCAGGGCAGCGTTCCGGGCAGGTCCGCCGTGATCGGCAGCGTCGTGACTGCCGTGACGTCCGTCTCTCCCTTCAGTGCCCGCCGCAGCTGTTTCGCCAAAAGCGTACGGTTCAGATGCCGGTCAAAACGGGAACGGAACCACGGAAACATCAGCGGCTGAAGTATTTTTTCCGGTCGAATTTCGGAGAAATTTCCAGTCGGCACGTTCCTTTTCCGTTCTCTGCGAAAAACCGTCCCCACCCATGAACGGATCTTTTCCACTCCGCGCCGAAGGGTGAGGAGATCCAATCTCGGCGGCCGAGTCCCGATCGTATTGACCCAGAAAACGCGATGCTCACCGCTTTCCATCAGGCAGCGCATGAGATGCTGGCAGCTGGAAGGATGGCGTCCCCAATCGTCGCTGAAAATCAAAAATGCAGCCATCCGTTTTCCTCCGTTTTTTGTCTGGACTCCGAAGTTTTTTGTCTGGACTCCGAAGTTTTACTGTTCCGCATTTTCATTTTTTCCCAGTACGGCCCTGCGAAAGTGCTCTTCAAGGAATGCGGAGAAGTTTCCTTTTTTCCAGTCAGCCAAGCTGCGGAAACGAAATCGGAGGCAGTCCCATTCCGGATTCCTTCCATCCATTTCCGGCTCAAAACCGAAATCAGCGATGCGGCCCATCGGGAAATCATTTTTCTCATTAAAGAGTTCCAGGTAGACGGCGTCGGGACGTTTTGTCGTCAGTCTGGCCCAAATGCGATTTTTCCCCGCAGGGGTGACCGGGACGATCATCTTGTTCTGCCATCCCCAAGAGGCGTCGGGCGCCAGTTTTTCCAACTCCGCGACGATGGTGTCCATCAGCTCATGCTTCCAGGCGGGCTTTGAATTTCCCAGGAATCCATTAGCGCTTTCATGCCATTTTCGCCCCAGTGTTTTCCATGGTTTCAAATCGCCGGGCGCCTCTTCTGTTTGTTGGACGAGCTGAAAGAACGCGTCCTGTGCGTTTTCGAAGAACGCCCACATTTCCGGCCGGTCGAATTCACTCCAGTAGTGGATCCGCATCTCGACCTCTTGGAATCCCTCCTTCGTATCGATGACTCGGACACGCGGCGATGTGCCGTAAAGCGGAAGTTCCGGATACTCATTGAGCGGCCGGAGATCCAGATCCCGCACGAGATCTTCCGTTTGGAATGAATTTTTCTGGACGCGGAAACTCAGTTTCAAAAGCCATTCATCGTTGGTGAAAATGTGGAGGAACTTCGTTGCGTTCCGCTGCGAGGAAGTCACGCGGATGACGTTTCTGTCATTCCAGTCGATCTCTACGTCGTCCATCATCTCGATCTTTTCGAGAAGGGCATCGAAGATCCTCACGTCCCAGCGAGCCGGCCGAGCGGTCGCGATCGGCGAGATCGCCGGCAGGATCTCTCCATGAGCGGGAACGGTGTTTCGGCAGCGTGAGCTTCGCGCCTGCGAATGCCATCGGATCCCGTCGACCTCCCACGGCATTTTTACTACGGACTTTAACTCAGAAACGACCGGCTCTTCCGTCTGCATTTTGCGAAACGCCTCGACGTCAAACGGCTTGCGTTCTTCGTAGGGGTCATTTTTCAGTATTGGGATCAGGAACTCACCCGTCCAGGAACGAGGAAGCGGTTTGGCTGTTTTGAGTGATTTTTTGGCGTTTCGAGCGTATTTCACGAGCTCTTCCGGAGTACCTTCCACGACCAGTTCGCCGCCTAGCTGTCCAGCTTCCGGTCCAAGTTCCACGATCCAGTCCGCGTTTTTGATGACGTCCAGATTGTGTTCGATGACCACGACTGTGTTCCCCATGTCGACGAGACGGTGCAGGACGTCCAGCAGTTTCGCGAGATCGGAAAAATGGAGTCCGGTGGTCGGCTCGTCCAAAATGTAGAGCGTCTTTCCAGTATCCGGGCGAGCGAGTTCCGCCGCCAATTTCACGCGCTGCGCTTCTCCTCCGGAAAGCGTTGGTGCCGGCTGTCCGAGCGTGATGTAGTCCAGACCGACGTCACAGAGGGTCTGCAGGATCCGGCGAATGACCGGGATGCCGCGAAAGACTTCCAGCGCCTCGGCACACGTCATGTTCAGGACGTCCGCGATCGAGTAGCCGCGGAAGCGGACGGAAAGCGTTTCTGGTTCGTAACGCTGCCCTTTGCATTCGTCGCAGGTGACCCAGATGTCCGGAAGAAAGTGCATTTCGATCTTGATCTGTCCATTTCCCTCGCACTTTTCGCAGCGTCCTCCCTGCACGTTGAAGCTGAATCGGCGTGCCGTGAAACCGCGCATTTTCGCATCTGGAAGTTTCGCGAAAAGTTCACGTATGTGCTCAAACACTCCTGTGTAGGTGGCCGGATTGGAGCTTGGCGTCGTTCCGATCGGGCGCTGGTCGACTTCGATCACTTTGTTGATGTTGTGGACTCCGCGGATCAGGTCATGTGCACCCGGAATCGTTCCGGCACGATGCAGCTGTCTGGCGAGCGACGCGTAGAGAATGTCCTCGACGAGCGTACTTTTTCCGGAGCCGCTCACGCCCGTCACGGCAGTCAGCGTACCGAGCGGGATGCGGACGTGGATCCCTTTCAGGTTATTTTGCCGAGCCCCCAAGATCTCCAGCCACGGCTGCGTCACGAGAGTTCCGGCAGCGGAATAGTTTGCAGAGGAATTTCCCGTACGGGTGTTTCCTACGCGGCGGTTGGAAGGTATCGGAATGGCTTTTTTTCCGGAAAGGAAATTTCCCGTGACGGAAGAGGGGAGCTTTTCGAGCTCTTTTGGCGTGCCTTCACCCACGATCTCACCGCCCCATCGTCCTGCAGCGGGGCCAAAATCGATCAGTTTGTCCGCGTTTTCCAGAACATCCCGGTCATGCTCGACGACCAGAAGAGTGTTTCCGAGGTCCCGCAGACGATGCAGGGTCTGGATCAGCCGCTGATTGTCGCGCGGATGCAGTCCGATCGTCGGTTCATCCAGAACGTAAAGGACTCCGCAAAGTCCGCTTCCGACCTGAGCTGCCAGACGGATCCGCTGCATTTCTCCGCCGGAAAGCGTTGGGGCGGGCCGGGAAAGCGTCAGGTACTCCAGTCCGACATCCACGAGAAACTGTGTACGGTTTCGGATCTCGCGCACCAGCTCGCCGGCGATCTTGCGTTCCGCGGCATTCATTTTCCAGCTGGAAAGATCCTCCAGAAGCGTTCGGAGCGGCTTTTCGCAGATCTCATCGATCGTTTGTCCGCGCAGACGCACGGCTGCCGCATCGTCCCGCAGTCGGCTTCCGCCGCATTCGGTGCAGGGAACGTCATCGAGGTAAGTTTCCAATTTGTGGCGCAGAGATGGAACCAAACGCGCCGCCTCATCGACGACTTCCATCAGACCTTTCAGCTGAAATCGGAAGGAGTACGATTTCGTTTGGACCTGAAACCAGCGTTCTCCCGTTCCGCGCTGGAGTATCTTCCGGAATCTCGGAGCGAGCGACTCGTACGGTACGTCCATTGGAACTTCCATTTCGGTACAGAAGGCCTTGAGCATCTCCATCGCCATTTCACTGCCGCCGGGAGACCAGAGCGAGATGGCACCTTCTGCGAGCGTCAGTTTGGGATTTCGGAGCAGAAGATTGGGATTCGCGCCGTTTTGCGTCCCCAATCCCTCACAGACCGGGCACCAGCCGAGGGCGGTGTTGAACGAGAAATTGTTTGGGGCGAGCGTTTCGAAACTGCGTCCGCACTGGTCGCACACATTGTGCAGACTGTGCGTTTTCGCTTTCCATTGGGTTTCGGGTTTTAGGTCGTCCACTTCAAGTACGAGCATCGTTCCGCCTCCAAGATCGAGAGACTGTTCGATGCTTTCCGCGATCCTTCCGCGATTCGTTTTGTCTTTTCGAATGACGACGCGGTCCACGACGATCTCGACGTTGTGTTTCCGGCGCCGGTCGATCTCGGGAACTTCATCCAGAGAGTAGATCATTCCGTCGATGCGGACACGCACAAAGCCTCTGCGCCGCAATTCATCCCAAAGCGTCTCGTAACGGTGTCCCAATCCGATCTCGCGTCCCGCTAGAAACATTAGACGGGTCCCTTCGGGGTACTTCATGATGCGCGCAATGATCTCATCGGTCGTCTGTGAACCGATCGGGAGCTGGCAGTCGGGACAGAACGGTTTCCCAAGCCGGGCCATCAGGATGCGGAGGTAGTCGTAGATCTCCGTTACAGTACCGACGGTAGAACGCGGACTCTGGCTCATGCGTTTCTGCTCAATGGCGATCGCCGGGGCGAGTCCATCGATGCGCTCGACCTGCGGTTTCTGCATCTGCCCGACGAATTGCCGTGCGTAACTGGAAAGACTCTCGACGTAGCGTCTCTGCCCTTCTGCGTAGACCGTATCCATGGCCAGCGAGCTTTTTCCGGAACCGCTCGGACCGCAGCAGACCGTCATGGAATTGCGCGGGATCTCGAGACTCACGTGCTTCAGATTGTGCTGGCTGGCGCCCTCCACATGAATGCACTCGCAGCGTTTTTCCGGTACTTCCGAGGAGTTTTCGGGATCTTTTGGGATGGGCGCGTCTTTTGCGGGCACGTTTTTTGCGTGAGCGTCTTTTTTCTGGGCTTTTTTTTCCGAAACGACCGAAACGGTCTCTTCTTTCTTCGAAGATTTTTTACGGGGTGGGGAAATCACGTTTCGGAGTGCCGCGGCGGTGTACGAGCGTTTGTTTTTGCTCACTTCTTTGGGGGTACCGCACACGACGATCTCACCGCCGGCGTTTCCGCCTTCCGGTCCAAGATCGATGATCCAGTCTGCCGTTTTAATGACGTCCAGATTGTGTTCCACCACGAGTACCGTGTTTCCGGCATCCGCGAAGCTGTGGAGGACCTTCAGAAGCTGCTCGATGTCGGCGAAGTGAAGTCCCGTCGTTGGTTCATCCAAAATGTAGATGGTCCGTCCCGTGCTGATCTTCACGAGTTCCCGAGCCAGTTTGACGCGCTGCGCCTCACCGCCGGACAGCGTTGGCGACGGCTGACCGATCTTCATGTAATCCAGTCCGACATCACTGAGGGTCTTGAGTTTTTGGTAGACTCGCGGCACATTTTCGAAGAGTGCCATTGCCTGCTGAACGTCCATTTCCAGAACGTCTGCGATCGAGTGCCCCTTGAATCGCACCTGGAGCGTCTCATAGTTGAACCGTTTTCCGCCGCAGACCGGGCACGTGACCCAAATGTCGGCGAGAAAGTCCATTTCGAGTTTTGTTGCGCCGTATCCTTGGCACGCTTCACAGCGTCCGCCGTCCACGTTGAAGCTGAATCGCCCCGGTTTGAATCCGCGCTGGCGGGCTTCCGGAAGATCCGCGAACATGGTTCGGATCTCGTCAAAGAGCTTGATGTACGTTGCCGGATTGCTTCGCGGAGTCCTTCCGATCGGCGACTGGTCGATCGCGATCATTTTGTTGAGGTGCTCCAATCCCTCGATGGTCCGGTACGTTCCCGGAGTGCCGAGTCCGTGATTCAGCTCACGATGCAGGACTGCTTTGAGGATCCCGTTTACGAGCGAGCTTTTTCCGGAGCCGCTCACGCCTGTGACGCAGATGAATTTTCCGAGCGGGATCTCGACGTCCACGTTTTTCAGATTGTGGTGCGCCGCTCCGCGAACGATGAGCTTTTCTCCCGTGCCGGGACGCGGTTTCTTGACCGTCGGTATCGTTCGGCGTCCGGAGAGGAACTGGCCTGTGATGCTCTCTTCGGAGTTCAGAATGTCCTCGACCGACCCTTCCGCCACGACGTGTCCGCCGTGCACGCCTGCTCCGGGCCCAAAATCGATGATCTTGTCCGCGAAACGCATCGTGTCTTCGTCATGTTCCACGACGACTACGGTATTTCCTAGGTCGCGCAGGTGTTTCAGCGTGGAAAGGAGCCGATTGTTGTCACGCGGATGCAGTCCAATCGAGGGTTCATCCAGAATGTAAAGCACGCCCACCAGTCCGCTTCCGATCTGGCTGGCGAGGCGGATGCGCTGGAGTTCTCCGCCGGAAAGCGTCGGTGCCGTCCGCGCCAGAGAGAGGTAATCCAGCCCCACGTCTTCGAGAAAACCGAGACGGTTTCGGATCTCATGCAGAATGTCTTTCGCGATGTACCGTCCAGTCGCATCGAGGTCCAGTTCCCTGAAAAATTCCACGACGGACGCGATCGGCATGTGCGTCAGCTCGGGGAGTGAAAGCTCGGAAAGGCTGGAGCGGCTCGCGATCTTGACTTTTCGAGCCTGAGGATTCAGTCGTTCTCCGCGGCAGAAACTGCACGTGCAGACGTTCATGAACTTCTCGAAGTACCGCTTTTGGATCCGGCTGTTCGTCGTTCTGTATGTGTTGAGCATCTGCGGAATGACCCCGTCGTAGGTCGCTCCCCAATTCGTACTGCTCGGCGTATTTCGCCACGAAAACGTGATGTTTGCGCTGCCTGTGCCGTAAAGAATGGCGTCTCGGAATGCTTCAGGAAGTTGCTCCCACGGCGTGTCGAGGATCTCTTCGCCCGAAAATCCTTGTTCCGGATACTTCCTTGCGAGATGGTTGGCGATCCCCCGAAACTGCACGTGTTTCCAGCGTCCTGTATCTTCCCAGGTCCCTATCGTGACGATCGCGCCTTTTCGGAACGATTTTTTCGGATCCGGGATCAGACGTTCCGGGTCGAACGTGTAGATCTCACCCAGACCGTTGCACTCAAGGCACATTCCCTGCGGTGAATTGAAGCTGAAGAGCTGCGGCGTCGGCGGCTCAAAACCGATCTGGCATTCGGTGCAGGCGTACTCGCAGGAAAGCATCAGTTCCGGAAAAGGTTCCTGCTGCGCTTCCGCATCCGGCGTCACGATCAATGAATGGTTTCCGTACCGCAGAGCCTGCTCTACCGACTCTGCAAGCCGTGCAGTTCCCTCTGGTCTCAAAACGATCCGGTCGACCACGATGTCGATATTGTGCCGCATCTGGCGATCCAGACGCAGGTCGTCCGTCAGTTTCACGATCTCCCCATCGACCCGTGCGCGCAAAAATCCCTGACGCAAAAGGTCACGAAACAGATCCTTGAATTCACCTTTCTGGCCGCGGACTCGCGGTGCAAGGAGCAGGAGTTTCGTGTCCGGGGGCAAAAGCTGGATCTGCGTCAGGATCTGCTGGCGCGTCTGGGCACTGATCTTCCTTCCGCAATTCGGGCAGTAACCTGTGCCGACCCGCGAAAAAAGGACTCGCAGATAGTCGTAGATCTCCGTGATCGTTCCCACCGTAGAGCGTGGATTCTGGCCGGTCGTCTTCTGGGCGATAGAGATCGCAGGACGAAGATGCGAGATGAGATCGACGTCCGGTTTCGGCATCTGACCAAGAAATTGCCGGGCGTAGCTGGAAAGGCTCTCTACGTACCGCCGCTGACCTTCTGCGTACAGTGTGTCGAATGCGAGGGAACTCTTTCCGCTTCCGCTTACTCCCGTAAAGCAGATCAACTGATTGCACGGCAGCTCCAGTTCTACGTTCTGGAGATTGTGTTCCCGTGCGCCCTTAATGTGAATATCCTGGTTATCCATGAAACGTTTTGTTTTATTTGCAGGCATCATGCTCTTTTTGGATCCCGATCTGATCCCGAAAATGCAGTGAAAAAAGCGTATCGTCAAGGTGCTAACGGTACGATTTGAGGGACGCGGCTCCATTGCGGGCTGCGCCGGTGCGTTTGCATACGGAATTCCGGCATGATCTGGATAAAATGATTCCTATTATACGGCGAATCGCAAACCGCGTCAACGCAAGAAAGCCGCTTTTCGGCAAAAAGAAACCAAATTTTTACAAGAAAACGCTGATTTCATGTATTTTCGCTCAGAATACGGTTTCCATGATACCGTTTCTTTGACTTCTTTGCCGAAGGAGCAGTAAAACAGGCAGATCTGTAAAATAAAAGGGAATTTCCTCGAAAACTCCCTTTGGACTCTCCGCAGAGAGTGTGTCGGCCGGATCGTTTGAGCGGATGAAACTCAGTCCATGTACCGTTCTGCATTACGGAAAAGCCAGCGCCGTGCGATCTCGCGGTCATCATGACGCGGGGTCTCTTTACCGATGAGCTGGAATTTCTCATTCCCTTTGCCGGCGATCAGGACACAGTCGCCTGGTTCTGCCATGGCAAGTGCCTGATGGATCGCTTTTTTACGGTCGTGACAGACCGCGACTCGTTTCATGCAGCGGGGCTGAATTCCGGAAAGAAGTTCCTGAACGATCTTCTCCGGCGCTTCCGCACCCGGATTCATGTCCGTCAGGATCAGTCGGCTGGACAGTTTCGAGACGATGTCTCCCATCATCGGACGTCTGGCGCGCGTCTGATTTCCGGAAACGCCGAAAACCGTCAAGATCCGTCCGTCGACCACCTCGCGGAGAAAATGAAGAGTATCCCGCAATTCTTCCGGAGTTCTCGCTGCGTCCACGAAAACCGAGAACGGCTGCCCGCATTCCAGGCGTTCCATCCTTCCCGGGATCATTTCGACCGATTCGATCCCGCGGACGATCGTCGGAAGGTCGATCCCCATCGCGATGCCAAGTGCGGCCGCGGCGAGACAGTTGCAGATATGGTGATTTCCCACGATCTGCGTGCGCAGCGGAAGAGTCTCTGCCCCCGCAGACAGCAGGATCGTCTGTTCGCTGGGCAGCTGCTCCAGGACCATCGCGGAAACGTCTGCTGCTTCATTCAGTCCAAAAGTAACAGTCGGCACTCTCAGCCAGCGTTTCACCTCGGCCGTGATCGGGTCATCTGCGTTCAGGACCGCAGTTCCGCCGCAAACGAGAGATTCAAAAATGCGCATCTTCGCTTTGCGGTAATTCTCGAGCGAACCGTGAATATCGATGTGGTCGCGCATGACGTTCGTGATGCAGAGCGTCTGAAGATCGATCCCTTCCATGCGTGACTGCGCCAGCGCGTGGCTGGAGATCTCCATGACTGCATGCGAACAGTCGTTTTGGAGCATTCGCGACATCCAGCTGCTCGTTCGTTTGGGCGGTAGATCGGTGATCGTATTCGCTGAGGCGTCTCTGCCGTCAAAGCATCCGAGCGAATTCAGCAGTCCGACGTTCTGATCTGCAGCACCAAGGACCGCGGCGGTCAGGAACGCCGTCATGGTCTTCCCGCTCGTTCCGGTGATCCCCACGACATTCAACTGTCTGGAAGGGAAACGGTACAGCGCCTGGCACGCCCTCGAGTAGGCGCTCTGCGTCGATCTTACCAAAAAAAGCGGGACCAGCTTCTCATCCGCAGTCATTTTGAACGGATTGTCGGTCATCTCTTCCGAAACGATCGCACCGGCACCGCGAAGGACCGCCTCATCGATCCTGGCGTGTCCGTCTTTCTGCGGAGTCCGTATCGCAAAATAAACGTCGCCGGGACGGAGCTGCTCCACATTCGTGACGCAATTCAGCATCAGGTAGTCATCCCCGCCGAAAAGCTCGGCTTCATTCAGGATCCCCCGAAGACTTACCGGTGAAATTCCCGTAAAGCAAGACTGCATTCCAAATTCCTTTGTTCGCCTGCGCGGGATCCTCTTCCCCTTCCGAAAATACCGCATTCACAAAACCGCGGCAAACCCCTTTCCGGAAATCTCCAACAGGAACAGGAACTGCGCAAAAATGGTTCTTTTTCTTCACGGCAGGACTTCTGAGAGCTTCTGAAATTCTCTCAAAAAGTCTGCCGGATGAACAAAAGACAGAATACTCATTTTTAGCATTTCTGTCAAGAGGGATTTTTCTTTCAAAAGAATTCCGCGGCGCTTGCAGCATATTGCCGAAACAGCTTCGTCGGCATCGTGACCGTTCTCCAGCGTGCCGAAAGCGGACGGCATAGGTCTCGATAGACGGCAAGCGGGATCAGAAAAAACGCGTACCGTTTGTCTTCAAACTCAAAAAGCTGTTCTTCCGGGACCGGATACCGTGTGCCGCAAACATCGTAAACGAACACAAAAAGCCCATGAAATCCCGTTCCAAAAATGTTTTCCCAACGGGAAAGGCTCTGTATGTCGTCGGTGTTCACCCAATTCTTCCAGTACTGCGGATGACGCTCGCCTGTCGGAAATCTGCGTCCCTTGATGTCCACCAGCCACGAAACCGCCGCGATCTCCGAAGCGCCTGAACTGTTTTCCGAAACGTAAAAAAATGGTGCCCCCTGCTCCGCTTCCTGACTGCTCCACGAACTTGAGGCGGAGACCAGGTGCGGCGGAAGGATAAAATCGAAACTCTTTAGCGTAAATTCCTGTTCCTCTCCGTCCAGACTCCGGTACCGTTCGTTCATCGCAAGGCACGGACGGCCAAGACTCCGGACGTACGCTTCAAACGCCCGCTCGTAATGATTGTTTTTTTTCATGAGAGAACTCCCTCCCGGATGCCTGATTTTTCTTTCCGTTTCTTTTCTTTTATCGGTTTTTTTTTCTTTTTCCAGAATTTTTAGAGAAAATTTTTACTTTTTTCCTGCGCACTCTCTTTTTCTTGACCGATCCAGGACACTGGGCAAAATATTTCGTCTTCTAAAAATTTTTCCACGCTTTCTTTTTGTGAGAATTTGAAAATAGGGGGAATGGTGAAAATAGGAAGGATGTTTTTTGATTTTTACAACTTCAAATTTTCTCTAAAAGTAAAGTATTTTGGAATGTAGCGAAAATTATTTTAATTTTTTTGAAAAAAACGGAAAATTTTTTATCCCCCCCCTTCCATTTTTACTTGCGATAGAATAGAATAAACCTGACCCAATATTTTTTAACTTTTCGTTACCAGGTATATATTGAGAAATTCGATGAATGAGTTAATCAAGGCCGATTGTACCAAAACACAAAAAACCAGTAAATGGACGAGGGTCCCGAAAGAATACGCATTGAATTTGACCCTGCCCGGTTTGGAACTTCCGCCTAAAGATAATACGAAGTCGCAGAAAGAGTTTGACTGGGATGATTTTTATCGCCAGGGGACCCCGTCGTGGGATACTGGCGAGCTGGAGCCTGATTTTAAACAGGTCGTTGACGGTTTAGGGCTGAAGAGCAGAACGACGGTCCTTGATATTGGTTGCGGAAGCGGTATCGAAGCTCTCTATATGGCGCAGAAACGTTTTGAAGTGACGGCGGTGGACTGTTCCCGAATGGCGACGGACCGCGCGTCTTCCAGAGCGGATATTCGGAATGCGCAGCTGCGGATCGTCACGGACGACATTTTCAGGTTTACGCATCATAATCGGAATCAGTACGATTTTGTTTACGATATTGGGTTTTACCATTTTATCCGTCAGCGTTTTCTTGCCGACTACATCGACATGCTGTGGCGCATCACGAAGAAAGGGTCCTACTATTACACGCTTGCCGGGGCGAGTGAAGAGGGGATCGAGCGCGAGTATGCCGAGCAGAATTTCCTCCCTACGGTGAGTCAGGAAGAGGTGACGGAAGAGCTGGCGTCGCTGTTTGAGATCGTGGAAGTTCGGCAGGGGACTATCCGTTCCCGGGCAAAGAGCGAGCCGTTCCTGGCCTGGTCCTGCTTATTCCGCCGTCCGTAGATTTTTTTCGGCCCGCGAATGGCTTTCTTCCGCGGGTCTTTCTGTCGAGACGTGTGGGTCTTTCTTTCGAGACGTGTGGGTCTTTCTTTCGAGACGTCATTTCTTGGCGGAGCAAAAGAAAAACGGGAGAAAACAAAAAAATGAGAATTTTTGGAATCGGTACTGACATCACGGAATGTGAGCGGATCCGGAAAATGCTCGAAAAACACGGCGACTACTTCTATGACCGCGTTTATACGGACTGGGAAAACGAATATTGCCGGGCGAGAAAGCAGTCGATCGAGAGTTACACGGGACGCTGGTGTGCCAAGGAAGCGATCCTCAAAGCGATCGGGACCGGCTGGGTCCGCGGGATCGCGTGGCGCGATATGGAGATCAAAAACGCACCCTCCGGCGCTCCGTATCTCTGTATTGGCGGCGGAGTGCTTGCCAAAGTGCTTGCGGAGGGGATCTCGGACATTCAGGTCACCATCTCCCACTGCGCGACCCATGCCACTGCTACGGCGATCGCTGTCTGCGACGGTGCGGAATTTCCAAAAGAACGTCAATTTATCCGGCCGGAAGATTTTTAGGCTCTTCCGGAAAGTGAGTACCGATCCCGGTCCCGATCTCGCCGCGGAGAGTACTGAAAAGACGCAGAAACAGACTGAAAAGAAAGAAAAGAGAAAAAAAGGCAGGGAATGTGTCCTGACACGAATTTCACGAAAAACCCGAAAAGACGCGAAAGATTTAAAATATTTTTGATTGCCTTTTGGTGAATTTCGCATTTTTTCGAGTTTTTCGCGTTTCCTTTCAGTGTTTTTCAGTGAACTCTTCAGTGTGTTCCGTGGTGAAACTGGTACGCAGTTCCCGGATGGACCGTTTTTTAAATGACGGCGGTTTGGTGAGTCGCTTTGGCCTTGCGGTCTGATATTTCCGGATCCTCTCCATCCATTCGGTCTATCCGAGCCTTCCTTTCATCCACCCATCCTTCCTTCCGAAAGGCAAACAAAACATGGAAACTGTGCGTGTCCACACATTGATCATCGGTTCCGGCGCGGCTGGACTTTCCGCTGCGATCCACCTTCACCGATCTGGCATTACGGACCTTCTCATCGCGACGGAAGCTCTTCAAGGCGGGACGTCCATCAACACTGGGAGCGACAAGCAGACGTACTACAAACTGTCGCTGTGCGGGGCGGACGCGGACAGCGTGCGCGACATGGCGGAAACGTACTTCGCCGGCGGAAGCATGCACGGGGACCTCGCGCTGGCGGAAGCTGCGAATTCGGTGCGCGCGTTCATGAATCTGACGGAATTAGGACTTCCTTTTCCCGCAGACGAGTATGGTCAGTTCGTCGGATACAAAACGGACCATGACCCGCGTCAGCGTGCCACGTCGATCGGGCCGTACACTTCCAGGGAAATGTGCCGCGCAATGATCCGCGAGGTGCAGAGACTCGGCATCCCGGTCCGCGAAAACGTTTTCGTCCGTGAATTGCTCGTCCAGTACGATCCCCCTGCCCCCAACTCCGTAGAGTTGCCCGTCACCGGCGAAGTTTACGGAACGGAATTTTATGTCATGGAAAATGGTTCCGAGGCCGGCATTTTACGCGTTCTTGCGGAAAACGTCATCTTTGCCGTCGGCGGTCCCGGAGGACTTTACCAGACGAGCGTTTATCCAACGGTCCACACCGGCGCGATCGGTGTCGCGCTTCAAGCCGGGGCGGTCGCGCAGAATCTTCCGGAATCCCAGTTCGGTCTTGCGTCGATCGGTTTCCGCTGGAACGTTTCGGGGACGTACATGCAGTGCATTCCGCGATTCGTCAGTACGGCCTCCGACGGAAGTTCCGATCCGCGGGAATTTCTGGAAGAATACGCACATCATCCGGGCGAACTGCTCCCCCTCGTCTTCCTGAAAGGGTACCAGTGGCCGTTTGATTCTCGAAAAACGCAGTTGCATGACGGGATCGTGCGAAATTTCGGTTCGTCGATGATCGACATCTGGGTCTACGTCGAAACGGTCCTGCGCGGTCGAAGAGTCTGGCTCGATTTCCGGAAGGATCCCGTCGGTCTTTCTCGTGAAAATCTTGGTCCGGAATCGTGGAATTACCTAGAAAAGAGCGGAGCGTCTGCGCTCGAGACCCCGATCGCGCGTCTTGAAAAGATGAATCCGGCCGCCATTGAAATGTACGCGGATCATGGAATCGACATTCGTTCTGAAATGCTCGAGATCGCCGTCTGCGCCCAGCACAATAATGGGGGACTTGCGGGAGATGTGAACTGGGAGTCGGTCAATCTGCGCCGTCTTTTCCCCATCGGGGAGGTGAACGGCTCGCATGGCGTCTACCGTCCCGGAGGCTCGGCACTGAATTCCGGCCAAGTTGGAGCACTGCGTGCTGCGCAGACGGTCGCGAAACGCTCTCGAAACGGCTCGGATCAAGATCGGACTGCGAAAGATCGGCCTGCGAAAGCGGCAAAGACCGCCGTGCTCGGTGAAAATTTCCTCCCGGATCCCAACTGGCAGGTAAAACGCCGGGAACTTCAGCAGAGAATGACGGCATCGGGCGGTTTTCTGCGAAAGAAGGACCTCGTGGAGCGCGCGCTTTCGGAAGTCCGACGGGAACGCAGTCTTTCCCTCCCGCCGTCCTGCATGGAAAGCCAGCGGAATTCCTGGCTCCTTTTGACGCAGGAGATCTACCTGGACGCCATTCGTTTCCAGCTGGACTCTGAGGTCGGCAGCCGCGGTTCCGCCATCACGCTGAAAGAAGGTGCCGACGGATCCGCTCACGTTTCGGAAGACGTTTCCGTTTCCCGGCTGGATCTCAACGGCGAGTGGACGGAGATCGTTCCGGAAAATGAAGATTTCCGCAATTTCGTGCAGGAAACGTGGCTCGCTCCTGACGGCACCATCCGCCATCGCTGGGTCCCGCGCCGTCCGATCCCGGAACCGGATTCCTGGTTCGAAAACGTCTGGCGAAAAAATCGGGAAGCGTAGTTTTTCCCTTTCGAAAGTTACGGAGAAGCCGTCTCAAAAAACGCGGACTTCCACGCCGGTCTGCGTTTGGATCTTTTCCGCAAATGTGCGCAGGATCTCCGGTTCGAGCGTCTGCGCCTCGGCACACTGCGGAGGACGGCAGACCGAATGGAGCTGAATGTGCCGGATCTGTCCGCCGAGTTCCAGGATCTTCGCGATCCGCATGATGTATGCGTCGACTTCCGCGTCGGTCGGAGCCTCTCCAGCCATGCGTGAAAAGAGCGTCTGAATGATGAGCGGCGCGCGCCGGGAAAATGACTCGATCCCTGCGAGTACGGTCTCAAACGGCACGGAAGAACGGTCGATCCTTCGGTAGTATGCGTCGGTCCCGGCATCCAGTTTTGCCCAGATCTCTCCGTGGTTTTCCAGCAGAAAGTCCAGCGTTGGGAGCAGTTCCGCATTTCCGAGGCGCGTTGCGTTGGTGATCAGAACGATCTTCATCTCTTCCGCTGCTTTGCGAAACGCTTCAGTCGGACCATTCTCCATCCGCGTTTTCCGGATCTCGGCAGCCAACTGGACGGTCTTCGGAAAAAACGGCGAAAGGGTCGGCTCTCCGTTTCCGCTGAACGCAATGTCGTTCACCCTTCGCTGATGCGGCGGCACTTCGAGAAAGTACGGATGACGGAAGATCTCTCCGGAAAGCGCGAGATCCACGCACGGCTCCAGTTCCTCGCGGAGTTTTTCGAAGTCCACTTTCATTCCGGGATGGATCTGCTCCGGAATGACTTGGCAGTAAACGCAATGAAAATTGCATTCATTCGCGGGGGAAAGATTGATCCCGACGGAGATCCCTTCCGCCCGGCGGCTCAAAACCGGGTAGGCATACTCGTTCTGAAGCCATTCCCGCGTGTGGTTCTGGTAAAGATCCAATTCCATTTCAGTTTCCTTCCGTTTCTTTTGGGGATCGGATCGCTCTAAAATTCAGCGATTTGCTTTCAAAATAAAAATACGATGAATGAAAAACCAGGCGAGCTGGATGAGTACTAGGAACGTGACGGCAGCTGCGGCGTAAACGTACCGAAAATGCGATTCGATTGCCTTGAAAGTCCCGCCGACGGTGCGTTCATAGGAAGTTTGCGTGATGACGAGCCACTTTCCGCCCGTTCCGAGATCCACGTCCGCACACGCAGCGAGCCAGTGTTCCTGAAATCGTCCATTTGCCAGCGTCGAGGCCGCCAGCGGATCGCGGTAATGGAAGGCTTTCTCCGGCGTGTCCGGAATGATCTTTTCCGTAACGCGGAATTTTTCCTCCTGAAAAGTTTTCGGGATCGCCATTCCAGCCTGGCTGAGATGATCGTAGAGCGGATGTTCCAGAATGAGGCCTTTCGACGTTCCTTCTCTCTGGTCGACCAGGACTGTGAAATGGTCCGTCGTGTCTTCCAGATGGATGAAGTTTCCGACTTCGACCGCCATACAGAGCAGACCGAGAAAAACGGGATCTTCTTCGGCACTGAAGACCGGCGTGATGAGCGCCACGGACCACCGATCCGTTAAGGGATTCAGAAAAACTTTTGAGATCTGCGTCTCGTACCGGATCAGCGGCGTTTTTTCATTTCCTTTTCCTTGAAAAAACGGTGAAAGATCTCTTCCGACCTGCTCCGAAAAGGGCACTCGGGCACACGCGATCCCGTTGGCGTCCAAGAAGAAGAAATCGTCTCCCATCGCCACTTGAAAATCTTCCGGAAGAACGTCTTCCATGAGCTTCTGCAGTTCAAGACGTTTCGGGAAATTCGCGAATTCCGTCCGCAGCTGAAGCCGCTGTGCTTCTTCATACTGCGTGTTTTTGAGCCGCTGAATGTACTCGTTCCATTGCGGATCTTCCTTCACATTTTGCACAAAATCACAGAACTGCCAGTTTTCCGCAAGCTGTTCCGCAACACGCCGGCGCCGGGTGAGTTCCGATTCCACGTTTTTCGCGACGGCTCCCGCGGCGTAGTTGGCTGACTGGAGCGCCGATTCCGTAATGACGCGCTCTCCTTCATGAAAAACCGAGTGGAATTCCCAGGTCACGAAGAAGCTCCCCACCAGAAAAAGCAGGACCGGCATGACCATTCCGAGCAAAAGAAGAGGGAACTGTGCACGGTGTGCTTTGACCTTTTCCCATTCTTGGAGGAGTTCTTCCATCGTCTGAAAACGCTCTTTCGGATCCGGTTCAAGACACCGTTCCAGAAGCTGCGCCTCCTTCAGAGACATTCCCTTCAGCTGCCTGTGATCGACCGGGACTGGACGCGCAAGCAGAAGATGACGGTATTTCTGCATCCTTTCCGTTAGCGTATCCTGCTCCTGGATCTGCTCGACGAAAATCGGCGCATAGTGCGGCGGCCGGTTCATCAGAAGTGTGTAGAAGATCGCTCCCAGCGCGTAAATGTCCCACCGCACATCTGCGTGAGCGCTCAGTTTTGCCTGTTCCGGCGGCATGTAGAAAAGCGTACCAAGCGCGGGGGCCATATCGTGCGAAAGACGCGACTGACCAAAGTCCGCGAGGCGTACATTGCCATTGGGATCGATCAGAATGTTGCCCGGCTTCAGATCGCAGTGGACGATCCCCTTCTCGTGGACTCGGCACATCGCGCGCAGAAGCGTTTCGAACATTTCCTCCGCTTCCGGGAGCGAAAACTTCTTTTGCGAGAGAAGCTGCGCGAGCGAGCCGTTTTCCAGGTACTCCATCACATAGTACGGAACACGGGCATCCCAGCCCACTTCAAGAAGCTGAACGATATTTTGATCCGAGAACAAAAGCGAGAGTTTCTCCACTTCCTGCGTCAGGGATTCGATATTCTGCGTCTCGTGCGTGTAGAATTTCACCGCGACTCGGCGCATCGTGTTGACCTGGACCGCGATCCAGACTTCTCCGTACGAACCGGCTCCCAGAAAACGCTCAAATTCGTAGCCTGGGATCTCCTGCGGCACACGTCTTTTCGAACCGCCGCTTTCCGAACAGGCGGAGGACCGTTCCGTGCGGCCTTGCCGTTTTACCGCTCCCGAGGCGTCTTCCAAAAACACGGTTTCCGCGGGCGTCAGGTCAGCCGCGCGTCCTGCCGTCTCCGGCCCCGTCCCCGGCCCCGTCTCCGGCCCGTCTGCGTTTGGGGGAACTTCAGGAAAGCGTTTCTTGGGATCTCCGCCGCGGCACGGAAGAGCATCTTCATGCGCATCATGCCCGCACGGTTCTGTTTCCGCTTCGACATAAATTTCCGTTTGAAGTTCCGTAAACTCATTGCCGGAACGCAAATCGGCACGCACGTCAGAAACCGCCTCGGCACGCACGTCAGAAACCGCCTCCGGCCCCGTTCCGTTTTCTTCACTCATTTCCGCGTTCCTGGCTCCCTTCTGCTGCTCTTTTTCCGCCGATACGCACAAGCACACCGGCAAGCATTCCGAGGACGCACAGTCCGGAGGCGCTCCCGCAGATCACGATCCATCGCCAGTGCATCCGGATCGTGTCGGTCCTGATCATTTCCCCGCGAGACGGAGGCGTGTCGATCCCCGTGCGCAGCGTTTGCCAGACTTGCCAGACATCAAACGGCGTTTGCGCATTTTCTACCGTCGGAACTTTCGGGCACGTCTGATGATAGTAGATCCCCAGACCGGCAAAGAGTACTGCTGCGACGAAAAGCACGAAGATCAGCCCGGATCGGCGTTCCCGCGCACCGGAGCTCGAGGTGAGCGTGAGTTCGGCAGATCGCGATTCCTGACGTTCCACGATCGGAAAATCTTTCAGTTCACGCAGAGTCGGAACAGGCACTTCAAGACCGCAGCTGCACGTTAGCGTACTGCCTGCCTGGGTTTTGGAAACTTCATGGATCTGTCCGCAGCTGCATGGGATCTGATGGAAGCGCAGCATAAAATTCCTCCGCGTTTGGGTATTCTTTGAAATCTGGGAGCATCGGGAGCATCGGAAGTACTGAAAGCACCGTAGGTTTTCCGTAGGCCATTGTGCGTTTTTTCCGTCTCTGCTCCACTGTGATTTTTTATGTATGAGCACACTTCTACATCATATCGCATTTCTTCAATTTCTGCAAGTAGTCTTTCAGACTTTTTCCCAAATTTTCTCGACAAAAAAGGTTCTTCCTCTTGACTTTTTGAGGGTTCCGAATTAAAATACAAAATCATCGATCAGCTTATTTACGAAAGCCGACTTTGATCCCTCCCATAGAAAGTTCATTCTGCAGACAGTGTGCAGGAACGTTTTTTATTGAATGTGAAGAAAAAAAGAAAAAAGGAAAGAAAAAATGATGAATCGACGTCGATCCCTCCAAACACTCGCCGCCATGGCTGCCGGAATGTTCGGTACCGCTGCGGTCTCACCGTCTTTCGCACAGACTGCAGCCAATGAAGCGCCCAAAGCCGCGGGGCCGGATTTTCCGACAGAAAAGGACCACTGGACTATGGTCATCGTGCCGGACACGCAGTCTTACGTCAAATACGGACGCAATCAGGGCATTCTGGAACTCATGACCGCCTGGATCCAGGAAAACATCAAAAAATTCAACATTCAGCAGGTCCTCGTCGCCGGCGATCTGGTGGAGCAGAACAATATGGGAGTCGGACGGTACAATCAGACGAGCGAGCAGCAGTGGAACGCCGTATCCACCGCATTCAAGCGTCTGGACGGCGTGCTGCCGTACATCGTCTGCACGGGAAATCACGACTACGGGATCCGTTCCGCAGAAAATCGCGAGACGAACCTCCACAAATACTTTTTCCCGGAACGCAATCCGAGCTGGAACGGCGTCCTCGTGGAAATGGGGCTGAACACTTTTGGGCAAAAGACGCTGGAAAACGCCGCGTTTGAGTTCACGACCCCCGCAGGGCAGAAAATGCTCACGATCTCCCTTCCGTTCGCGCCGACCGACGACAATCTGGCGTGGGCGAAGGAACTCGCAGCACGTCCGCAGTACGAGAACCATTTCGTCACGGTCCTGACGCACTCGTATATGGGGGGGGACGGCAAGCGGATGCTCACGGAAGGCTACCAGCTGAACAAAGAAGGCGGAAACGCCGGCGAAGCGATCTGGCAGAAGCTCGTCAAACCCTCGAAAAACATTCGCCTAGTCATCTGCGGACACCGTTCCGGGGCGGATAATTGGGCGGAGTGCACGTCGTTCCGGAAAGATAAAAATGACGCGGGAAAAGACGTCGCGCAGATCCTTTTCGACACGCAGGCTCTCGGCGGCGGCTGGGATGGAAACGGCGGAGACGGATGGCTTCGTCTGCTCGAATTCTCCGCAGACCTGAAGACGGTCAAGGCGCGCACCTTCTCACCGCTCTTCGACATCATCCCAAGCTGTCGGAACATGGCCTGGGAACGCTCGGAGAGAAACGAGTACACCTTCACGCTGGATTAAAAAACGCGGCGCAGAAAGAAACCGGTCCTTCTTTCTGTGCCCTTTTTCTTTTCGAGCCATTTTTCTGTCCCCGGGAAGAAAAATTTCCAGCTCGCGCTCCTGCGGGGACTTGACGCGAAACACAATTTGTGTAAAATATACGATCAAACTTTTCCAAATCCACAATTTTTCAAGGAGTCAAAATGGACTACTGCAAAATCATCCCGTGCCTCGATACCAAAGACGGCCGTCTGGTCAAAGGCGTCAATTTCGTGGAACTGAAAGAGGTTGGCGATCCGGCTGAAAATGCTGCCGCATACGACGAAGCCGGCGCAGACGAACTCGTGTTTCTCGACATCACGGCGACTCTGGAAAATCGCAAAACGTTTTTTGATGCCGTGAAGCGTACGGTGGAACGCATCCACATTCCGCTCACCGTCGGCGGCGGGATCGGTTCTACGGATGACATTCGCAGAATGATCGATCTGGGAGTCTCCAAACTCTCGATGAACTCTGCAGCAGTCCGCAATCCGCAGCTGGTCGCTGATGCCGCGAAAATGTTCGGCTCGGAGCGCATTACGGTCGCCATCGACACGCGAAAAAATCCCTCCATGCCGTCAGGCTTTGAAGTCGTCGTCCGCGGCGGAACGCAGGGGGCGGGGATCGATGCTGTGGAATGGGCGAAAAAAGTCGAAGATCTCGGAGCGGGAGCCATTCTCCCAACCAGCATGGACGCCGACGGAATGCAGACCGGATACGACATTCCGATGACCCGCGCGATCGCCGATGCGGTAAAGCTCCCGATCATCGCTTCCGGTGGTGCCGGAAAACTCGAACATCTCTACGAAGCCGTCGCGGAAGGCCATGCCTCGGCCGTCCTCGTCGCGTCGATCGCCCATTTCGGGATCTTCACCATCCAGCAGATGAAAGACTACCTCGCGAGCAAAGGCGTCCCGGTCTCCGGAAAGAAAAACTGACGCATCCTGACTCGGGAAGAGAAACACAAACTCAAGAATTCGCTTAAGAGCTCAAAACTGCGAAACGGTCAAATATCCTGACGGTTCCGCAGTTTTCTTCTAGAAAGAGACGCCGTTCCATTCTCCGCAAATATTTTCGGGCAAAACCGGAACGTTTTACAATTTCCATTCAAAATTGCTCAGAAACCTCCATTTTCTTTCTGCTTTGCAGAAAAAGTTCCTGAAGAGCTGCATTTATCTTTTTTTTAAAAAAAAGAATAAAAAATTTTGAGGAACTTCCGAAAACCCTTGACAGAATGCCATTCGTGAATTAAAATAAAAGAAGATTTTCATCTCATTCCAACCATCCAACCAAACATTAAGGAGTTTTTATGGCCAGTACAGGTAAACTTACCCGCCGTCATTTCATGGCTTCCGCGGCATCTGCGGCAGCGATCCCCTACCTCGTTTCCGGACACGTTCTGGGACTGGAAGGCAAACTTTCCCCCAACGAAAGACTTCAGACCGTTCTGATCGGCTACGGAAACCGCGGTCACGAACTGATGGGCGGCGCTCTCGGTTCCAGCCAGTTCCGCGTCATCGGTGCGTGCGACTGTTTCGCGTTCCAGAAGGAATCCGCGGCGAATCGTATTAATCAGCATTACAGAACGAACGACTGCAAGAAGTTCGACCGATACGAAGACGTTCTGGAATGGAAAGACGTGGACGTCATCATCAACTCGACGCCGGACCACTGGCACACGAAGATCGCGATCGAAGCGTGCCGAGCGGGCAAAGACGTCTACTGCGAAAAGCCGCTGACGCTCACTCCGATCGAAAGCCGTCAGATCGTCAAGGCTGCCCGCAAATACAATCGGGTCGTGACGGGCGGTTCCCAGCGCGTGATGGAAGACTACGGCTACATGGCGCCGGTCGTGCAGTCGGGAGCGCTCGGCAAAGTGACGGAAGCGCACGTTGGCGTCGGCAATCCGCCGATCGAATGCTGGACACCCGCGCAGGAACAGCCGGAAGGTCTGGATTGGGACCGCTGGCTCGGTCAGGCTCCGTGGGTGCCGTACAGCTCGTGGAGAGCGTCGGGGAGCTACGGCGGCGGCTGGCGCAATTTCATGGAGTACGGCAACGGATTCCTCGCCGACTGGGGCGCGCACAAATTCGCGGGTACGCTCTACATCATGGGAATGGACCTTGAAGAACCGGTCACGCTCCTTCCCCCGCGCAGCGAAGGAAACGACACGAACGGCGTTCTGGCCATTTTCGCGAACGGATTCAAACTCTACCATGCCCGCGGCGGGCACGACATCACGCTGATCGGTTCCGAACGGACCTTCCGTCATGGCGCGGACCGCAACAAGATCAAGCCGCTGTGTGCCGTGGACATTCGCCGCTACAAAGGGGGCCAGACCCGCCTGATGGAAGAGTTCGGCTGGTGCGTGCGTCACCGTGTCCGTCCGTTCCAGGACGTTGCCTACCCGGCTGCTGCCGCCGTCGTCTGCCAGCTCATGGCATTCTGCTACCGTCTGAACCGCCGTCTGGATTGGGACCGCGAAACGTGCACGTTCAAAAATGACGAAGCCGCGTCCCGCATGGTCCGCCGTGTCCAGCGCGCGCCCTACCAGATCACGATGGACTGAGACCTTCCGTAACGTTTGGAAAAACTGACCTGAATTAAATTTAGATGATTTAAACGATTTAACGATTTGAACCAATCAAGGATAGGATCCATGAAAAAATATTCCGCAATTTCCATCCTGGCACTCTCCGTTTTTTCCGGTGCCGTATTCACGACGACCTTTACGGAAGCCCAGAACACTCCGCAGTACATGACCACGCTGGACGGTCATTTTGAACAGAATCCGAAGCTCGCGGACCTCCTGCCGATCTTGGTCAATGGTCCGAAAGAAGCGGACGCGAACGGCAGCACTTTCGCGCGTCCCAAAGGACATCGCGTCGGCCCGCACGAACTCACGTACCAGACCTGGCAGGAATACTGCTACCGCAATTCCGCACCGGGAATGGATCCCGCCATCGTGAAAGACCAGATGAAAGCACTTCTTGCCGGAAATGAAGCGACGAACGAAGTGAAAGTCTGGATGATGAAGCAGTTTCAGTGGATCGGTACGGAAGCGGACATTGACGCGCTGGCTCCATTCCTGACCTCGCAGGAGTACACGCTGCGCGACGAAGCGATCCGTACGATCTCGACCATTCCGGGACAGAAAGCAGTGGACGTCCTGAACGCTGCGGCCGCGAAGGCTGACGATGCGGACAAACAGCGCATTGCCAGTGCGATCGCGCAGCGTACGCAGGATATTTCGACCGCCGTCGAAACGCAGTTCCCGCAGGCAATTCCATACGTAACGGACGCACAGGTCGAAGCATACGTGCGCGACTTCGCGAATTTCTCCGCCGAGCTGAAGATCCAAACTCTGGCCTCCCTCGCGGTCCGCGGCGACCGGAAGTACCTCCCGCTGGCATTGAGCGTCCTGAACGCCGAAGGGGAAGATGCGGATTTCCTTTGCCGTGCCGGTATCCTGGCTCTTGAAAAACTTGCGACGGCCAACGAAGTCCCCGCGCTGCTCGATAAATTGGGATTTGACCGCGGACTGGTGATCCGTGTGGCGAGCGTCGTGGAAGCCGAAGGTTTCGATGCTGCGCTGGTGCAGGCACTCAACACCGAGGATGCCGAGAAATTCCGCACGATCGCTGAGATCCTGACGAACCGCTACGTGGACGTTTTCCAGACGATCTACGCCTCACTGTCTGCGAAAGACTGTGCGAATCGTGCCGATCTGCTCCGAATGGCCTGCCGTATGGCGAAGAAAGAAAACGTCCCGGCTCTGGTCGACACGCTGGAACTTTTCGAGGCTGGCCGTGCTCGCGACGATGCTGAAAAGCAGATCGCGGCCGTCTGTGCGGGCGACATCGCTCCGGTCCTGACGAAAGAACGTGACCTGACGCTGGTCCTGCCGCTCATTGGCCGGATCGGCGGAGACGCTGCGTGGAAGCTCATTGACGAAAATTTGAAATCGGATGCGAATCGTGACGCTGCCGTCCGTGCGCTCTGCAATCTGCCGAATGCGGTTCACGCTGACCAAATGCTGGCAGTCGCGGACAGTACAACGATGACGGAAGAGCAGAAAATTCAGGCTCTGCGTGCGTATATCCGCGTTGTTTCTCTGCCGGACGACAAGATCGGCATTCAGGCCAGTTCTGCGCAGAAACTGGAAATGCTTCGCGGTGCGATGAAGCGTGCCGTCCGTGTCGATGAGAAAAAACTCATTCTGAGCCGTCTGAGTGCGATCCGCGACGTTGCGAGTGCCAAATTTGCGATGGAATGCATCACAGATCCGGCACTTGAACAGGACGCGTACCGTGCGATCGTGGATCTCGCGCACCACAATAATGTGCGCCGTCCGAATGCGGATTTCTTCGGCCCGGCACTGAGTGTCGTCATCGAAGAATGCACGGATCAGGAACTGGTCACACGTGCGAAGAAATATCGCGAAATGCTCTAATTTTGTGTTTGTGTTTTTTTGATATAAATCGCAGAGCGGTACAGTTTGTGCCGTTCTGTTTTTTTGTATCCCAATTTTTGAAACGGCAGATTTTTTGACAGGCCATACAGTCGTGCTATTTGTTCTATTTTAAATCAAATTTTTAAATTTTTGTAAAGAAAAAAAGCACAAACTGCATGTTTTTGGTGTATACTATGGTCTATTAGCCTGTATTGTGGTGTTTTAGTTTTTGGGAGAATTGAAATGAAGCGAAACGCACGCAAAGCCGTACTTTCCGCGGCCGCCATTCTGACCGGGATGGCAGGTTCAGGACTTTTGCCGCTGGAAGATCTGCCGTTTGCCGGTAAAGGAACGGAGAACGTCTTTCTGTCAGACCTTCACTCCATGGCGTACGGCGCGCCGCTGACGATCGGAACTTCCGGCGACTCGGCATATACGAGGGCATCGCTGAATTCTGCGCTTTCCGGATACGATTCCCTCACGAAAGAAGGCACGGGAACCGTGACGGTGACGCTTGATACGACGGTTTTAGCGACGAACTCGATTCTGGTACAGTCCGGGAATCTGACGTTTACGAACTCCTCGCCAAACAACTCAACGCACAATGTTCCGGTCTTCACCGGTACGATCCGCGTAGATCCAGGGGCGGAACTTTTCCTGAATGCCAAAGACGCGCTCGGTTACGCACAGTCCAACGATCTGGCCCGCACGACGTACGAGATCGCGGGAACGCTCCGTCTGCGCAATGGCGTCAACCAGACGATGCGGACCGTCACGCTCGACCTTCAGGGAGGAACCGTCACGGGAGGGGAATTTCAGTACCGAAGTCCGGTGACGGAATTCAAGGCGACGAGCGGGGACTCGACGTTTGCCTCGACGCTCCGTATTCGCAGCGACGCGCCGAATCCGGTCATTTCGGTCTCCCAAGGGGCTTCGCTCACCTTCACGGGCGCGATGACGGCGGATTCTGCCGCGAATGTTTCCCTCACTTTCGACGGAGAAGGAACGACGAAACTCCGCGGCGCGGTCCCCGCGTTCAAAGAGATCCTCGTGAAGAACGGTACGCTCGACATCGCGGCCGATACCGTCGGAAGAAACGTCGCGAAATATTCCGTTTCAGAGAACGGCACGCTCTATCTGAGCTCGTGGGATACGCTCGGAGCGACTGGCAATGCCGTGACTTTTGACGTGACGGACGGAACTCTCCAGCTGTTTTCTTCGGCAGGCAGTACGAATAATAATCAGACCGGACGAAACCTGACGATCAACTTGACCGGCGGGGAAATGAAAGAAGGCGCGCTGCACGTTTTTTCCGCGGACTCGAATCCCACCGTACTGAACGTTCTGGCCTCAGACAAAACGTCAACGATCTCCACCGCGCTTCACCTTCGCACGCAGGACGGCAAATCCAGAGACCACGTGCTGAGTGTTGTCAACGGTTCCGCGGCCGTTGACTTGGAACTCACCGGTGAGCTTTCCGCCTATCAGCACGGTCCAAGCCAGTACGTGACCTTCTCCGGAGATGGAACGGGGGCGGTCGTCCGTGCTTCGGGAAGCTCGAAAAACGTGTCCCGTACAACGATCGACGGACTCACTCTTCAGCTTGGCAAAAGTAACGCACTGACGGCAAACACAGACCTGGTCACGAACGGAACGCTTGCGGAAGGGGAAGAGTCCAACGCTGCCGATCTCGCCAGACACACCGGAGTTTTTGACCTCGCCGGTTTCGATCAGACAGTCGGAAACCTGAGCGGGAGCGGAACCGTCACGAACTCGAACGCGGGTCAGAAATCGACACTGACGGTCAATTCCGCCTCAACTTCCGAAAATTCTTTTACCGGCATCATCCAGTCCGGCGTGGATCTCGTCAAGACCGGCTCCGGAACGTGGACGATCGACCGCGGCGGTAAGGTTTGGGGGATCGACTCTTTCCGGATCCAGGAAGGGACGGTCAAACTCACTGCAGACGGCCTGAGCGGGACCCGATTCATCGCGGGGGAGATCACCGTGGCAGAAGGGGCCGTTCTTCAGCTGGAGAAAAACGACGTTCTGGGCGGTGCCGGCGACGGAAACTGGGAGAATGCCGGTCTGGATCTCAATATTTTCGGTACGGTCAAAGTCACGGCAAGCGGAAATCAGACGTCCCGATACGTGAACCTCAATCTCTACGGCGGAACGTTGGATCTTGGATCGGGCCAATTCCTCGCGATGCACAGCGGAACGACGCCCATCACGACGCTGAACGCGAAGGCGCAGGCTCCGGATGGGACCAGCATCACGAAAACGTCCGTCATCAACGGCATCATGAATATTCGCGACAGCGGACGGCAGCTCATCCTGAACGTTGAAGATTCGCAGGCTGAAACCGACCTCTGGTGGACCGGTGCGCTGAAATACTCGAACAACGCGAATACCGGCGTGGGAGAGATCGTCAAAAACGGAGCCGGAACGCTTCGTCTGAGCAGTAACGCGGCGAAAAACAAACAGGGGGCCTTCGACAATACGGGCGGGATCACCGCGAATGCCGGTACACTCGTGCTCGACGGCGCGAACGTGACCGGCGGAAACGTCACGATCGGCGAAAATGCTGTTTTTCGTGCGACGGACGGTGCAAGTATCTCGAAATCGCTGCTCCTCAACGGTACATGGGAGTTCGATTTTGCCGAGCTGGCGGATTCCGAGGCTGACGTTCGGCTTTTGTTGAGCGACTCCATCACGTTTGGCAGCGACGCGCTGCTTTCCTTTGATGCGGAAAACTTCACGCAATGGGAACTTCTTGATGGGATCCATCTTGCAGACTTCACGACGGAGGAAGACCGTGACAAAACGTTCGCGATTTTCTCGCAGATGCTGGAAGAATCCATTGGGAAACCGGATCTTCTTTCGTTCTACACGGACGGAAACGGGATCGCAATAGGACTTCTTCAGCCGACGGGCGTACCGGAACCCTCCACGTGGGTCCTGGGACTTCTGGGAATGGGAGCACTGGGACTTTTCAGAGTTTCCGGGAACCATTTATCGCGGGAAAAGTAAAGATCCCCTTCCAGAAAATTTGACATGAAAAAAGCCGAGGTCAGATTCCCCGGCTTTTTTTATGGAAGCTCTTTCGTTCAGCTCACGCGAACGGCTATTTCAGCAGGAACGGCTCATTCACTGTCTCCGGCCATTTCGCCTTTCACGTACCAGCGCAGGTAGGCGTCCAGGAATCCCTGGATATTTCCGTCCAGGACCGCATGGAAGTTCCCCATGTAGAAGCCAGTACGTGCATCCTTCACGCGCTGATCCGGATGGAGGAAATAATTGCGGATCTGCGACCCGAAACCGACTTTCGCTTTGTCGTTGTACTTGTTCGCCTGCTCGATCTCGCGCTTTTCTTCTTCGATTCGGGCAAGACGCGCACGGAGCATCTTCAGCGCCATAGCACGATTCTGGTGCTGGGAGCGTTCATTCTGGCATTGGACTACGACTCCGGTCGGAATGTGTGTCAGACGGATCGCGCTCGACGTTTTGTTAACGTGCTGACCGCCTGCACCGCTGGCACGGAAAACGTCTTCGCGAATGTCTTTGTCGAGCAGCTCGATCTCCACGTTGTCCGAGACTTCCGGGTCCACGTCGACGGCTGCGAAACTGGTTTGGCGCTTTCCTTCCGAGTTGAACGGCGAGATGCGCACGAGACGGTGCATTCCCGCCTCGCCTTTTAGGTACCCGTAAGCGAGCGGACCGCGAATGGCGATCGACGCACTGTTGATCCCCGCTTCGTCGTTGTCGAGCCGGTCAAGGATCTCCACTTTGTACCCTTGGGACTGCGCCCAGTTGATGTACATTCGCAGAAGCATATCCGCCCAGTCATTTGCATCCGTTCCGCCGTCACGCGCATTGATGGTCAAGATCGCGTCGCACTGGTCGTTTGGACCGCTCAGGAGCGTGAAGAGTTCCAGATGCTCCAGTTCCTTCTCCAGCGATTCCAGCATCTGCGGGAGATCTTCGGCAAAAGAGGGATCCTCATCTGCCAGTTCGACCATGGTCTCCAGCTCCTCAAGCGACCCCCAGGCATCGTTCAGCGGTTTTAGGACCGATTTAATGCTCTTTAGTTCCGCGACGATCGCATTCGCTTTGTCCGGCACCTTCCAAAAATCCGGATCCTGGACCTGCTGAAGTTCAATTTCCTTGACCCGCGCCGTTTTGTCGTCGTAATTCAGGGAATCTTTCAAAAGTCCCAGACGTTTCCGGATCGTTTTGATCCGATCGATTATTTCCTTTTCCATAGTTGATCCTAGGTTTACTGCGTATCGTCGGCCTCGGTTTTCCGTTGGCCGTGAGGATGGCAAAAACAGATTTCCTCATTTTACCAGATTTTGCGAAAAAGAACAGGGGGGAGGGGCATTTCCTCAAAAAAACGGTGAGAAAACGGTACGAGTTGGTGAAAGTTTGGTGGAAGTTGGTGGAAGTTGGTGGAAGTTGGTGGAAGTTGGTGGAAGTTTGGTGGAAGTTGGTGGAAGTTGGTGGAAGTTGGTGAAAGTTTGGTGGAAGTTTGGTGGAAGTTTGGTGGAAGTTTGGTGGAAGTTGGTGAAAGTTGGTGAAAGTTTGGTGGAAGTTGGTGAAAGTTTGGTGGAAGTTGGTGGAAGAGTGCGGAGAAAGAGGAGAGAATGGCGCGTGTGCGTGTTCTGGTCAGTTTCCGTACAGACTGTCCTCGATCTCACGGGCTTCCGAGGAAAGACCTCCGTAAAGGAAGCCTTTCGGAGCACGCTTTTTCTTCTCGGCCGGCGCAGTCTCCGATTCCGTGCTTTCTTCTGCTTGGGGATCTTTTGCAGGAACATGTCCCCGATTTTTTCCGAAGGATCTTCCCGGTCTTCTGGAATTTTCCGCCTCATTTTCTGACGCTTTCGCTTTTTCGTTTTCCTGTACTTCCAGAACATCATAAGCGAGAGAATCTTTTGCTTCCCCTCTGTGTCGGGGCAGAAAAGAGGCGCATCCGGTCAATGATCCGGTCAAAAACGAAGACGCCAGCAGTAAAATCACCAATCGATCCGCCATTTTCTGTTCCCATTTGAGGCACTTCGGCCGTACATTTTTATGATTCCGGGATCTTCAAGGGTACTCGTGTACTTGAGGAGCTCCGTGTCCTTGAGGTGTTCATCCGGAAAAGTTAGGGAGAGTTTCACGTATTTTGAGGAACGGAATTCCATTTTGTGTCCCTCTCCCATTTCAACACTGAAAACTTTTTTCAGCGCACAGGATCCGCCGTTCATTCCTGCGGCGGTTCAATGCCGAAATCACGGATCGTGAAGAGACTCTTCAATTCGTATCCAGCTTTCGCAAACGCTTCACGGCCGCCTTCCATTCGATCGAGGATCGCGAGGACCATTTTGACTTTCAGACCAAATTCTTCCGCACGTTCGATCGCTTTGAGAGAGGAACCTCCGGTCGTGACGACGTCTTCCACGATGATGACGGAGTCGCCGGGTTTCACGGGACCTTCGATGAATTTGTTCGTGCCGTGGCCTTTTGCTTCCTTACGGACGAGAAATCCCTGCAGCTCTTTTCCCTGTACATCCGCCATCGTGATGATCGAAGCGACGATCGGGTCTGCGCCGATGGACATTCCGCCGACGGCATCGGGAAAATCTTCACCTTCCATCAATTGCAGCATTCCCTCACCCACGAGACGCACCCCTTTGGAGCTGAGGGTGATCTGCTTGCTGTCGCAGTAGTACTTGGCTTTTTTGCCGGAAGCGAGAATGAAATCGCCGAATTTGAGCGCCCGATCGAGGAGCAGCTGTTTCAATTCATTGGAATCGTACATGGTTTTGATCCTTCATAAAATGAAAAGGAAGTGGAAATTGAATCGATGAAAATCGCTCTGCGTTTCCGCAGTTCCATTCATTATACCGAATTTCCAAAAAAAGTCGATAGGGACCGGCAATTAAAGCATCGGAGGAAGTTCATCCGGCAATTCGCCAGCTCCGCCTTCCGCTGGAATGACCATCTGCTCCATTTGGGGACTGTTCTGGAGACCGTTTGGGGAATTGTCTTGGAGCCCCGTTGACGGCATTGTACCCGGAAGCGTATCGGGGAGTTCTTCGTCCATTTCCGTTGCGGGGATAGGCGCTGCGGAAGGGGCGGGCGCTGCCGGAGCCGGTGAAGGAAGTGTCGTTTCCGGGACGGATACGGGGGAACCGACGGCCTGATGAAGCGGTGCTGTTCCTGTATTCGGCGCAGACGCGGCAGGTACAGACGCGGCAGGTACAGACGCGGAAGGCGCGGCGGACTTCACGACGTATTTAGGGGAAACGCAGCGCATGATCAGCTGGGAACCGGGACCGAGGAGCGCACCGAGACTGTCGATGTCGACCTGCGTCATGAGGATCCCGCCGTGCGGGGCGTTCGTTCCGATGAGACTTGCGTCTGCTGCATGGACTTTCAGCGTTGGGTTGCCATCGCCGGCGAACTGCACGAACTCGAAACCGTTTCCGTTCGAAAGTGCGGCCGGATCTATGATTTTCTGACCGAAACGAAAGTCTCCGTCTTTCATTGCCAGATCTCCTCCAACGCCGATCCAGAACCGTCCGGCAAAAAGTCCGCGCAGTGTCAGGACCATTTCGTGCCGATCGAGCCAGACGATTGCTTGGAAGGGACCGCGAACGACTTTCAGCTGCGTGCCGGGCTGGAGTTCATACGGAGCCTGAATACCGTTGACGCGTGCAATGAATTCCACGGGGATCTGATACTGCGCCGCGATTTTTTCCAGCGTGTCGCCCGGCTGGATCACGTACGCGGGTTCCAGAAAACTTTGCTGGGAGTAGATCACCTGCGTTGCCGCCTGGACCAAAATGTTCGTCAATTTTGCCAGATCTTCTGCCGAGTAACGCGAGTCTCCGTAGAATCGGCTCATTGCCCGGAGTACTTCCAGCGCTTCGCCTTTCTGCATTTTTTCTGACGCGATCTTCAGATACTCGCGGACCGCCTGGTCATCGCTGACATTTTGAGCCGCGGGAGCAGAGACGGTATTTTCAGGCATTTCGGAAGCCGAGGGGAGCGGAAGTACGTTTTCTTCTGAAACCGCAGACACACTAGGTGCTGCCGCAGGAGCAGGCTGTGCGTTCATCGGCGCGTTCATCGGTTGTGCGGCGGCTGGGGTGGCTGGGATGGCTGGAGCTGCCGGGACAGACTGGGAACGCAGCGGGTTGGTGAATTCGGCATTTTCAGAGACCGGAACTGCCGCAGGCACAGTACTTCCGCCTGCCGGGAGGTCGGTATTGGTTCCGGAAAGCGCAGGAGCCGCAGAATGAAGATCATCCGTCATGGGAAGCGCTCCCGCATTGGCGTCCGAAATCAACGGAGCGGCCGTTTCCGAAGCAGTTTGCGGTAAAAGCTGGGATTCTGACGGAAGTCCATTTAATTCCGTTCCGATCTGGAGTTCCGGCTGAACTGCGACCGGTCCAGGGGCATTCGGAGCTGAGTCGAATGGCGAAACGGGGGCATTTTCCAGCGGAGGGAGATCTTGAGTATAGGCGTACGCATCCGATTCCGGAGCTTTGAGCGGCATCGTTTTCCCGCCCGATTCCAGATCGGCGTTCATTTCCTGTGCGTATCCGGAGGCAGGATCCTGTCTGACTGCCGGCACTGCGGCCTGTTCGTATCCCGCGAGTTCCGGAGTATTTTGAGTACCTGCTGCAGGACTCTCCATCGGCAGTGTTTGCTGTGGAAGTGCTTGCTGCGGAAGTGCTTGCTGCGGAAGTGCTTGCTGCGGAAGTGCGTCCTGAGGCAGAAGTTCCTCAAGCTGCGGAAGTTCCGAGTCATTCATCGAGACGTCCGATGCCGGAGGTGCGAACGGACCATCCTGCGCAAATGTGCGTTCCCCGCCGTTTTCAGAGAGACCTCCCTCCGAAGAAATACCGTTTTCCGCAGTTTCTACTCCCGGAGTTTCCCACGGAAAAGGGGAGGAACTCAAGAAATAGTACGAGCTTACAGTAATTCCGGCAAAAAAAAGTGCCACGATGACAGTACGCAACATTTCCATTTCGGCAAACACTCCATAACGGGACTTCGATCCATTCTGGCTAGAGTTTAGCGAATTTTTTATTTCTCGAACAGAGTAAATTTCATCTTTTTACTAGATTTCCAGAAAATTTCCAGAAAAATTCCCAAAAATTCCCAAAATTTCCCAAAATTTCCCAAAATTTCTCCGATCCGGCACGCAAACAGAGAGACTTCTACACAAGCTCTCCTCCAAGGATCCGGAACAGATCCCGGAAAACGTAGAAGGACAGAGCGAAACCATCAGTTCTTAAACCATCGGCAGAAGCTGGCTCAAAAGCATGGTGACGCAGATGCCGACCAGTCCCATGAGCGCAAGACCGAGGGTCCAGGTCCGTAAGACGTCGGTCTCTTTCATTCCGCTCATACTTGTGAAAATGCAGAACCCGCTGTCGTTCATCCACCCGGTCACGCATGAGCCGACACCGATTGCGACGGCAACGTATCCCGGATGGAATCCCAGTGCAGAAGCCTGAAGCCCAAGAGTCGAAAAGATCCCCGCAGTCGTGATCATCGCAGTCGTGCTGGACCCTTGAGCCGTCTTGATCATCGAGGCGGCCGCAAATGCCAGAAGAAGGACGCCAAGTCCAGACATCGTGCCGTTCCCGGAGAGCATGAGCTCCTCGATGCGCTCGCCGACTCCGCACGTACGGAGCATGGCGCCGAATGCGCCTCCTGCGCTGGTGATCAAAATGATGGTGCCTGCCGACTGCAGGGCGATGGCGGTCTCTTTTTCGATCTCACGAAATCCCATTCTCTGTGTGAATGCCATGATCCCCAGCGCAGTCAATGCGGAAATCATCAGTGCAACTTGAGCATCGCCGGTAAAATAGATACACTTTTGCCAGACCTGGGCAGCTCCGCTCCAGGTCAGAGTCCCATTTTCTGTGAGCGTTTTCGTGATGGACGCCCCTGCGATGAGAATGACCGGAAGAAGGATCGGCAGTACCGCGGCAAAGAAAGAGGGAAGTCTTCTGCCCTCGGCGTTCTTTTCAGTGTCGTCCTCGCTGAAGCAAGCGGCAGATCGGCCAAACTGCGGCAAAAGCGCTTCCCGGATCGTTTCGTCTTGGATCTCGGGAGTTGGGAGGGTCCTGTCGAGAAACTTCGCGATCAGCAGTGCAAACGGTATCGTGCAGAGACCGACCATGGAACTTAAGAGCATCATCATGCCGATGGGGATCTCCATTTCTTTCGCGACCATCAGCGGCCCCGGCGTCGGCGGGATCAGCGTGTGCGAAAGCGTTGCACCGAAACCGATCGCCAGAAGGTAAAGCACGTAGTGCTTCTGCGTCATTCGGTAAACAGCTCGCGCCAGCGGAAGAAGAAGATAGAAAGTCGCATCGTAGAATACTGGAATGGAAAGCAGAAATCCGCTCGACATCAAAGCCGAGGGCATCCGCTCCTTTCCAAACCAGCCGACGATCGTCTGAATGATCCGGTCCGCCGCCCCGCTGCGAGTCATCGCCTGCCCGATGAGCGCCCCCATTGCGATGAGTATCGTGATCTTTCCCGCCATTTCTCCGAGAGCCGCTGCGACTCGTGTGACCTGTGCGCTCCACACACCTTCCGTTCCGACTGCCGGCGGAGCAAGAAAACTCACGGTCAGCGCTGCCGAGAGGAGTGCTAGAAAAGGATTCACGCGGAATCCCATGATCAGGCCGATGACGACACAAAGTCCGATCAAAAGAATAAAAAGCGGGTCCATAGGCAGTCCAAAATTCGGGAAAATCGGAAGGTACGATGGTTGGGATCGTTAAAATCGCAGGGGGGAAGGAGCTTCTGGAACTCCAGGAGCTTCTGGAACTCCCTCAAAAAAAAGAGCCGTACCGGTCAGAGTAAAGCTCTTTTTTTCGAGGAAATGGAACGTTTATTCCACGTTAAAATCGAATCCGCCGGAGTTGGCGTCGTCCGCATCTTCCGCTGCCGGCACATCCTGTGCAGCTTCCGCAGACTCTGCTTCCGGAGCTGCGGAATCGGAGATCTTAATTCCCGAAAGCACGGAAGTCATGATGCCTTCCGCATCCGTGTTCTGATTACGGTATCCGCGAACGATGACTTCGTATTCTTTTCCGAACTGGACCGTCGTGCAGCTCAGATTATCGAACCGATTCTCTTCACTGTCGCGGGACTGGTAGGTTTTTGTCATCCACTTGTAGGCGCCGAATTCATTCAGCTCCCCTTTCAGTCCGGAGTTTTTCGCATCCTCTTCCGTAGCGAGCGTCGTGATCTGCGCCTTTTTCGGATTCTTTACGAAAACGCTTTGACCGTCCAGATTCGGATTATCGAACTTCACGATGATCGAGCTTTGCCGTCCGGCCTGCTTCCATCCTTCCGGCGCAGCTAAGGTCAGGCCGCCGTCATACTCAGAGGTTTCGCCGAGTTTCACCGAAGGTGCAGCCTGCGGCGTCTCTTTTCCGCTTCCACATCCGATACAGGAGATAGAAACTGCCGTCATGCAGAGTACCAACGCAAAACATTTCACAAATTTTTTCATCTTTTTAAGTTTCCTTCTTTCTGGTTTCGAGCCGGTTTCAAGCCGTTTTCTCACGACTCAATGACTTTCTTTTCTAATTTCACGAAGAAGAGCATTTTTTTGCTTTCCTGCAACTCCGCAGCCTTCTTGAATGCCGCTTCTTTTTGTGCATATTCGAACGTTTCCACGCACTGCATATTTTGCGAATACACACCCCAGAATGCCTTCAAACGCACTTCCTTGTTCGCCGTGGATTCTGAAGTACGTTTGCGTGATGCCGAAGCGGATGCCGCCGCCTTTTTTCGCGGACGTTTACGGGGACGTTCTTCGTCTTCCTCTGCGGAGTATAAATAGTCTTCGAATTCCTCGTCGTCGAAGTCGTCGTCTTCCTCCTCTGCTTCGAGGTTTTCCATCATATCGTTATCCTGAAAATCATCATCATCGTAAGGGCGGCTGCCGCGCCGTGCTGGTCGTTTCGCCATAATGATTCCTTCTGTTTCTGAAAATGTCTAGTTACCTGGATCCGGCACCGAACTTTTCGGGCCGACTGCGGCTTTCATTTTGAAAGAACGCATTCTCAGTCATTCCTATCATACTCCAACCAGAGAGGAAATACTAGCCCCCCCCGCCGTTTTTGCAGGAAAAACTTTCAAATTTTTTCTTTTTTTCTGCTCACTTCCCTTTGTCCGGGAACTGGAAATAATTCCGCAGCTGCCGCACTTCCTCATCCATGCCGGGAATGTAGGTACTGAAGCCGTACTCCGGATTTAAGTGACAGAAATCGGCATCGGTGAACCCTGGATTCATTTCCATGATGACGTACTGATACGATTCGCGGATCTCCGGTTCTTTGCCGGGTTGCGGCCGATCGTAAATGATCAACTGGATCGGAAGCAGCAATTTCTTGTCCACATAGATCTGGATCTGGTAGAAATTTTCTTCGCCCACGGTCTGCGGCGTGAGAAAAGTCACCTGCAGCACAAGGCAGTCCCGATCGCCGACTCGGCCATTGTCATAGGAACGGATGATGGAATCCCTAAAAATGGATTCATCATTGGACAGCTCCACAAGTTCTTCCAAAAGACGCCGAAATCCCATTTGCTGGATCGGGCGTTCCGAATACTTCTGAATAGACGAAGAATCCAAAGGAAATGAGAGCGTTTTCGGCAGCTTCGGCCCACCGTAGATCAGGAGCTCATTTCGATAATGACCTTCCCAAAAAAGCCACTCCCGACCCCGATTCTTCAACGGGTAGAGCGTGTAGGCATAAATGCTGTACGGTTCCTCGCGCAGTTTGATCTCCATGACGTCCATTTCACGGATCAGTTTGTTCGTCCGGTCCCATTTGTATAAAATGCACGAGTAGTTTCGGATCTCCTGATCGTACGTTTCCAGCCTTTTCTTTGCCAGCTGATTAAATGAACGGAGGATCTGAAGTCCCTGCTCATGATCGTATGGCTCTTCCTCTGCTGAGATCGCCTTTGCTGCAGGACTGCCCGTTTCTTGTTTGCCGGAGACGGCTGCCGGAACCGTTTCGGTGTCTGTATGCTGGCGAGTGGGACTTTTTTTGCCTCGTTCCTCCCGCTCTTTCGCATCGTCCAGCTGTTCCTGCTGGATCGCATCATCAAGAAGCTCCTCAAGTGCCCGATCCGCTTCGGTTTCCGACTCCGGCGCGTTCGTTTGCGGTTCCGGCACGTTCGTTTGCGGTTCCGGCACGTTCGTTTGCGGTTCCGGCACGTCCGTTTGCGGTTCCGGCACGTCCGTTTGCGGTTCCGGCACGTTCGTTTGCGGTTCCGGCACGTCCGTTTGCGGTTCCGGCACGTTCGTTTCTGCTGACCGTACTTCCGAAAGGAGCATCGGAGGTTCCAGTGTGTCGTCAAGAGGGCGTTCAAGCACTGGTACCGCCTTGCGATCCTCTTCCAGACGGCTTCGCCAGGCGGATTGCAAGGGATTCAGCATCTGCCAGTTTCCCGCATATACGGAACGCTGGGACGGCCCCTGCTTGCCGATCTGCTGCTTATTCGCCGGCTCGTTCGGAGGCGTATCCTGCACCCTGTCCTGCGCCTCAAAAAACTCTCCGATATTTTGCGGTTCATAGGTCGACGCACTGACCTCTTCGCTGGCATGAAGCAGCAGCGGAGGAACTGGACGTTCCAACTGCGCCTCTGCCTGCTTTCGAAGATCTTCCGCAGCCTGCGAGATCCCTTCCCGCAGCTCTTCGCGCTTTTCTTCTGTGATTTCGAACACTGGCTGACGCTTTGACGGGGGATCCTGCTCAAAAATGTGCTGTATTTTCGCCAGTTCGCCATGATACTCTATCATCTGGGCTTTTTTTAGCTCGCTGTAATCCACGCATTTTGCCAGTTCCTCTTCTCTCGATCCCTGCTCCCTGCCCTGTATCAAAAACAAAACGTAGCCGACGAGTAAAAAACAGATCAAATAGATCGATCTTAGGAATTTTCTCATAGTTACTCTTTCTGATAATTTACTTCCCTATAAAATATCTTGTAACCCACTCTAATTGTACCCGACATTTCTTGGGGAACATTAGAAAAAAATCAAAAAAATGCCAAATTTCTTAAATTTAACGGGAGTGAGGTTGGATTGGTGAAGATCGGTAAAATGTAGTGTCTTTGCGCGAGGAGAGACTTTGGGAAGGTCAAGGTGGATCAGAAATTAAAATTTTTTGGTTTTTTTGTATTTTTATTGACTTTTTTGGTAAAATTTAGTGGACATTTTGAAACTTTGGTGTAAAATGTAGCATATGAATTATTGGCTGAAACTTTGCTTGGTTTGCGGTTTGACCAAAAATGTAAAGGGAGCTGCCGTAAAATGTCGATACAATCAGCATTCCCGCGGGGCTGTGTTTGCGGTACTTTCCGTGCGTATCTTCCCGAATGAAGACCCGCCCGTTTCAGACAGCCGTCCGGTCCGTCTAGCAGTTTGGCTTGCTGGCCAGCTCGGCGTCGGGACCTGTCCCTATTCAGCCGTCCATTTATCACCGGGAAGTTCGAGATCCGGAGCATCCCGGAAGATCCTGTTTTTAAAACGCTCCGTGCAAGAGAATAGTAGCGGACTGCCTGCAAAATTTACGCATTTTGCGCCACTAAAATAAAATTTGGAAAAATTTGTGTTTTTGGTTTTTTTTCATTACCGCAAATTTGCAATCAGTTCGTAAATAGTGTATTTTTGTATGAAAGCGGAATGGATCGGACCTTGCGTATCGCAGCCATCAGACGTTTGGCGCTTTTCACGTTTTGTCTGATTTCAGGAATCGCGCCGCAGCGATCCCGAACGGTTTCTTGGGAAACCATTTGACCATTTCAACCCGGAAGGGGGTACGACCTTGCAAGAACCAGAATACCTGGATGACCATTTTGATTCCGACAATGAGATGGGTGAGTACGATCTTGACCCCAGTCCGCTGGATCATGATCGTTACGACACTGCCTCGGATGATCTGGACGGTACGGATGAGACTGTGACCATCCCTATGGATGATCAGGATACTTGGAGCGATGACCCTATCCGTATGTACCTGCAGCAGATGGGAAATATTCCGCTGCTTTCCAGACAGCAGGAAGTGATGCTCGCAAGAAAGATCGATTCCATGCGTGCCAAATTTTGCCGCAAGATTTTGGAATGCGATTATGTTCTGCGGAAAACGTGTGCCATCATTGAAAAAGACTGCATGAATTTCAGTTCGCCGGAAAATCTGCATCAGGGCATGTCGGATTCCAGTGAGCGGTTCGTGGTCATGGCAAAAACGCCCGAAAATCTCAAAACGGTCCGTTCTATCCTGGAAAAAAACAAAGAAAACTACCATATTGCGACGAGTTTGAACCGCTCTCCGGAGGAACGGCAGCGCGCTTGGCTCGAACTGGGACGCGGACGTCGCCGTGCGGTCAAACTCATCATGGAACTGAAGCCAAGGACTCAGCGCCTGGAGCATTTTCTTGGGACGCTGGAAGAGTATTCCAATCATGTGGATGAACTCCGTGCCAGGATCCAGTCAAACCTTGCGAGAGGGGCGAAGCTCGAGTATCAGATGCCGACGATCAAAATGTACCGCAGATACCTGATGGAAACGCGTGAAACGCCTACCAGTCTGCGGAATCGGGTCCGGTATCTCCGCACCGTTTACCAGGAATACCAGGACGCCAAGCAGGGACTCTCAGAGGGGAACTTGCGTCTCGTCGTTTCCATCGCAAAAAAATATCGAAACCGCGGACTGAATTTCCTCGATCTGATCCAGGAAGGGAATGCCGGCCTGATGCGGGCTGTGGATAAATTCGAGTATACGCGCGGCTTCAAGTTCTGCACCTACGCGACTTGGTGGATCCGCCAGGCTATCACCCGTGCCGTTGCGGATCAGAGCCGGACCATCCGTATACCGGTCCACATGGTCGAGACGATGTCGAAGGTCCGGAATGTCGTTCGCCAGCTCCAGCAGGATTTCGGTCGGGAACCTACCGTTGAAGAAGTTGCTGCGCACAGCGGGACGTGCATCGACGAAACGCGTCGCGTCATGACCATGAATCGGACGCCGATCAGTTTGGATCGCCCGGTCGGCAACAGTGAGGACAGTCAGTTTGGAGAACTGCTGCCCGATACCAGTGCACAGGCTCCGTCTGTTGGTGCAGGACAGGATATGCTCCGAAATACGCTCCAGAGTGTTCTGGAGACCCTCAGTTACCGCGAGCGCGAGATCATCAAGCTGCGGTACGGACTCGGTGATGGGTACAGCTACACGCTGGAAGAGGTGGGGCACATCTTTAATGTGACGCGCGAACGTATCCGACAGATCGAGGCAAAAGCCGTCCGAAAACTTCAGCAGCCAGGACGAAGTCAGGAACTGGTCGGATTCCTTGAGTAGTAGAAAATGAGATTGGGAACGGTCGAGAATTTTTGCTCGGCCGTTTTTTTATGCACTTAAGGCTCTTCCGGAAAGTGTGTGTCGATCCAGGTGCCGATCTCACCGCTGAGAGCGCAGAAAAGACGCAGAAACACACTGAAAAAAAGAAAGAAAAGAGAAAAAAAGCAGTGAAAGTGCCTTGACACGAATTTCACGGAAAACACAAAAAGACACAAAAGAATTTTTAAAAATCAAAAAATTTTTGTGCCATCCGTGTTTTTTCGTGCTTTTCGTGTTCCCTTTTCGGAGTGGCTCTGTGCGTTTTCAGTGTCTTCCGTGGTGAAACGGGCACGCAGTTCCCGGATGGACCGCGCTTAAAATAAAAAAGGGAGGCCGTGACCTCCCTGTGCAGCTCTGGCGTGAATTTTACTCTGCCTTCACCTCTTCAGCTTTCACTTCTTCTGCAGGAGCTTCGGCTTCTTCAGCTTTCACTTCTTCAGCAGGAGCTTCGGCTTCTTCAGCTTTCACTTCTTCAGCGGGCGCTTCGGCTTCTTCAGCTTTCACTTCTTCAGCAGGAGCTTCGGCTTCTTCAGCTTTCA
>JAFQOH010000229.1:0-3209 GCA_017403345.1 Thermoguttaceae bacterium
AAGTTTTCCCCGCGCCCCTTTCAAAAAACTTTAAACTATATGGATTGACATAGTAAGTGCAGAGCGTTTGTTGTCAAAACGTCAGCAAGCTGCACAGCCGGTTTGGTACTTCAACTCTGCACCGCACCTTGTCACCCCTTCCCGTTCAAAAGTTTTTGAAGAGGGGTGCGGGGAGAAACTTTTTCCAAAAAGTTTCTCCCTGCAAAACCATATTTTATAAAACCATCATGCCAGAGTTAATTCAAAAAAGTACGTTTTTCAGCGAACGACCGGAAATTTTGATTCATGAAGCGGAGCACGACGGACGGATCGTATCCCACATACACGAGTTCTATGAGATTGTATACATTGTGGACGGATTCACGCTTCACTCCTCCGTCGGACGGGTGAACATGCTCGTGACCGGAGACCTGTTTTTCGTGCGTCCCGGAGAGGAGCATTCGTACATCAACGCCTACCGTACGAAGCTGTACAATCTGATCTTCACCGCAGACGAACTGGGTTCGGAACTCGGCGAGCTTGCAAAGCTGCCGGGGCTGGACGTCATGTTCTGCGGCGGCGACGAGGAAAACATTGGCGCGCGCCTGCTCCACGTCGGCATGAACGAACGGCACAGTGTGGAATCCGCACTGGAAAAAATCAAGTCGGAACGTATCGCGCAGCGGACGGGCTGGCAGTCGCTGACCCGCGCGCACCTGATGTCGTTTCTGATCCGCTACTCCCGCATGTACGAAACCCAGTGGGAACGCCGCTCGCAGTCCTCAAACGACTATTACGGCTACATATACAAAATTCTGAGCTATGTGAACGACAACTATGCACGTCCGATCACGACGTCCGAACTTGCCGATATCACAGGGCTCTCCCCCGATTACATGGCACGCAAATTCAAGCAGGCACTGGGCATGAGCCCCGCCGAATACGTCCGCCGCTTCCGGATTGCGCGCGCCATGGAACTGCTCTGCACGACTGATACCCCCGTTGCGGAGGTGGCGCAGCAGACCGGATTTTCCGACATCAGCCTGTTCTCCCGCGTCTTCAAACAGGCCGTCGGTCTCCCCCCTGCCGCCTACCGCAAAAACACCACCGGAAGAAATGACTGAGAAAGGGGAGTCTTCCGGGAAAACCTTTTTAAAAAAAGGTTTTCCCGGGCCCTTTCCACAAAACTTCAATCTGTTACAGAAACGAAGTTTTGTGGAAGGGTGAAGATTTTCCTTTTATGACTACGAACTATTATTAAACGGAGGATATATTATGCCTAAAATGTTATTTGCAGCAAAGACCATCGAGTACGAAGGACCGTACGGAACCGCGACCCGTAAATACGTGATCCGTCTCGGCGACCTCGACGCCATCTGCCTCGGCACCCGTGAAAAGAAGTCCTTCTTCGGTCTCATCAAGAAGCAGGAACGCTATCTTGAAATCCGCACCCACGGTATCATGGGTATCGACGCGCCCATCGTGATCGGCGAATACGACGAGGACAAGGAAGAATTCCGCATGTTCCTCGAGAAAGCAAAGCAGTTCGCAAGCGACAACGACCTTGTCATTCAGAAAATCTGACCTTCGCCGTGTGCTGAAAAAACAATTTCAGCCCGACAATAACTCCCGCACAACCCCAATCCTTTACTCAGATTAAAATTTTTTGAAAGGGGTCCGGGGAAAACTTTTCAGAAAAAAGTTTCCCCGGAAATATCCCCTTTAGAAAGGATATACCATGGAAAAAATCTTTAAGGCTGCTGTGGTTGGTATGGGCGGCATCGGCCATACTCACGCAAACTGCATCAAGAACGACCCGCTTGCAGAACTGATCGCTGTCTGCGACCTGATTCCTGCGAAGGCTGATGCTGCTGCAGAAAAGTTCGGTGTACCGGCATACTACTCCCTCAAGGAAATGCTGATCGCACATCCGGAAATCGAAGTTGTACACGTTACCACTTCCGGTTTCGAAAACGGCTCCTGGCACTACGATCCCACGATCGAAGCTCTCGACGCAGGCCGTCATGTTCTCGTTGAAAAGCCGATCTCCAACAACATCGAAGAAGCTCGCTTCATGGTTGACTATGCAGCAAAGAAGGGTCTGTACCTCGGCTGCGACCTGAACCACTACTTCTCCGAACCCGCATTCAAGGCAGACGAACTCATCAAGAACGGCGGCGTCGGCGAACAGGTTTACGCAATGACCAAAGTTGGCTTCAACGGCAGCACCGTCAACGTAAATCCCGTTGACCGCAACTCCAGATGGCAGATGCCCTACTCCCACGCGAAGGCATTCCTCACCCATCCCTTCTCCGTAATGCGCCACTTCTGCGGTGACATTACCCACATTCAGGCATTCATGGACAAGCCCGGTGCACGCCGTCAGTCCGAAGACCTGATGCTCTCCATCCAGTCCGTACACATGAAGTTCCAGAACGGCTGCGTAGGCTACCTCCTTTCCCAGAGAGGCGACGCAATGTTCGGTCTCGGCGGCTGGTGGTCCTTCGAACTTGCAGGTACCCACGGCACGTTCTGCATTGAAAACTGCGTAGAACAGATCACCTACTGGAAGAACGGTCAGGCTCCGGAAGTTACCAACACCGGCGTTACCGACTTCGGCGCAACGTTCCCGATCCGTATTCACGCATTCTACGAAGACCTTTCCAACAATGTTCCGCTGGAACACCTCCGTGCATCCGGCCGCGACGCACTTGCAACGATGGAATACATCTTCGCAGCGATCGACTCCTACGAATCCGGCGGACAGATTGTACGTCCTCATGCACTTCCGGCATACCACGGACATCCGACGATCATTCACTAAGGAAAAACGCCCCTTCGGGGCAGAAGGTAGAAAAAAGCACCGTTCCGGTGCTTTTTTCAATTTTTTATGTCCTACGCGGACGGCGCACAAAGGGGCTCAGACGCCGCCCCTTTGTGAATTGCCGGCTTGGAAATCGTTCGTGGGACTCGGCCTTAAGGCCTCGGACAGACAGCGGTTTGCCCGCATTCAAATTTTTAGGAAGGGACTAAGTTGGGTACAAATCTGTCCAAATTGTTCGTTCAGTAGAAACAGCCATGGGGGAAACTTGAAATTAAGGTTCCACCTTTAGGTAAACAAAATTCCTGTTCTTCCGAGCGATTTGCTGAGTAAACACTGCTGTATGTCTGAGCCCTTAAGGGCGAGTCCCGCGAACGCTTTTCAAGCCAGCAATTCACAAAGGGGCGGC
>JAFQOH010000230.1:0-8701 GCA_017403345.1 Thermoguttaceae bacterium
AAAGTTCTTTCCCCTTGAGCGTTGGCAGCAGATAACCGTTCCCATTGGCGTCCTGACAGGTTTTCAGTTCGTCCAGAACGTAAGTCAGACGTTCGAGAATGCGCGCGTCGCCGGTCGACTGATACATCATGGACATGGACGTGGTCTGGCTTGCCGTCCAAGTATTATTGCAAAATATTGATTCATGTGATCTCTCCCTAAATTACAGTTGCCAGCCCCCAAAAACTCATTTCAAAATAAAGCTGACGTAATGACAAGATTTATTAGTACATGGAAAATTTGCATTGTCAAGGGTGAGCGGTGAAGGGGGGATATTTTCGAGATGTTTTTCCAGATCCTCAATATTTTCTTTGAGGATCAAAAAAAGAGATTTTTTTTAGGAAAAAATGAAAAAAATTTCAGAAAATTCTTGAAAAATTTAAAATTTGGAGTATCCTATTTATAACAAGTTGTTATTTGGCCGTTTGTTGCGCTGCCGTTTGATGTACTGTCGTTTGATGTACTGCCGTTTGTTGGGCGCAGTGTGACAGATCGTGTCGTTTGAGGCTTGGCAGGCCTTTTAAATGGACTTCACGTTAAATGGACTTCACGATGATTTTTTACCTGATCGGAAGCCATTTTCAGACTGTGTATTAAATTTCGAACGTTTTTTAAACCTTGGAGATAGTGATGAGATCCCGAATCAACACAATGAAAACATGGAAATCAGCCGTTGCGTTTTTTTGTGCGGTTTCTCCGGCATTGGGACTTTTTCCGGAGCCTCTTTCCGCCTGGACGGTCGATACCGGTACACAGACAATTACTCTTGAGGAAAATGAAAACGTTGATTATTCTGAATTTTCTTCGGAATACGCGTCATATACTATCCACCTGGCGGAAGGTTCCTCCGTCACGCACACGGCATGGATCTTTAACCCGCTGACCGGCACCGGGTCTTTTATTCTGGCTCCGACCGCTCAATACGACAATCCGCAGAAAACAATGAACAACCTCACGGGGTTCAGCGGAACGGCCGTTCTTGGACCAAACCAGAATTTGCGTCTGCGCGGTTCCGGCTACTCAACGTTCAGCGAGAACATGACGTTCGATATTTCCGGCGGTGCACAGCTCTGGCTCAATGAAGACCTCAAGGCAAACGTTTACCTGCACGATGTGGGAAACGCATACGACGGTTTGGGACAGATCCGCTTCGACGCGAACGGAAAAACGATATCCGGCGGCATTTCGCTTTCCGGAAACACAACGATCTGTGCGCGGCTGGACAGACAGACCTCCACAAACACGATCTCTGGGAACATCACGGGCGTACACACTGTGGACGATACCGTGAAGGACAACCTGATCTTCAACGGATTTCAGGCTGCTGAGAACACACACGCAACGATCGTCCTGACCGGAACGAACAGCTGGAACGGAACGACGGACATCACCCATCTTAACGTCGAGCTTGCGGAAAACGGAACGCTCGGCAGCGGCAAGATCACACTCAGCGAAAAGGTCGTCGATGGAAACATCACCCGTGACGCAGGCCAGCTTACCATCAACAAAACCACGGAATTCACCATCTCGAACGAGATCGTTTCCAAAGGCGGCATCATCACAAACAAAGGGACGGGAACGACCATTTTCTCCGGTTCGCTGACGAATTTCGTCGGCACGATCAACGCAGATGCCGGCACGATCCAGATGCCTGCCGCGTCGAGCAATAAAGCACAGGGCATCATCCTGAAAGGATCCGGACACGTTTACCTGACGAATCCGAGCAGCAGTTCCGAGTTTAATCTCCACAATTACGATTTCAGCGAATTTGAAGGCGTTCTGGAACTCCAGCAAGGACGAACACGACAGACGAATGCGGATTATTTCGGCGAAAAAGCCACGGTAAAGATCAACCCCGGTGCGTCATTGATGTTCTACGATTCCAATTATTTTGCGGATTTCAAGAGCAAGCTCCAGATCTCCGGCCTTGGACATGCGGAAAACCGCGGAGCGATCCGTTTTCACGGCACGCTTTCTGCGGAGGCTCAAGCTCTGCTGAACACGGCGGGAGACGTGGCCCTCACGAACGTCACGGGCGATGTGGAACTTTTCGGCAACACGTTCATCAATTCGCGAGCGGGCGACAAAATCGGATGGGGAGCGATCTCCGGCGATATTTCGGGAGATTACACGCTGACGCTCAACGACAACGTGGGCCACGGCTGGATCCTCCTGACCGGCACGAACTCGTGGAAAGACACCGTGATCGACGGCGGAACGGTCCAGCTCGGCTATGCAGGTTCCATCAACGGGACAGCATACGACGGCACGACGGGGACGCTCGGAACTGGTACGACGACGGTGAAATCCGGCGCGAAACTGGATTACCGCCGTGTGAACTCCTACACATACGCAGGCGCGCTCGCCAATGAAGGCACGATCCTCGTGAACAGCGGGGAATTCAACGTCTCGGGCGCACTCACGAACTCTGGTACGATCCACGTCGCGACGGATGCCGCGTTCACCAAATCGAACAATGGGAACCTCGGCGGGAAATTCACAGGAGACGGAACCGTCACGTACGCGTACTCCGGAGGTCCGTCCAACACGATCAGCGCGGATTTTAGCGGATTCACCGGAACGGTCCTTCTGAAAGCTGCGCCCGGCAGTGCGAACCGCGTCATGCTGAGCGGCAGGACCGTCAACTTCGGCGAAAACGCGACGCTCCGGATCGACGATCAGGGGCAGCTCTACCTGAGCAACTCCTCGGTTTACGGCAATCTGGAATTCGGTTCCTCGGACGGATACCAAAATGACACGGGCTACCAGGCGGCACTGCGTTCCGACGGAGCCTCCAACAGTTACGTTTACGGAACGGTCAAGCTCCTCGACGACGGCGCGGCGATCTCGACCCGCGCGAACAATAACGGGAACGTCGAAAACGGAAGCAAAATGACGCTTTACGCGGACGTGACCGGGCCTGGCTCGCTGACGAAGCACGAAGACTCGGAGGGCTATGCCGGCGTTCTTTCCTTCGGCACGATCGAAAAAGACGGCAAAACGTACGGCGGAACGGTCGCCTACGAAGGCACGACGGCCGTCAAAAGCGGTGTGCTGCGCGTTCTGGACGGAGTCACGATGCACGTGCAGGATGACGTGACGCTCGGAACGGACGCGCTGAAAGGAACGTTCGACCTGGAAAAAGGCGCGGCGCTGAGCATTGGAGCACCTGACGCAGAGACCGGCTCCGAGATCCGGTTCACTGGTTCTGGGGAGCTTTCTCTTGCGGGGACGCTCGTTTTCGACATTTTCTCGTCGGACGATTTTGACCAGCTCATCATCGGATCGGACCTTCTGAATCTCCAGGAAACGCCGGAGTCGATCGACATTCTGCTTGCGGAAGGGGCGGAAATTGGCGAGCAGACGATCCAGCTGACGGAAGGTTTTTCCGTAGACTTCTGGGACGGCGTTCCGCTCAATGTTTCGTCCGGCCTGAATGCCTTCATCACGGCAGACGGCAATCTCGCGGTCAGTGCGCTCGCGGCTGGAACGGACGGTAATGTGCCGGAACCCGCGGCGTGGGTCATGCTGCTTCTGGGCTCATTTGGAATGCTTGGTTTCCGGAAAGCACGCAATTCGCGCCAGAGTGCGTGAACCGCATAAGATGGAAGTTTTTCCACTTCTCGAAACGAAACGAAACGAAACAAACGCAGTACAGAGATCTTTGGTCTCCGCACTGCGTTTCCTTTTGGTCCATTCGGGAACTGTGTACCAGTTTTACCACTGGATCCACTGGATCCACTGAAAACTCACAGAAAAACACTGATCTTAACATAAAAAGCAGTAAAAAATAGACTGTTCAAACAAATTTTGAATTTTAAAAATTCATTTGCGTCTTTTCTGTGCTCTCAGTGGTAAAATTGCAGTCCGGGCCGGTACACGCTTGCCGGAAGAGCCTTCTTTTTGCGGGGGGTGGGAGATGGGGCGCAGAAGATTCAGTTCGGCATCCTAGTCGGAACGATCCGCTCGGAACTTGGGTCATCGAATCCATAGGGACGCGCACCGTGGATCTCCGGTCCAATGTTTGGGTCGGGGTAGGGATCGAAACGGGTCGCGCGCTGGACCTGGACTTCCTGTGCATCGTGCTGCAGTTTCGGTACACCGAATGCTTCATTTTTCGCACATCCGGCACACGTCAGAAGCAGCAGGCCGCACATACTCGGAAGGAGACCGCAAAACAAGCGGCTTTTTCGTGTTTTGAATGCGGACCGTTCACTCATTTTCGGATCTCCTGACTTTCTGGATCGGCAGATGGGCATCAAGTACTAGGGCATTTCGGCTTTCCAGATGAACTTTCCCAAGCGACGCAGGCAGAATGACGGATCCGCCGCAGACCAGCTCGCGATCGAGTCCTTCCACCATCAGCGAGCCGGCGATGACCGTCAGGATCCGGCAGGAATCCGAGCAGTCGAGCACGTGTTTCGGGAGCTCTTCTGAAAAAGAAAGTCGGTCGAGAGCCAAGACCTCCTCATCCAGGAGCATTTCCTTTCCCGGTCCGGTCGGTTTTGGGGGGACTGGAGCAAGGGACCAGTACTCCGGTTTCAGATTTTCCAGTGCCTGCGCGACATGGAGTTCACGTCGATTTCCGTGTTCATCTTCACGATTCCAATCGTAGAGACGGAACGTCAGGTCACTGCACTGTTGGATCTCGTATAGAAAAATGCCGGATCCAAGCGAGTGGACGGTCCCCGGCGGAAGGAAGTAGCATTCCCCCGGCATGGGGCTTCGTTCTGCGAGGATCGACTCAAGGGATTCATTGCGAACGGCGTCTGCCACCTCTTCACGCGTTACGGGCCTCTGAAATCCCAGAGACATGCGGCTTCCAGGATCGGCGTCCAGCACGACCCAGGCTTCCGCTTTTTCCGAGTCCCCGCACTTTTCGCGAGCCACGTATTCTGCATCTGGATGAACTTGCACAGAAAGCTGCCGATTCGCATCCAGAAATTTCACCAAAAGCGGGAAGCGCTCGAAAGGAAGCTCTGCGTGACGGCCAAGAAGCTCGGTTCGGTACCGGGTGAAGATCTCGTGAAGAGAAATTCCGGCCAGCGGGCCATTCTCGACGATACTCATCCCTTTGGGGTGACCGGAAACGTCCCAGGACTCGGATATTTGCGCACAGCAAGGCAGTTCACGGCCTGGCAGGGCCGCCAGTCTACGGCCTCCCCATATGGCTGACCGGTAAATTGGCGTGACTCTTAACGGATAAAGCATAAAAAAACTAAAAACTCCCGCTGTCCGGCTGAGTCTGGCTCAGGGATGACGATTGGGGAATGGGGGTACATAAAATACAAAAAAACGGGAAATTTACCTGAAGGAACTTTTAAAAAACGAAGCTCTCGCTTTTTTACACTGAAAACAGTTTTGAAAAAGCCTCCTGATCTTATGCACTATAGCAGGATCCTCCATTTTACGCTAGAGCATTTTTGCAAAATATTGGAAAAAATTTCACTTCTTTCTTGGCCGGACGGTACCCCCACTTGATTTTTTTCTCACATTGAGTATAATAAGTGCCGTTTCAGCGAGAATTTCCAGTTCAGCTTCGTACTTCCGTTGATCCTTTGCCGGAAATGCGGCCGCGCTGGACACACTTTAACCCTGGAGGCTTAAATGAGCGAATCCAACAAAGAAGAAGCGATCGAAGTGACCGGTATCGTCCGTGAAGCCGTCCGCGGCGCTTTTCGCGTGCAGCTCGAAAACAGCGAGCACATCGTACTCTGCCATCTTGGCGGAAAAATGCGCAAAAACTACATTCGAGTCGTCCCCGGCGACAAAGTCATTGTCGAAGTCAGTCCCTACGATTTCACAAAAGGACGCATCATTTACCGTGACCGCGGTTGAGCCGTTACGCCTGTGAACGCCTGTGAACGCTTGGCGGGGGCTGTTTGCTGAAATTTGAGCGATTTTTCGAAGCCCGAAATTTCCTGTAAATTTAGGTTTTTTTCGCAATTTTTGAAAAAATTTAAGAGTCTCAAGCTCTTTGAATGCTTGAGACTCTTTCTGTTTTCTTAAACGAAATGATAAAACAGAGAAGCAAGTCAAGAAAAAACGCTGTTTCCTTACCTTCTATTGGATTTGTTTTTCGTAAAGTGGTAAAATTTTAACGTTTTTTCTGTTTTTTTCGGCAAATGTAAATCTTTCGATGTTTTTTTGGGGGAACTCCGATACGGTTACTAAGGAGAGGATTGCCGAAGGAGGAGGACTCGGCAGTGAATGCTGTATTTGGCGACGGAGAGGCTTTGCCGGCTGGTCGGCAAATTTTGACGCTAAATTCGGCGTGGTGTATTTGTCCTGGCACTTTCCAGGAAATAATCAGGTGGTCGGTTCTTTTGAAACTTTTGAAATTTCGTAAAAAGGACTAAAAAAATGAGCACTGCTGCAACATACGACCCGATCTTGAATCTCGTCGTGAGCGTACTTTCAAGGATCGAAGGGAAAAGTGTTGACTTCAAAGATCTGTCCATGGCGGCGATCGTGCGCAATGGATACTATCTGGGGCTCTCCTACAAATCGGAAAACACTTTCGTCATTTGGCGTTCCGGCTGCGATACGGTCGAATTTTACGATCGCGGAGACTGGACACTTTTGGAATCCGTCCAGATCAGTGACTCTACGGCTGCGGATGTCGACATGATCCCCGCTGCGGCTTCCTTTAGTGCTGCGTGATTGGTTGATAGTGAACTGTTCGATTTATTTGCCCCGTTCGATTCGAAATTTACTTTCGCAGACTCGCCGAATATGGAGATCGGTCTTCGTGAGTCTCCTAGATAGAACCTGTACGGGGATGGCGCAGATGTTTGGGCGCATTGGTTTTAGCGTATCGTCTCAAGTGGAGACGGTACGTTTTTTTATTTTTAGACCTTTTCGCGACAGGCCTCGAGCCAAACGGCTTACGTTTCATTTCGGTTTGATCTTTCTCTTTTGCCCGTTCTCTCTCGAGGGACAGGAGGTGCGTCCTGCGGAGAAATGGAACGCCTTGCTCGCACAGAGTTCCGGGTGGCTCGCTGCTGACGGGATCTACTCCGTTGCCGAGCCGCGGGGGGAGTGCGTTTACTTTCTTTTCAGCGACACGATCTGCGGTACGACAAAAAATTCCGGGCGGGAATTCGACGACGTTTTCATGGTGAATCACACTTTCGGGCGATTTTCTTCCATCTCCGGAGACGCCGATTTTTACATTCCCTCCCGCGGACAGAATCTCCTTTCGGAACGGATTTGGCTCCAGGACGCCTTTTTTCATGATGGAAAACTCCACTTCACAGCCATGTGCCCGGAATCCCGGACTTGGAAACCTGCGCGTCTGGATTGGGTGACACTTGGATTTCTTGCGGACGGCACGCCGGATTTCCAAAATGCCGTGATCCGAAAAAACGTTCCTCTTTTGGCCGATTCGCCGGAGCGTGCGTTCGTCTTGGGGGCTGCGATCCTGGAGGAGACCGACGATGCTTTTCTGTACGTCTTTGGGTATGCCGATCAGAAAAACGAGTTCAGCAGAAAAGACCTGATCGCTGCGCGTGTGAAGCCGGAGTCGCTGGCGGATTTCGAGAAATGGAGGTTCTGGAACGGAACGGAATGGGGAACGGAACTCACGGAATGCGCGTTTCTTGTGAAGGGGATCTCGCCTGAATTTTCGATCTCACCGATCCCCGCTGGACCGCTGGCTGGGAAATTCCTGCTCGTGTACACACGCGGAGGGATCTCTCCTTTCGTTGAGTACCGCATCGGCGAAAGTCCCATTGGGCCATTTGGGCCTGCGAGAGAACTTTGGCGGGTCCCGGAACATCGTGACGGCGTGTCGGCATACAATGCGAAGGCGCATCCCGCACTTTCCACTTCAGAAGAATTGATTTTCACCCACAACCTGAACCGCCTCGGCCAACTTCCCCGCACGCCGTCCGAATATCGTCCGCGATTCCTGCGGGTCCGGTACGCAGATCTCTATGAAAATGAGACGCCCAAAGAGAGTAGGTGACGCCTTCATTCGACCCCCTTTACCGCCGGATCTCCTTCATGCTCATATCGAGAAACGGGGCGGCACCAGCCACCCCGTCTCACTTCGCATTCCACTCCTCTCAATTGGAGGGATCACTTAAATATACTACTAGGAATTTCTTCCTCCTCGTCATCATAATTCGGCGTATTGTCGATGCAAATAGGCGAACTGTCGTCATCAACGTACCAGTTTCCTTTTGCGTTCCCGGAGAGCGTATTCTCTTGGAACGTTCCGGAGGCGCCGTCGCAGACAAAAATTCCGCTACTTTCCTTGGAATCCGTAAATCGGCATTTCTCCACCGTCGGGTTCGTGCCGCTGTCGCGGACCGCAATTCCATCCAATGCGTTTCCGCTGGATTCGCAGTCCGTAAACGTTCCGGAGGCGCCGAAGCCGACCCCAATTCCCACCTGTTGATTATTCGTGAATCGGCATTTCTCCACCGTCGGGTTCGTGCCGCTGTCGCGGACAATAATTCCAGACAACGCGTTTCCGCTGGCTTCGCAGTCCGTAAACGTTCCGCTTGCACCGCAGCAGACCACAATTCCCGCCTCTTGATTATTCGTAAATCGGCAGTTCTCCACCGTCGGATTCGTGCCGCTGTCGCGGACCACAATTCCAGACTACGCGTTTCCGCTGGATTCGCAGTCCGTAAACGTTCCGGAGGCGCCTTGT
>JAFQOH010000231.1:0-7915 GCA_017403345.1 Thermoguttaceae bacterium
AATGTCGGAAACTCAAATACGAAAACTCGCCAGCCGACTTACCGAAACAGAGTACGGCACGATACGCACTTTCGCGTTTCGGCTCGTACGGAACTATGCCCTTGCGGAAGAATTCACGCAGGAAGCGGTCTTGCACCTTCTGGAGCATGAAAAGAAAGTCGGTCTGGAGATCGAAAAAACCAAACCCTGGCTCTACCAGACGGTCCGAAATCTCATTTTTGACTGGTTTCGGCGTCAGAAAAAGCGTGCGGAGATCTGCGCCTACCTGACGTACTGCGTTCCGGAACGCACCCCGGCCTCCGTCTGCGAAGAGGTCCAGAAAAAGGAGAACTCGGAAATGCTGCTTCAAAAAATTGATCAGCTCCCCCTGCGTCACCGTGAGGCAGTTCGACTGAAATTTCAGGAAGAACTCACCTACGAAGAGATCGCGGAAGTCCTCGGTATCTCACGGGCAGGTGTCGGACGGATCCTAAGTGAGGCGATCCGCAAACTGCGCGAAATGCTCAATGACGGTGAATGAAAGAGGAGGGCTCAAAAATGAACAGCAAAAAATACGAAAATCAGGAAGATCAGAATATGAAGAGCGCTGACCGAGACTCGGAAATGCGTGACGTTGAAATGCGTGACGCTGCAACTTTCCCGAACGACACGCTCTCTGACGACACGCTCTCTGACGAAACGCTCTCTGACGAAACGCTCTCCGGCGAAACGCTCTCCGGAGAAACGCTCTCCGGCGAAACGCTCTCCGGAGAAGCTCTCCTCACGGCGATCGCGCTGGATGAGGCCCTTCCGGAAGAACGCGCGCAGTTTGAGGCGGAACGAAATACCGGCAGCGGCAGATCCGACGGCAGATCCGACGGCAGATCCGGCGGCAGATCCAGTGAGGAACTGCTCGAAGAACTCGACGCGATCCGCAAGCTGGCGCAGGATCTAACGCTCGCGCTCGCTCAGGAACCGCTCCCGGACGAGTCAGACAAAATCAGCGAATCGGAAACGCAGAAAGGATCAGAAAAAATGACGAAAGGAACTGAAAGTATGGAAACTCAAAAGAAAAACCCACGGAAACGGCGCTGGATCTCGTTCAGCACGTGCACGGCAGCACTGCTCCTCGTCCTCTGTGCGGGATCTCTGCTCCTGCAGAAAAATGCGATGCTCCGGGAAACGGCCATGCTTCTGGAAACGGCCAACGAGGCGTACCAAGCTATGCCTTTGGAGGAACATGGCGTGTTCACGCCGGAACTCAAACCCGCAGCCCCCGCATCTGTGACTTCCGCCCCCTTTGAAGAAACGACGGAAGACTTGACGCAGGAAATGCTGAAAGGATTTGACGAAGAAGAGATCGAAGAATTCACCGAAGAAGATATCGAAGAATCCACCGAAGAAGAGATCGAAGAATTCACCGAAGAAGCCGAAGAAGAAGCCGCCGCGTCAGCCTCGGAACCGCCCACAGCCGTCATCGATCTCCCGTCCAAGGCACAAGTGAAAAGTAAGCGCGCACGCAACATGAACGGCATGAACGGCATGCAAATGCGGATGGAAAAGCAAGCGGATGCCGTGATGGACGGCGAGTCCCGCAGTATGCCGGCTCCCGAAGCACCGGAATTCCCCGCCCCTGTCCGTCCAGCCCCGATGCCGGTCCCGCGCCCGTATCCGACGCCCGCGCTCCCGCCGTCCGCTCCGCAGTACGTTGACATTCAGGAGAACGAGTTCAAAAATCCCGCCGACGCGCCCTACTCCACGTTCGGTCTGGACACGGATTCGGCCTCTTACGCGCAAACGCGGACGTTTCTGACCGAAAATGAAATGTTGCCGCCGCGAGAGTCCGTCCGCGTGGAGGAATTCGTCAACTACTTTGACTACGCGCTTGAAGGACCAGCCGCCGACGACGCGTGCCCGCTGCGTCCGCACGTCGAAGTCCGTCCGCATCCGTGGCGTGAAGGGCTCCTCATGGCAATGGTGGCGGTCAAGGGACGCGAGATCCCCGAAGAAAAGCGTCCGAAACTGAATCTCGTTTTTCTGATCGACGTTTCCGGCTCGATGAGCGACTGGAACAAAATGCCGCTGGTCCGCGACGGAATGTTTCAGCTCCTCGACAAACTCCGCCCGGAAGACAGGATCTCCATCGTGACGTACGCCAGCGACACACAGGTCCGGCTCGCTCCGACCCCCGGAAATGAAAAGTCGGCCATTGAAAAAGTACTCCTGGAGCTGAACCCCTACGGCGGGACTTCCGGCGGTGACGGCCTCCAGAAAGCCTACGCCCTGGCACGCGAAAATTTCGATCCGGAAGCAGTCAACCGCATCATCCTCTGCTCAGACGGAGACTTTAACGTCGGGATCACCGACCCGGAAGCCCTCAAGAGTCTCGTGGAACGTGAAGCGAAAAGCGGCGTTTTCCTCACCGTGCTCGGCTTCGGAATGGGGAACTTCCATGACGATAGAATGAAGACGCTCGCGGCCTCCGGAAACGGAAACTACGCTTACGTCGATTCCCGCTCCGAGGCCAAAAAAGTGCTCGCGGACGACCTCGTCGGCTCCATGATCCCGATCGCCAAAGACGTGAAGCTCCAGATCGAATTCAATCCGGCCCGCGTCGCTGCGTACCGCCTGATCGGATACGAAAGACGGAAACTCGAAGACCGCGATTTCAACGACGACCGAAAAGACTCCGGAGAGATCGGTGCCGGACACTGTGCCGTCGCTCTCTACGAAATCGTCCCCGTCGGCACAGAGATCCCAAGCGCCTCACGACTCGACCCGCCGCGCTACGGCAAAAAAACGGACGCAGAAACTCCGGTGACCGCAGAAACGCAGGCTGACGCAGAAACGCAGGCCAACGCGGAAACGAAACCGGACGCGGAAAGTGCAGAGCCCGAGACGGCGCAGGAATGGTTTTTCGTAAAACTGCGCTGGAAAGAACCAACGGCGTCGGCCAGCATGCTCCGTACGTTCCCCGTGACGTTTGACGCGGAAAAGGAAAAAGAAACGCCTCCGTCGGAAAACTTCCGATTCGCCGCCGGAACGGCACTCTTCGCCCTGCTTTTGCGCGACAGTCCGCACACGGGGTCGGCCAGCCTCGGAACGGTTTTGGACCTGATCCAGCCGGCAGTCGGTGAAGATCCCCATCGTACGGAACTGAAGTCCCTCGTGGAAAAGGCGCAGAAATTCATGCGCTAGACTTCCCGTACCGCGTTCCCAATAGAAAAAGCGCACTCTCCAGGAAAGCTTCTGGAAGAGTGCGCTCTGTTTTTGATGCCGTCACGTCAGCGTTTCATCACCCCTGCGTTTCATCACCCCTGCGTTTCATCATCGCAGCCGCCAAAAACGCTCAGCCAGTAGGCCGCGTCTTCGCAGGACGGCTTTTCCGGTTTCTCTTTGGGTTTGGGGATCGGCTTGGGAGGAGACTTGACCGGCTCCGGCATTCTGTCGTAAAACCACTCGTCCGAGTCAAAAAACACCATCCGCCGCCGACGTGCCGCATTCTGGATCCGGTGATCGCTCGAAACGACCATCCAGTCTGCGTTGCGTTTTTGTGCCAAGATCAGCTCAATGATGTACTCATCTGCCGTGTCGTACCCGCGGGAAAAAACGACCTCGATCCCCTCATACCGAAATGAATCCGGTACCATCTTCGGAGGCTCCAGTGCGTCAAAGACCACCGTCGTCTGCCGTCGATACGGTTCCGAAAGATCGTTGGCCAACAGTTTCAGAAGAGACGTTCGCGCCCCCGCCAGCTTTCCGACCGGCAGCGCACGCCGACCGCCCAGTCCGGGAAGGATCCCCAGAGCGCAGATCATATTGTATCCGTCGATGAGGATCTTCGACTGTGTGCTCTTCATAAAAAAGTTTCACCATATAGCGTAGACCGAAGAGAAAAACATTTTAAAAATGCTCTCCTCTTCGGACTTCATTCAAAAAATCGAGTCAGTTTTGATGTTTTCGCCAGCTTTACCCAGTTTAACCGTTGATCTTTTTCGTGATCTCAGCCACTAGCTCGTCTTTGTGGACGCGCCACTGTTCCAGCGTGTCGCGGTCGCGGACGGTGACGGTTCCGTCTTCCAGCGTCTGACTGTCCACCGTGATGCAGAACGGCGTACCGATCTCATCCTGACGGCGGTAGCGTCGGCCAACGGCACCTTTTTCATCGTAGAAGGTAACGAAATGCTTCTTCAGTTCGCCGTAGATCTCCGACGCAAGTTCCGGCATTCCGTCCTTCTTCACGAGCGGGAAGACGGCCGCCTTGACCGGTGCGAGACGCGGATGAAAACGCAGAACGACGCGCTTCGACATTTTGCCGTTTTCGTCCGGGCATTCGTCTTCGTCGTACGCCTCACAGAGGAACGCGAGCGTCGCCCGGTCCGCGCCGGCAGAAGGTTCCACGACGTGCGGAATGTAGCGTTCGCGCGTCTGGTCGTCGAAATACGAAAGGTCCTTTCCGCATCCGCGATGCTTCGGTTTGCCGTTTTCGTTCAGCTCGACTTCCAGTTTGCCGTCACGGTTGATCAGCTTGCCTTCCATGTGGCTGCGGAGGTCGAAATCGCCGCGGTGCGCGATCCCTTCCAGCTCGCCGTACTCGCCTTCCGGGAGGAACGGAAACGCGTACTCAATGTCGGCGGTCCCGACGCTGTAGTGTGCGAGTTCTTCCGGGTCATGCTCGCGCAGACGCAGTTTTTCGCTGGCCAGACCGAGCGAAATGTACCACTGGAAACGACGATTCCGCCAGTACTCGTACCACGCGCGGGAGGAACTGGGAGAGCAGAAGAATTCGCATTCCATCTGCTCGAATTCACGGGAACGGAACGTAAAGTTGCGCGGCGTGATCTCGTTGCGGAAGCTCTTTCCCTGCTGCGCGATGCCGAACGGAACGCGGATGCGCGTGCTGTCCAGAACGTTCTTGAAGTTCACGAAGATCCCCTGTGCCGTTTCCGGACGGAGGAAAGACGCATCGTCATCGCTTCCCAGCGCACCGACGACGGTCTTGAACATGAGGTTGAACTCACGCGGAGCGGTCAGCGTGCCGAGGTGTTTCGCTTCCGGAGCGAGGACCTGCGAGAAATCCTCGATCTTTTCCAGCGAGATCAGCTCTTCGCCGAAGACCATCTGATCTGCATCCTTCGCGCGGAGATTGAAGAATTTCTGCGCACGTGCGTGAATGCTCTCGTCCCAGCTGTCCGCGTTCGGGTCGCCAAGGACGAAGACCTTCTGCCCCTTCGCTTCCACCCAGCGTCCGCGAAGCTGGTCGTAACGGTAACGGCGTTTCGATTCCGTGCAGTCCACCATGAAATCATGGAAAAGGTCGTAGTGTCCGGAGCACTTCCAGACCTGCGGGTGCATGATGATCGTGCAGTCCAGACCCGTCATTTCGTATTTGGAGGGAGCGCCTTCGTCGAGTTTCTGCTCGTTGTGCGTCGCGACCATGTCCTGCCACCAAGCGTTCTTGACGTTTTTCTTCAGCTCGACGCCCAGCGGACCATAGTCCCAGAAACCATTCAGACCACCGTAGATCTCGCTCGACTGAAACAGAAAACCGCGTTTTTTGCAAAGCGCGACCAAATCCTTCATTTCCATGACTTCACTCCCTGCGGATCCGGCTTGACCCGCTTTTTTTGGCTCAAAATTTCCGAGCTTCCGAAAAGCCGAGACGCATTGGAAAAGGAGATTTCCTCAGGATCCAGTCTTTCGGGAGACCGTACAAAAAAAATCCCGCCTCGTAAAACACGAGGCGGGACTTTCCAGTGGGCATTACTGAACTCGAATCAGTGACCTCCGCGGTGTGAGCACGGCGCTCTAACCAACTGAGCTAAATGCCCAAAAATCTTAAAAATTTTGCGATTTTGTAAAAATCACTCACACTCTCAATTTTTACAGAATAAAGTATACACGATTTTCAGATTTCCACAAGGGGGGGGAGTCCCTTTTTTCGCAAATTTTCCGATTTTTTCGTCTTTTTCCATTCCAGCCGGCAACTGCATACCAGTTTCATCACGAAATACACTGAAAAGTTCACGAAATACACTGAAAGACACTGAAAGGAAACACGAAAAACTCGAAAAAATGCGAAATTCACCAAAAGACAAAAAAAATTTTTAAATCTTTCGTATCTTTTCGTGTTTGCCGTGAAATTCGTGTCAGGACACGTTCACTGCCTTTTTTCTCTCTTTTTCTTTCCACCTCCGGGTAAATTCAGCGTAATCTTCCGGCGTGTCGATCCCAATTCCGGCCCGCGGGACCGTCCCCACCAGGATCGGGTAGCCGTTTTCCAGCACTCGCAGCTGCTCAAGCGACTCGAGTCGTTCCAGTTTCGTGCGGGGAAGCGAGCTGATCTTCAAAAGGAAATCGCGCCGGTATGCGTAAATGCCTAAATGCTGCCAGAAAAGCGGTTCCTCACGCAGAAGGTCCTCCTCTTTCACGCCGTCGCGCGGATACGGGATCAGACTCCGGCTGAAATAGAGCGCACGGCCTGCCGAGTCAAAAACCACCTTGACGCACGACGGATCGTTCGCCTTTTCCATCGTGCGGATCGGTGCGGCAAGCGTCGCCATCACGGCATTCGGGTCGTCCTGCATCAGCGCAGCCACAGCATCTACCGTGTCGCCGAGGATCTCCGGCTCGTCGCCCTGCACGTTCACGAAAACGTCCACATCCGGCATTTCCCGTGCCACCGCTGCGATCCGGTCCGTTCCGCAGGCGATCTCTTTTCCCGTGAGGACGCAGTGTCCGCCGAATCCCTCAACGGTCCGAACGATCTCTTCATCGTCCGCCGCGATCGTGACGCCGTCCGCAAGCCGAGACTGACGCGCCCCTTCCCAAACGTGCTGGATGAGCGGTTTCCCCGTTTCGCGGAGCAAGACCTTGCGCGGAAGCCGCGTCGACGCAAGCCGGGCCGGAATGACGATCTGGATCTTCATGAAAAAAGCCTCCCTGAACGAATGAGCGGAGCCCTGCAGGTCTCCAAAATCAAAAAACGAAACGCTCACAGTATAGAAAACTTCCCCAAACGAGTCAACCCCGATTTCCGCCCTTGAATGCGCTCTCTTTCGGCATACCGCCGCGCTCGCAAAACAGCGTCACTCCTCCAGCGGCACGCACTCGTACCCCGCCATTTCCGCGGCTTTCCATACTTTTGATCTCTTCGGCGTACGGATCTTACAGTTCGGCAGTATGTAAGGGTAGCAGCTCGATTCCAAAAACTCGATCTCCGCATCCGGATTCCGTATCGTGAGCGTCTGCATCGCCGTGCAGCCGCTGAACGCATACTTGGCGACCCACGTGACCGATGCCGGAAGATCGATCGAACGCAGGGACGTGCAGTCATTAAATGCCCTATCCCCCACGACACTCAAATTCTCGGAAAACGTCACGGATTCGAGTGCCGAGCATCCTTGGAATGTTCCCTCACGGATGATCGTGACCGATGCCGGAAGATCGACCGAACGCAGGGATGAGCAGTTCTCAAATGCCAACCTGCCTACGCTTCTCAACTCATTAGGAAACGTTACGGATCCAAGTGCCGTACATCCTTGAAACGCGTAGTCGTCGATCACCTTCGTCCCCGCAGGCAGCTTCACCGATTTTAATGTCGTCCGGTCGGAAAATGCAAACGAGTCGATCCTCTGAATTCCTTCCGGGACCTCGTAGTGATCCGACCTGAAACGTTTCGGAGCAGAATTCAGCACTTTCTCATTCGTAACCGATGAAATCAATGGCCGGGTTTCCGCCCAGCATCCCACGATTTCAGGAATCAACAAAAAAAAGAAAGGACACAGAAACAGGAACAGGCATCCCCACACCGCCTTCTTTCCATCGTTCTTTCCATCGTTCTTTCCATCGTTCTTTCCATCGTTCTTTCCATCGTTCTTTCCATCGTTCTTTCCATCGTTCTTTCCATCGTTCTTTCCATCGTTCTTTCCATCGT